>DASRLB010000304.1:0-7398 GCA_035648695.1 Acidobacteriaceae bacterium | reverse complement strand
GCACTGGGACGGGCGGGGTTGCTGTCGGTGTCGTCCGAGGTCTTTCGTACACCTGAAGGCCGCGATGTTACCTATCGCAAGGCCGCGATTACGCATGAGGGCCGCGAACCGGGTGAGGCGACGCTGGATACGGTCGTGATGCGCGATGGGACGGCGGATGCTCCGCTGACAAAGGGGCCTGCACGGAGGAAGGTGAGCTCGGCGGTCGAGATGAGTGGGAAGCAGCGGAGGCTTGACGAGGCTTTGACAAAAACAACGGCAACGACCTTGACGCAACGTTCGCGGAGTGAGCCAAGTTTCGCGAAGGAGAACGGGCAACGGCAGAGGCCCGCGGTGGCGCCGGCTGTTCGTCCGGCTCCGCGGCCGGTGGCAGTGGCGGCGGTGGCGGAGTTCAATGCGGCGCAGGCGGCGCTGGATGGCCGGCTGCGAGCATGGAGGAGCGAGCAGGCGGCCCGGGCAGGGTTGCCGTCATTCTTTATTCTGGCGGACAGCAGCCTGCGGAACATTGTTCTGGCGCGCCCGCAGTCGTTGGACGATCTGCGGGCCGTGCGGGGCGTCGCGCTCGATAAGGTCGACCGCTTCGGGGCGGAGGTCGTCGACCTGTGCCGTGTGTGAGAGGATTTCGGTATGGATACCAGCGCATTCGGCATCGTCATTATGGCTGCGGGCAAGGGCACGCGGTTGAAGTCTAAACGGGCTAAGGTCCTGCATGAGATTGGGGGAAAGGCCTTATTGCTGCATGTGATTGCGGCGGCGAAAACTGTCGCTGCTCCGAAGCGGATTTACTGCGTGATCGGGCATGAAGCCGAACGGGTCCGGGAGGCAGTGGCGGCGACGGGTGTGCAGTTTGTTTTGCAAGCGGACCAGCGCGGGACGGGACATGCGCTGCAGATGGTGAAGGCGCATTTTGCGGCGACGGGAGAGGCCGCGCCGGAACATTTGCTGGTACTGTCGGGTGATGTGCCGCTGATCCGTCCGGAAACGCTTCGCGCAATCTGCCTGGCGCACCTCACCGAGGCGGCGGCGATGACAATTTTGACGGCGGTCCCCCCTGATCCGGCGGGATATGGGCGCGTGATGCGCAAGGCTGCCGGGTCGGCGGAAGTGACAGCGATTGTGGAGCAGAAGTCGCTCCGGCCGGACCAGCTTTCCGCACCGGAGATCAACTCCGGGATTTATTGCTTTCGGACGACTGCGTTGTTCGGTCATCTCGGCTCCCTTTCAACCGACAATGCGCACGGAGAGTTCTACCTGACCGATGTGGCGTCGATGCTGGTACAGGAGGGCCAGCGTGTGATCGCGGTGCAGGCGGAGAGTGTCGACGAAGTGCTGGGTGCGAACACGATTGCCGAGATGATGCATCTGGATGAGGCTATGCGGCGGAACAATGCGCGGCGGCTGATGGCGCAGGGAGTGACGATTTTTCGGCCGGAGACTTGCGTGATCGACAACGAAGTGGAGGTTGCAGCGGACACGACGATCGAGCCGTATGTGCAGTTGCTGGGTGCGACGCGGATTGGCTCGGATTGCCGGATAAGGTCGTACTCGGTGCTGCAAAATTCGACGATCGGCGACGGGGTTGTGGTGCGGAATGGATGCATCCTCGACGATGCACTTGTGGGTGATGGCGCGATGCTGGGGCCTTATGCGCACTTGCGGCCGGACAGCGACATTGGGCAGGGAGCGCACGTCGGCAACTTTGTCGAGACCAAGAAGGTCAAGCTGGGCCGGGGATCGAAGGCGAACCATTTGAGCTATCTAGGCGACGCGGTGATTGGGGCCGGCGTGAACATCGGCGCTGGCGCGATTACCTGCAACTACGATGGCGTGCATAAGCATACGACGACGATCGGCGATGGGGTGTTCGTCGGGTCGGATTCGACGCTTGTTGCGCCGCTTACCTTGGGTGACGGAGCTTACGTGGCTGCGGGATCGTGCATTACGGAGGATGTGGAAGCCGGCGCGCTGGCACTGGGACGTGGCCGCCAGGTGAGCAAGCCCGGATGGGCGGAAGCGAAGCGGGCGGTGAGGAAAGCTGAGGGAGCGAAATGAAAAAACTGGATGCGGGTGAATTGGAACAGGCGTTGAAGAGTGCTCCGGGCTGGGGATTGGCCGCGGGCAAATTGCAGCGCGAGTGGACGTTCAAAGACTTCGTCGCGGCGATGAAGTTTGTAAACCGGGTTGCGGAGATCGCCGAAGAGGCGGGCCACCATCCAGACATCGACATACGATATAACCGCGTGACGTTAGGGCTGGTGACGCATGACGCCGGCGGCATTACCGCGAAGGATGCGGAGATGGCGGCGCGGCTGGGCCGGGAGCTGTGAGGCCGCCGGCTCGCATCTTATAGAAAGCGCAAGGCATTCCGCACGGACAGGAATGAAATTCGTCACGGAATACCGAATTTGGAAGATAGGGCTTGCGGAATATCCCATTCGTGGTATGCTTTGGAAACGCGTTGGACTCCAGCAGTTTGGAGAGCGCTAAGGTTTTACTCAGGCGAAGCTGCTTGAGAGCAAGTTGCGTCACTGGCCTCCCGGCATGAGCAAAGCACCGCTCATGCCGCCTTTTTTCTTAAGCGCCGATTTTCTATAGCATTCGGTGGCAGAGGCCTTGATTGAGTTCGTTCGCTCCAACCCCTTCCGAAAAACACGCTGCCGACGGACGAAGGCTCCTTGCTGCCGGGATTGCGCTGCTGTTTGAAAGGATGGGAAGGAGATGTCATTGCCCCGCGGGATGGTTGGCTGGCAAGGTCAATTCGGGCTCGGGGAGACGAATTGCGGGAGTCGCCGGAACCACTGCGGTGGGATGGCAGTGAGAGCGTTATGATATTCGCTATGAAGCGAGTTCTCGGATGTCTTGCGGTGTTGTTGGTGGCGGTGGCGGCTTCGGCGCAGTTTGGCGGTCCGGGAAATGATATTCCGGCGTATAACGTGGGCGCGCCGAAACATGTGCTGCCCCCGATCATGAGCGGGACGCAGTTGACCGGGCCGTACTTTACGCACTCCTACCAGGTGACGGCGTACAAGATGGCGGCGAAGGTCCCGGCGGTGCTGCACCAGGAGCCGTGCTACTGCCGCTGCGATCGTGAGTTGGGTCACAACAGTCTCCACAGCTGCTTTGAGGGGACGCACGGAGCGGCGTGCGCGACCTGCATGAAGGAAGCCGTGTACTCGTACCAGCAGACGAAGCTGGGGCGGACACCGGCGCAAATTCGCGCGGGGATCGAGCGCGGCGAGTGGACGAAGATCGATCTTGAATCGATCACCATGTAAGCGTTTCGCGCATCTAAATTCGCGCTTTACGGGCATGGATAATTCCATGGAAAACAGAACAACGCCGGGACGCGGGCCAGCCATCTGAAGTCCTGACTGCACATACGGGATCGGCGTTCGAACGATCGCGCTTGACCCGGCAGCCCGGAGAGTTCTTCTCTCTTTGGAAATAATCCATGCAGAAAATCGTTCGATCATTCCATCTTGCTTTGGCCGTTGCGTGCGCGGGGCTGGTGTTGAGCTTGCCTGCTCATGCACAGAGTTCTGCGCAGCCGGATAACTCGGCACAGAACAAGAACCAGAACCCAGGCGGCACCGCTGACAATCAGCCGAATGCTACGTCAGACCGGCAGACTACGGCGAACGTACGGAAGGCCATCATTGCCGACAAGGACCTCTCCACCTACGCACACAATGTGAAGATCATCACCAAAGGCGGCACGGTCACCCTGAAGGGGCCTGTGAAGTCGGACGACGAGAAGCAAAAAGTTGTCAGCGATGCTGCCAGCGTTGTGTCGGCCGACAAGGTTGTCGATCAACTCACCGTGAAGCAGTAATTCCCCAACCCAATTTATAACTACAGACCCCCAAGGAGTCATTACCATGTCTAGCAAAAACACCGCCGTATTCGGCATCTACTCCACCCCCGCGGCTGCTGAGAACGCGGTCGACAATCTGCTTACACTCGGCTTTTCGAACTCCGATATCTCCGTACTGCTGCCGGACGACGACAGCACGCGCGCGTTTGCGCACGAGAAAAACACCAAGGCGCCCGAAGGCACAGCGACCGGCGTTACTGCCGGCGGCGTGATCGGCGGAACGCTGGGTCTGCTCGCGGGCATCGGCGCTCTGGCGATCCCCGGCGTGGGCCCGCTGATTGCTGCCGGCCCGATTATGGGTGCGCTGGCTGGACTTGGCGTCGGCGGCACCGTCGGCGGCATTGTCGGTGCATTGGTGGGCATGGGTATTCCCGAGTACGAAGCCAAGCGGTTTGAAGGCGCAGTGAAGGATGGCGGAACGTTGTTGTCGGTGCATTGCGATACGTCCGACGAGATCAGTCGCGCGAAAGATTCGCTGAAGGCGACCGGAGCCAAGGACATTGCGTCGACCGGTGAAGAGGGCTCGAAGGATGCAGACCGGGTGCGTGAGGACGATGTTGTCGTCACTCGCTAGCGAACGATTTTGCAGAGGTGCCGGAATCCCCGCCAGGTGGCGGGGATTTCCGCTTAACGCCCCACTGTCGCGACTTGCACTTTCGCGTCGCCAGCCAGCATCCTAACGCTATGGGATGGATTGCGTGGGCGTTGCTTTCGGCAGTGTTTGCGGCGGCGACGGCGCTGCTGGCAAAGGTGGGCGTTGCGGGCATCGACTCGAACCTTGCGACCGCGGTGCGGACAAGCGTCGTGTTTGTGTTTGCGTGGGCGATCGCGTTGAGCCTGGGGCATCATCATGCAATCGCCGATATCGGTCGGCGGAGCTGGATTTTTCTGGTGCTGTCGGGATTTGCTACGGGGCTTTCGTGGCTGTGCTACTTTCGCGCGCTACAGCTTGGGCCGGCATCGAGCGTGGCGCCTGTGGACAAGCTGAGCGTGGTGATCGTGATTGTATGTGCGTGGCTTTTTCTGGGGGAGAGCCTGACGCCGATGAAGGTCGCCGGGGGTTTGCTGATTACCGCGGGGGCGGTACTGCTGGCGTTTGCATAATGACGACACCAAGCCGTGATAGGCTTGGGCGGTTCTCCGAAATACACATCTGAAGCGGGAGTATTTCCCATGTGCGGAATTGTCGCATTCTTCTCGCGGCGCGGGCCGATTTCCGAGCCGGAGCTGCAACGGTCCACGCAAAGTCTTTATCATCGCGGGCCGGATGGGCAGCGGCACTGGATTTCGCCCGACCGCAGAGTCGCGCTTGGACATGCGCGACTGAGCATTATCGACCTGGCCAGCGGGGACCAGCCGATTGCGAGCGAAGATCGGCGCACCCACATTGTGGTGAACGGCGAGCTGTATGGGTACGAGGCGATCCAGCGCGAACTGGAACGGTCGGGGCACCGTCTTCGCACACGGTCGGACAGTGAAATTGCGCTGCACCTGTATGAGGATTTCGGCGCCGAGTGCCTGCACCAGTTGCGCGGGGAGTTTGCGTTTGTGCTCTGGGATGAACGCAACCGCACGATGTTCGCTGCACGCGACCGGTTCGGCATCAAACCGCTGTTCTACGCATTCCACAACGAGACGCTGTATTTTGCCTCGGAAGTGAAGGCGCTGTTTGCCGCCGGAGTTCCCGCTCGCTGGGATGCGGAGACCGTCTACCATGCGGCGGAAATGGGCCAGCATCAGACGCGGACTCTGTATGACGGAATCTTTCAGGTGCCTCCGGGGCACTATGTGGTGGCGACGGACAAGCAGTTCCAGATGAACCAATACTGGGATTTCAATTATCCGATGGCGAACAGCGGAGCGCCGCAGCGGAGTGACGCGGAGTACAGAGATGAGCTGCGCACGGTGCTGGAGGAGGCGGTCCGGCTGCGCTTGCGCGCGGATGTTCCGGTGGGATGCTACCTGAGCGGCGGACTGGACTCGTGCGCTGTACTCGGGCTCGCGGCAAAGCATCATGCGGACCCCATTCGGGCGTTCACGCTGACGTTCGATCGCGCCGAATATGATGAGGAAAAAGAGGCGAAGGAAATGGCGGCGCTGGTGGGCGCCGAGTTCTGCCCTATCCCCATTCGGCAGGACGACCTCGCAGACAATTTTGCGGCGGCGATTCTGCAGTCGGAAGCGCTCTGCGTGAATGCGCACGGCGTGGCGAAGTACCTGCTGAGCAAGGCGGTGCGCGACGCCGGGTACAAGGTGGTGCTCACAGGCGAGGGATCGGATGAGGTGCTTGGCGGATATCCGCATTTTCGCCGAGACATGCTGCTGTACAACCGCGAGGGTCAGGACCCGGCTGAAGTCGCGAAGCTGCTCGGTGATTTGGAGAAAGGCAATCCTGTCTCGCGCGGTTTGCTGATGCCGCACGGAGCTGCCAAGCCGCTCGAAAATTTGCAGCGGCAACTGGGGTTTGTTCCATCGTGGATTGAGACTTTCTCGGCGCGGTCGGCCAAGATGCAGGAGCTGCTGGCAGCGGATTTTGTGGAGAGCTTCGGGCAGTCCCAGAGCTATCACGCGCTGCTGAACGGGCTCGATATCCGCGGACAGCTTACGGGCCGGGACGCGGTGCATCAATCGCTGTACCTATGGTCGAAGACAGCGCTGCCGAATTACATCCTGACCATCCTCGGCGATCGGATGGAGATGGCGCACTCCGTCGAAGGACGCGTGCCGTTTTTGGACCACCATGTTGTCGAAGTGATTCGCTCGCAGCCGGTGAGCCAGAAGATCCACGGCATGACGGAGAAATATGTGCTGCGAGAAGCGGTCCGCGACGTGATTACCGACACCGTCTACCGCAGGCAAAAGCATCCATTCCTGAGTCCGCCGGCAACCCTGAACCCGAAGGAGAAGCTGAGCACTCTGGTGAACGACACGCTGCGCGGTTCGACGATGGCGTCGATTCCCTTTTTCGATCAGACGAAGGTGGTCGGGCTGCTGGATAACCTGCACACGATGGACGAAGGCTCGAACGTCGCTGCGGACACTGTACTGATGCTGATGATGAGCGCGTGCGTGTTGCAGGAGGGATTCAGCCTGAGCGCTTAAGATGGGCGGCGTATACTGGTTGCAGTTCTTTGCAGCGCCCAACGCATTGTTGGTAGCCAGCTCCAAATGGGGGCGTCACGGCTTCGACGGGATTGCTTGTGGCAGAGAGGCATGCCGGGGTGTGGACACCCGCAATCGCTCACAAAAACATAAGTGCCGAACCTCAATTCGCGCTTGCTGCTTAATAATTAAGTAGCCGATCGCTTCCCCTTCGCCTACGGGGGGATACCGATCGTCGCACAGTAGGCTGGCCCAAGGAGTTCCGTCTGGACGCCGAGGGCGAGATCAATCAGGCTGGTCGGTTTCGCGTCTTCGCCCGTTCTGAGCGACGCTGACGAGACAAATCGGAACGCGGAAAAGCATGAATGCTCTCTGTTGGAAGTTTTTTCGGACGCGGGTTCGACTCCCGCCGCCTCCACCAT
>DASRLB010000303.1:0-8525 GCA_035648695.1 Acidobacteriaceae bacterium | reverse complement strand
GGCATCGTCCGCGAAGGCCCGGCACGCGCGCTGATCGAAGCCCACATCCCACCCCCGTCGCCCGCCGTCCGCCGCCAGGCGCTGACTATCGCCCTCGACGATGCCAGCGCCCACGGCGTCACGTCCGTGCAGGATTACTCCGACTGGGACGATTTTCTCGCTCTCGAAGCCATGGAGCGCGATCATCAGCTTCATGTTCGCGTGTCCGAATGGCTGACGTTCAATGACCCGGTTGCGCTTCTCAAGCAGCATCAGGCGCATCATCCGCTCGACGATCCCATGCTTCACACCGGCATGTTGAAGGGCTTCATGGACGGGTCGTTAGGGTCACGCACGGCGGCGATGATCGCTCCGTACAGTGACGATCCCGGCAACTCCGGCATAGCCCGTTACGACCAGGCCAAGCTCAACGCCATGACCGCCGAACGCGCCGCCGCCGGATTTCAGATCGGCTTCCACGCTATCGGTGACCGCGCTAACGCGATGGCCCTCGATGCATTCACACTCGCCGAACAGTACGCGCGTCCCGCCGGGAATCGCGCTCCTTTGCATTCCGGGTCACTGGATAAACAAGCCGCTCCGATGGTCCCCTACATCACCCGCTACCGCATCGAGCACGCGCAAGTCCTTGCCCCCGGCGACTTCGACCGCTTCGCCAAACTCCACATCATCGCCTCGATGCAACCCGTCCATCTGCTCACCGACATGGCATGGGCCACCGACCGCATCGGCCCTGAGCGGGCGAAGTACGCCTACGCCTGGAAGTCCATGCTCGACCACGGCGTTACCCTCGCCTTCGGCACCGATTATCCCGTCGAATCGATCAACCCTTTCCGCGGGCTTTATTCGGCGATCACGCGGCAGAACGAAGCCGGCACGCAGACCTTCCAGCCGCAGGAAAAAATCACCCTCAACGAGGCCATTTACGCCTACACCCAGGGCTCGGCCTTCGCTGAATACGCCGAGAAAAAGAAGGGCCGCCTCGAGCCCGGCTTCTTCGCCGATCTTGTCGTCCTCGACCGCGACATCACGAAAGCCTCGCCGCAGGAAATCCTGCACACTAAGGTCCTGCGGACTGTTGTCGGTGGCAATACGGTCTACACTGCCCAATAGGCATACTCAATGGATGAGTAGTTATTGAGTAATATTTGAGTTGACACGGCAATCGCGACATCCTAACATCGCTTGTGTAAAGCTCTATTTCCCGACCCAGGAGGGCAGGCCCATGCGGATCAACTTTGAATTCACCGAAGATCAGGTCAAGGAACTCAAGGCGCTTCAGCAGAAGACCGGATCAACCAGCATGAAGGACATGTTCAACAGCGCCATGAGCATGTTGGAGTGGTCCGTGGATGAAAAGATCAAGGGACATGAGATCGCCTCGGTCGATCCGGACAGCCAGAATTTCCGGGTACTCGTGATGCCGATCCTGCAAAAAGCGGCCAAGCAGAAGCAGAAGAGCGCTCCCTCAACCGACTCCGAACTGGTTCTTGTATAGCGCAATGCCAGCGATCACTCCCCAGCCACCTGAGGTTCTCACGCCAAAACAGTGGGGAGACATCGCAACAACTCAGGCGCATCTTCACCACCAGCGCCAGATCATTCCCTTCCTGCTATGGGCCTACGGTCTCTTCTCCGCCGCCACATTCGCCATCTTCTTCCTGCAGGGATTCCATGCGTGGGGATTCCAACTCGATCTCAAGGTCCTGCTTTGCCTGTCAGGGGCAACGATCGGCGAGATCGGAGGACTCTTGCTGCTTACTTTCCGGGTGGTCTTTAGAAAGTAATCGCGAGAAAGTAAATGCCATACACTAATTGCGCGCTGCGCCATGTCCAAACGAACCCTCGCCCATGTCCTGCTCATTGCTGCCGTCCTGGTCTGGGGCACCACTTTCACACTTGTTAAGGCTGCCCTCGCAGACATATCGCCGCTGCTGTTCAACCTGCTGCGCATGCTGCTTGCATTCTTCATACTGGCGGCAATCAACTGGAAATCCCTGCGCGCAATTTCTCGCCGAGAACTTCGTTATGCATCGGCGGCCGGCATCTTCCTCGGACTCGGCTATCAATTCCAGACCACCGGCCTGGCGCGCACCACACCCTCAAAATCCGCCTTCATCACCGGCCTGGTCGTGGTCATCGTCCCGCTGCTCTGCCTCATCCCGGGAGTCAAGCCACCCGGTCTGCCCTCCACCCGCTGGACCGGCATTGCTGGAGCACTGATTGCCTTCGCGGGCCTCATCCTGCTGACCACGCCTCCCGGCTCGGGTGTCTCGTTCTTCAAAGGTATCGGCCTTGGCGAAGGTCTCACCCTGGCCTGCGCGGTCGCCTTCGCCGCTCACCTGCTCACGCTCGGACACGCCGCGCGCTTCACCAGCGCCCGCACCCTTGGCACGGTGCAAATCGGAGTCGCTGCGCTGCTTATGCTGTTCACCCTGCCGGTCGGGGGCCGCCCGTACTTCCATGCGACGCCGCGCCTGTTTATCGCCCTTGCGATCACGAGCGTCCTCGCTACGGCTGCCGCCTTCACCATCCAAAGCTGGGCGCAGCAGCATCTTTCGCCTACCCACACGGCGCTCATCGTCACCCTCGAACCGGTATTCGCGTGGCTCACTTCGCTGATTTTTCTGGGCGAGCGCCTCGGCCCGCGCGCGCTCTTCGGCGCGGCACTCATCATTGGCGGTATTCTGGTAACGGAACTCTGGCCGGGGGCCGCATCGCACGGTCTGCATCCGGGCCCCGAAGCTTTATAGGACGATTTTGCGTCTAAGAGAATGGCTAGCTGTGCGTTTCCACGAAACGCAGCGATCAAATCTCCGCCAGACCCCAACACGGCAGCGGACCACTAGAATTTTGAATGAGGGAAATACATCGATGACTACATCGGCTTCACCGAATCCTTTTTCCGGGCGCGGACTGTGGGACAAGCTCCGCAACGGGCGTCTCACCACCACTTTCGCGGTCCTTGCCGCGCTTTCCGTCGGCATTCTGGCCGGAGCGGTCCTTACGGGTAACGTCAGCGGCAAGGAGCAGCAGCACATCGACTCCAGCGACGCTCGACCCCTCACCATCCCGAACCCGGTCACGCTTTCCAACGGCTTCTCGAAGATCGCCAAAGAGGTCGGCCCGGCGGTCGTGAACATCAATACCGAGTCGCTGCCCAAACAGTCCGCCCTTCCGCGCGGACGCCGCGGCCTGCAGCGCGGCCCGCTCCAGGCACAGCCACCCGATGGCGACGACAACGGCGACCAGGGCAACATGCAGGACTTCTTCAACCGCTTCTTCGGCGGCGGCCAAGGTGGCGACGACGACGGCCAGGGGGCCGGCGTCCGCCAGGCCCTCGGGTCCGGCTTCATCGTCGATTCGCGCGGCTACATCATCACCAACAACCACGTCGTCGACAAGGCCGACAAAATCTGGGTCAAGCTCTCCACCGATCCCGACGGCGGCCCCGGCGACCACGGCCGTCCCGCCACCGTCATCGGTGTCGACAAGGACACCGACATCGCCGTCATCAAGATCGATACCAAGGAGCCTCTGCCCACCATCAAGCTGGGCAACTCCGACGGCGCGCAGGTGGGCGACTGGGTGCTGGCCATCGGCAGCCCGTTCGGCCTCTCGCAGACCGTCTCCGCCGGCATCGTCTCCGCCAAAAATCGTTCGATCGACGAGCCTTCGGCGAACGGCATCGCAGCCAATCAGTTCCAGAAGTTCATCCAGACCGACGCCGCCATCAACCCCGGCAACTCCGGCGGCCCGCTGGTCGATATGTCCGGCTCCGTCATCGGCATGAACACCGCGATCTACACGCAGTCCATGGGCTCCGAAGGCGTCGGCTTCGCCATGCCGTCGAACATCCTGATCAGCGTGTACAACATGCTGATCGGGCCGGAACATAAGGTCACGCGCGGCTCCATCGGCGTTACCTTCCAGGCGGCGCCGTCCTCCGCGGTCAGCCGCATGTACGGCTTCGCGAAAGGCGGCGTCATCATCGGCCAGATCGTCCCCGGCGGCGGTGCTGCCAAGGCCGGCCTGCAACCCGGCGACGTCCTCGTTACCGTCGACGGCCGCACCATCAAGGACGGCGACGACCTGGTGGCCGACATCTCCGCCCGCAAGGTCGGATCCTCCATCAAGCTCGGCTACCTGCGCAACGGCAGGCAAGACACCGCAACCGTGGCCATCGGCGACCGCGCCAAAACCTACGCCGACATCGCTGGCGGCGACGACGACAACTCCGCCGCGCCCGAAATCGACGCCGGCCAGAACAAGCTGGGCATCACCGTCACCGCCGTGCCTGCGGCGATGGCCTCGAAGCTGGGGCTGAAGTCTGGAGGCGTCGTAGTCACCAGCGTTCGCAGCGGCTCGTTCGCCGACGAAATCAACCTCATCAAGGGAGCGGTCATCGTCGAGATCAACCGCAAGCCGGTCACCGATGAAGCATCGTATCGCGCCATCGTGTCCGGCCTCAAATCCGGCAACGATGTGGTCTTCGTCGTGCGCGACGTGCGCGGCAACTCCTACGTGGGCGGCACGCTGCCGTAACCCCAAACCGCACAACAACGGGCGCGGGACATCTCCCAGCGCCCGTTGCTTTTCTCTATCCCCTATCCCCTAACCACAATCCGCTGCTTTATGATTCTTACGATGCGACCAGTTCTCCTCCCCGCACTTTCGCTGGCTCTGTGCGCCGCGCTCACCGCGTCCGCAACGCCGCTCCAACACAAGACCCACTCGTCCGCGATGCGCGCGACAACTGCCCACGCAACGTCGAGACGCGCGGCGAAGCATTCCAGAGCGCGCGCAAAGTCTGCCGCGAGACCGACGCTCGCCATGGACCACGACCGCGCCGCCGCCATCCAGACGGCGCTCATCAAGCAGGGTTATCTTTCCGGCGAAGCCTCCGGCACATGGGACGCGGAAAGCATGGCCGCCATGCAAAAGCTCCAGGCCGACAACGGCTGGCAAACCAAAATCGTCCCCGACTCCCGCGCGCTCATCAAGCTGGGCCTCGGCCCCACCGCCCCCCAGTAATCGCTGTCATAACTCATAGCTCACGACTCATAACTCGTTCAAACCCCGGTCCACGCGGAACTGGATTCCTCTACGCTCAAAATCTCTAAGCTCTGAGCTCATGCAAACCCGCAACTCGCTACTTCTCCGGAAACGGCACAAACTTCGCCGCGCACGGCTCCAGCCCGCCCTTCCCTGGCGTTCCCCTCACCGTCGAATCCGTCCCTGTCATCTGAAAATTCACCGGCCCCGGGCCCAGCGTAATGTCCGCGTGGTCGATCGCAAATTTGTACAGCGCCGGCGAGTCCAGCAGCATCACACCATCGAACTGAATGCCAATCCGGTGCGTCGCGTCGAAGCCGTTCAACTGGATCTTCCCACCGCCGGAAATCCTCAAATTCCGCAGCGTAATGTCGGTAAACACGGGAATCTTCCCCTTCCCCGGCTTGGGATTCGCGGAGTAATTCGTATCGAGCTGTATCGGCGCCTTGGAGTTGCGGATGCAAAGGTCGTCATACACGGCGTCGTGGACCAGCCCTCCATACGCCTCCTGCGACTTGATGCGGACCCCCGCGTCCGTACCGTCGAGCGACAGGTCGGTGACCCGCAGCTTGCTCACGCCCGCATCCGTCTCCGAGCCGATCGACATCCCGTGTCCGTAATAAAAATGATTGTGAATTACGGTGATGTTCGTCGTCGGCGCACCGCCGCCGCCCTTGATCGCAATATTGTCGTCGCCGGTGCGAATGTAGCTCTGCGTCACCGTAATGTTCTTCGATCCCGAGCCGGGATCGACGCCATCGGTATTGCGCGCATTTTTCGGCGTATCGATCTTCAGACCCCACACCGTGAATCCGTCGCCATTGCTATACGTGACGTGAAAAAACGCCGCATTCTTCAGCGTGATCCGGTACAACGTAAAGTTGTCGCACCCGTCCAGCACGATCAGCCGCGGCACCTGCTGATGCCCGCCCTTGCGCGCGTCCTCCGCGAGGTCCCACCACGTCTTGCCCTGGACCTTGCCGTCGACGATCATCTTCGACCCACCCCGGCCGTCGATCGTGCCATCGCCCATGATCGCCGCGTTCGACGCATGTTTCCCCGAGATCAGAGGTCGGCATCCCTTGCCGCCTTCGCTCACAATCCCGCAGCTTCCCGGCGCAGTTTCATAGTCCTTCGGATTGCGCGACCCATACAGCGTCACGCCTTTATCGATCAGCAGCGTGACGCCGGCCTTCAGCGTAATCGGCGCAATCAGGAACGCATTGCGGGCTCCATCGGCGGCCAGTTCCAGCGCCTTGCCCTCAGCACAGTCGTCAATTCCCTTCTGCACCCGCTCCGTATCCAGCTTCGTCTCATCCGCAGGATCAATCCCCGACGGCGCCGCCAGCGCGGCCTTCAACGTCGCACAGACCGCCGGAACCACCGGCTCGGTCACCGTCCGCGTATCCTGCGCCCGCACGCCAAGCGCAACCCCAGCCATCAAACACCCAACCAGCATCTTCCGCATTTCATCTCCGTTCTACTTCGCGAAACTTCGCCCTTAAACTTTGCGCACTTTGCGTCAAGGTTTTTGCTTTACCGCACTGCCTCAGCGTTCCACCCATCCGTGCCCGCCAGCCACGAAGCCACGGTCAGCTTCCCCGCCTGCGCCTTCGTCAACTGCTTCGAAGGCGCGATGCGTTTGTCCGTCTTCACCGGCCCGTTCACATCATGCGTATGGAACTCCGCATACGTACTCGTCGCGAGTTTGCCAGTGCCATCGGGGTTCTTCCACTCCAGCCAGCCCTCCGGTTGAATCACCGTACCCTTCACATCGGTGTCGATGAAATACACAGTCGAGTAAGCCCGCCACGGCCTCCCAAGATAAACCTTATCCACCGCAACATCCGCCGTAATCGTGCAATGCAGAAAGAGATACCCCGAATCCTCTTCCGGAAACAGCTTGCTCTGCGCGGTCAGCGCAATCACGGGATGCGTCATGCCATGCACTTCGCAGTTCTTGAACGCAGCCTTCGCATCGCCGAAAATAAAATCGACGTGGCCTTCGATATAGCAACCCTCAAACAGCATCCGCGCCGCCTGACAGGGCTTGCCCACATCCTCCCGCGCGTGACAGGTATTGCTGCCCGCATACAGCGTGTCCTGATACCCCAGCAGCCGCACATGCCGCAGCACCTCGCGGTCGCCGGAGATATTCAGCGCGACGGCCTGCGCTCCCTCACCCATGCGTTCGTGGGTCTTCTCCCAGTCGTTCTGGATCGTCAGGTTTTCGGCAATAAAATCATCGCCCCGCACGGTCACGCTGCCGGATTTCCCCGTCCCACCCGCACTCTTGGCCGAGTCGTCGTACGTCAGCACGACATCCCCCGGCTTGTGCCCCAACCCACGCAGCTCAATCCCGTTCTGCGGAATGGCCAGCTTTTCCTTATAAATTCCCGGCTTGATGCGAATCACCTCACCCTGCTCCGGTGCAGCATCGACGGCGGCCTGCACGGTCTTGAAGTCGCCCGACCCATCCGCCGCCACAGTTACTGCCGGCTTCGCCGCCATTGCCAGCAAAAGAAGCGCTCCAAACACCACCGCACTACCTCCGCGAACCGCTCTGACAAGGAACCACTCTTGTATACAGCAGCCGACGGAACGAAGTCCAAGCCCGCGCCGTATCCTTGAGACATGGCGATCCTTTCTCGCGCGAACCTACTTGCCGGCCTCCTTTGTATCGGCGCCTTCGCCTCCACTTCAGCCCACGCCGTCGAGCTCAGAATCTCCGCGCAGGCCCTCGAACACACACTCGCCACACAGCTTTTTACCGGAGCCCAGGGCCGCTACTACATTCGCGGAAACGAGCACTCCGCCTGCTACGTCTACGCCGACCAGCCCAAGGTCACCTTCGTCCAGGACCGCATCGTCGTCCACGTCCACACACATTCCAAGCTCGGGACCAGCCTGCGCGGCACGTGCCTCGGCCTCAGTCTGTCGCCCCAGGCGGACGTCTCCGTCCTCCCCGACGCGCAGGCCGAGAACATCGGCTTCCGTGACGCCCGCGTCGAAAACCTAAGCGAGTCGAAGGAACTGAACTTTTTCCTGGTCCCGTTTCTTAGCCGCAAGCTGCCGCAGAAGATGACCGTCAACATCGCCGACCTGCTCCGCAAGCTCCTCACCCGCTCGACCGAGAGCACCGGCTACGATATGAAGCTCGACGAGCTTCATATTCACTCGATGCAGGTTATTGGGGATTCGCTGGTTGTGGATTTCGATGGCAAACTGACGGTGCATTAGGGAGTTGTGGCCGGGATAGGAGGACTTTAACGCAAAGTTCGCCAAGTTAGCCAAGTTTCGCAAAGGGTCCTGTGGGGAAACCTAACTCTTCCACGCCGCCTTCTCCAGACGGTCTCGAATCGCCCTCCCCACCCCACTCACCGGCGGCATCGGGCAAATAATCTCCTCGACGCCGCGCTCATCCAGCTCCCGCAGCCCCGCAAACAGCCGCGCCGCAAGCTCCTCCGGAT
>DASRLB010000302.1:0-7462 GCA_035648695.1 Acidobacteriaceae bacterium | reverse complement strand
GCGGGTCGCGCCCTGGGTCTGGCGGACGGCGATAGGCTCGGCAACGAGTGTAGCGGCAAATGTGGCGAGGCCGAGTGTAAGGGCGATGTTGCGAAGCAGCATGAGCGAGCGTCCCATCCCGAGCGCGGTGCAAATCGCTCGTTTGATGTGAGATGCACGATTCCGCAAAACGCTATCTCAGTCTTGGCATATCTTCGACGAGGCAAACACTGTGGGAGCGGATGGCAGCTTATGGGATTCCGGCGTGGGTGGCGGGGTTGGGATTGACTCTATTCATCGAGCGAGGACACCAGACCGCCAATCGTGGGCCAACTTGCTATGATTTGAGTTCATGTCACGACCTTCGAAACTTATCGATACCCGGATTGTGTATTGTGGCGACTGCTTCGACCAACTCAAGCACTTGCCGGACAACTGCGTCGATCTTTGCTACATCGACCCGCCGTTTAATTCAAACCGCAACTATGAGGTCTTTTGGGGAGAGACAAAAGAGAAACGCTCTTTTGAGGACCGTCATGCGTCCACCCAGGCTTATATCGAGTACATGCGGCCACGCTGTGTCGAGATCGCCAGAGTCCTGAAGAAAACAGGTTCCTTTTACTATCACTGCGATTGGCATGCGTCGCATTACGTCAAGGTCATGCTTGACGTGATCTTCGGTGAAAACTGTTTTCAAAATGAGATCGTCTGGAAACGAAGCACAGCCCATACCGACGCCAAACAGGGAAGCAAGCACTACGGTCGTTTGCATGACGTGATTTTCTTCTATAGCGGCGGCAGCAAGGATTACACCTGGAACCAGCAATACACTCCTCTGTCCGACTCGTACATCAACTCTCACTACACCAATATGGATCCCGATGGCCGCCGCTTTCGATGGGATAATTTGACTGGACCTGGTGGTGCCGCGAAAGGAAATGCTTACTTCGAAGTCCTTGGAGTGACCCGCCATTGGCGATATTCGCCAGAGAAGATGGCCGCCCTTCTGGAAGCAGGGCTGGTAGGTATTCCTCCCACGGGGGAAATGCCTGCTCTGAAACGATACCTTGACCAATCGAAGGGGGTCGCGCTTCAGAGCGTATGGGACGACCTGCCACCGCTTAATTCACAGGCAAAGGAGGCTTTGGGCTATCCCACCCAGAAGCCATTGGCTCTCCTCGACCGGATCATTGCGACCAGCAGCAAAGAAAACGACGTCGTTCTAGACGCTTTTTGTGGTTGCGGGACAGCCACTGTTTCCGCGCAACGGATGAACAGGCAGTGGATAGGGATCGATATTTCACCAACGGCTTGCAGGGTGATTGCGAAGCGGTTGCGTGATGTGGCGCGGTTGCCGGAGAGCGAAAAGCTCTGGAATATTGGCCGTGGATTCGTGGTTCGCGACCTCCCGCAGACGGAACAGCAGCTTAGGAAAATGCCGCCTTTTGAGTTCGAAAACTGGGCCGTCATTGCTTTGGGCGGAATCGGAAACAAAGTTCAGGTCGGCGACATGGGGTTGGACGGACGAATCTATCCCGTGTCAGTGCTGCCGACTGTAAAAAGCGGTTCGCTGGACTTTATGGATGTTTGGTACCCAATTCAAGTCAAGCAGAAGGACAAAGCCGGTCGGCCGGACATTGATGCTTTCGTGGCCGCGATGATCCGCTCCGAAAGAATGAAGGGATTTTTTATTTCCTTTGGCTATTCGAGCGATGCCCTTGCAGAGATTCAGAGATTCTTCAAACAGACGGGACGCATTATCGTCCCGCTGACTGTCAAAGAAATATTGGACGAAGAAATCGCCATGAAGCTTGCTTAATCGCTATGAAGTTTTCTTCGTAATGATTTCGCGGATGAGCGGCTGCCTTTCTGGCGGCGCGTCGGCGATTTGTATAGTGGCTTCCAACATCCGATACGGCTCGTCGAGCAGCGCGGCATCTTCGCTGAACAACGTGAAGATGGGCTGGCCGGCTTCGAGTTTTGCTCCGAGCTTGGCGTGCGATTCGATGCCGGCATGAGCGCTGACAGGATCGCCTGGTTTGGCGCGTCCCGCGCCCAGACGCTGCACCGCCCAGCCAACTTCCTTGCAGTCCATTGCGGAGAGATAACCGGCGCGTGAGGCCTTGAGGACGCGACTGGCCTGGGGTTTGTGGAAGGCGGCGGGGTCGTCGAAGACGCCGATGTCGCCGCCCTGGCGCTCCACGATCTGGAGCCACGACTTGTAGGCCTGGCCGCTGCCAAGGATGTCGTCCGCGAGTTCCGCTCCGGCTTCCGGCGAGGCGGATTTTCCGGCGAGGAAAAGCATCCAGCCGGAGAGAATGTTGGAGAGCTCGATCAGGTCGGCGGACATTGCGTGGCGCTTGCCTTGCATAATGTCGACGCACTCCCACACTTCGATCCAGTTGCCGGAGAAGCGGCCGAGTGGCTCGTCCATTGTGGTGAGCAGAGCGGCGGTGCGGGTGCCGGCAAGCTCGCCGGTTTCGACCATCAATGTGGCCAGATGTTTTGAGGCGTCGTACGTCGGCATGAACGCGCCGCTGCCGACTTTGACATCGAGCACGAGGGCGCGAATGTCTTCGGCGAGCTTCTTCGACATGATGCTCGCGCAGATCAGGAAGGGCGATTCGACGGTTCCGGTGTGGTCGCGCATGGCGTAGAGGATGCGGTCGGCGGGGACGAGGCGCGGGGTCTGACCGACCAGCGCCGCGTGGCATTCGGCCAGCACCGCGCGCATACGCGCAAGGGGCAGTTGCGTCTGGAAGCCGGGGATGGTTTCGAGCTTGTCCAGCGTGCCGCCAGTATGGCCGAGCGAGCGGCCAGAGATCATCGGGACGGAAATACTGGGCGAGAGTTCGAGGCCGGCTGCCGCGACGATGGGCGCGATGAGCAGCGAGGATTTGTCGCCCACGCCGCCGGTGGAGTGCTTGTCGACCGTGAAGGTGTTGAGACCGGACGCATCAAGCGTTTCGCCGGAGAAGCGCATGGCGGTGGTGAGGTCGGCGAGTTCGCGGGGCGAGAGTCCGCGTTGGAAGACGGCCATCAGGAAGGAGGCAATTTGCGCGTCAGTGACTTTGTCGGTGGCAGAGAGTTGCGGCGCGCTTTCGCCAGCTAATTTTTGCTCTCCGTTGAGGACCACGGCGTGGATGAAGTGCTCGATTTCAGGTTTGGTGAGTTCGTGGCCGTCGCGCTTTTTGATGATGATGTCCAGGGGATGCAGTGCGTGGTTCATGGGGTCCTAATCTCTTGTGCTGTTTCAGGCAGGAAGCAGATCCTTCGCGTTGCTCAGGATGACAATTTAAGGAAGGTAGTCAAGGCGAAAGGCGTGGGGGAGAAGCTCGCCGAGCGTAGTTTCTTCGGGCGCGCCGTTTTCGCCGGGATAGAGGATGAGGGTCTGGTCGTCGCCGAACTCGGTGAGCGTTTGGCGGCAGGCGCCGCAGGGCATAGACGCCGCTGCGTTGAGGTTGGCGACCGCGACGGCGCGGAGACGGATGTCGGGGCCGTGCTCGGCGACGGCGCGTGCGATGGCCCCCTGCTCGGCGCAACTTGTGAGGCGATAGGAGCAGTTTTCGACGTTGCAGCCGGTGATGATCGTGCCGTCTTCGAGCAGCAGGGCCGCTCCGACGCGGAAGTGCGAGTAGGGCGAGTAGGAGTATTGGGCAGCGGCTTCGGCAAGCGAGCGCAGCTCTGTGCGCTGGTGGGTGGAGATGGTTTCGATTTGTGCTGTCTGCGACATGGTGAGTCGTTTAGGGTAGACCGTTAGCGCAGCGAAGGCAAGCGGCGGGCGATCCTACTGACAGGTTTTGACAGGACCGGCGGGTAGGCTGGTTGCATCCAATCGGGAGACGGGCGGAGCGCGCGTGGCCGGACGGAAAAAGAATGCGGCGGTGAATGCTGGAGCGGATACCGCTGCGGATGTGCTGTCGCTGTTTCATCCGATCACTGCGGCATGGTTTCGCGCGGTGTTTGAGGATGTGACGGCGCCGCAGCGCGAGGGCTGGCCGCCGATTGCGCGTGGCGAGTCGACGCTGATCCTGGCCCCGACGGGGACGGGGAAAACGCTGGCAGCGTTCTTGTGGTGTCTGGATAAGTTGATGTTGCGGGAACCCGCGGCGCAGGAAGGCTGTCGCGTACTTTATATTTCGCCGCTGAAGGCGCTCGCTGTCGACGTGGAACGAAACTTGCGATCGCCCCTGGCGGGGATTGCGAACATGGCTCGACGTGAAGGTGTCGCGGTGCATGTGCCGGAGATCAGCGTGCGCACCGGTGACACTTCGCCGAAAGAGCGCGCGCGGTTCAAACGGCATCCGGGCGAAATTTTGATCACGACTCCCGAGTCGCTGTATCTGCTGCTGACCTCCGATGCGGGTGAGGGGCTGCGATCGGTCGAAACGGTGATCATTGATGAGATCCATGCGCTGGTTCCGACCAAGCGTGGAGCGCATCTTGCGCTGTCGTTGGAACGGCTGGAAGCACTGTGTGGGCGGCCGTTGCAGCGCATCGGATTGAGCGCGACGCAGAGGCCGCTGGAGGAAGTGGCGCGGTTTCTTGGTGGCTCTGAGGGGTCGCAAGAGCTTGCCAGGACGGGTTCCGTTGCGAGTGAAATTACTGTCGATGGATCATTGAAAGAAGCGGATACCGGCGCGGCAGGAGTGCGGTATCGGCGGGTGACGATTGTGAATGCGGGCGCGCGGAAAGTGCTTGAGTTGACGGTCGAAGTGCCGGTTGAAGATATGGCTAAGCTGGGCGCGATCGACGATCTGCCAAGCGGGCCGGCATCGCAAGGGCCGAAGCGAACGAGCATTTGGCAGAGCATTCATCCGCGGCTGTTGGAGATCGTGCGGAGCAGAACTTCAACGCTGATTTTTGTGAATGCGCGGCGTGTTGCCGAGCGGCTTGCGGGAGCGCTAAACGAACTTGCAGGAGAACCGATTGCGCGCGCACATCATGGATCGCTGGCCGCCGCGCAACGCAATGAGATTGAAGAGATGTTGAAGGCCGGCAGCATCAGGGCGCTGGTGTGTACCTCGTCGCTGGAGCTTGGCATCGATATGGGCGCGGTCGATCTGGTCGTGCAGATTGAAGCGCCCCCGAGCGTGGCGAGCGGAATGCAGCGGATCGGTCGCGCGGGACATCAGGTGGGCGCACCGTCGGCGGGAATCATCTTTCCGAAGTATCGCGCAGACCTGATCGCGTGCGCCGCGGTGACCCAGGCGATGCACGAGGGGTTGGTGGAGTCGACGCGGTTCTTGCGGAATCCGCTGGATGTGCTCGCTCAGCAAATGGTCGCGGTGATTGCGCACCCTCCACTGCCGCAGGCGGAAGTGCTTAGGCACGAGAAGCGCAAAGTTGGCGAAGAAGACGAAACGCCGGGGATTTCGTACGATGCGCTGCTGAAATTGGTAAGAAGTTGTGCAAATTTCGCTGGGTTAAGTGTCGGCGTATTTGAGGGCGTGCTGGATATGCTGGCCGGCAGGTATCCATCGGATGAATTTGCGGAGTTGAGGCCGCGGGTGACGTGGGACCGCACCCGCAATTGGCTGACTCCGCGGCAGGGTGTGAAGCGGATTGCAATTCTGAACGGTGGAACGATTCCCGATCGCGGTTTGTACGGAGTTTTCTTGAGCGGGACCCATGCGAAGCCGATTCGCGTGGGTGAACTCGATGAGGAGATGGTGTTCGAGGCACGGACCGGCGAAACGTTTGTGCTGGGTGCTTCGACGTGGCGGATCGATGAAATTACGCATGACCGAGTGCTGGTGAGTCCGGCTCCGGGCGAGCCGGGGAAGATGCCATTCTGGCATGGCGACAGGCCGGGGAGGCCGATCGAGTTCGGGCGGCGCATCGGCGCGCTGATGCGCGAGTTGCGGGAGACGCCGCGCAGCGCGGCGGTGGCGAAGCTCACGCGGGAGCATGATCTAGACCCGCTGGCTGCGGAGAATGTGCTGCGGTATCTCGCCGACCAGGAACTCGCTACCGGGCAAGTACCGGACGATCGCACCGTGGTGATCGAGCGCGTGCGGGATGAATTGGGCGATTGGCGTGTGTGCGTGTTGACGCCTTTCGGCAGCAAGATTCACGCGCCGTGGGCGATGGCGGCGACGGCGAAGTTGAAGGCTGCGGGGCAGGATGTGGAGACGATGTGGGGCGAGGATGGGTTTGTGCTGCGCTTCCCCGACACCGACGCTCCGCCGGATACGGATGTACTGCTGATGGAGCCGGAAGAGGCTGCGGATCTGGTGACGCGGCAGTTGGGATCGACGGCGTTGTTTGCGGCGAAGTTTCGCGAGGCGGCTTCGCGCGCGTTGCTGTTGCCGAGGCGGCGCGCGGATGGACGCACGCCGCTATGGCAGCAGCGAAAGCGCGCGTATGACTTGTTGAATGTGGCGTCGCGCTATCCGAGTTTCCCGATGTTGCTGGAGGCTTATCGCGAGTGTTTGCGCGATGTGTTCGACATGCCGGCGTTGATGGAGACGCTGCGCGGCGTGGGGACGCGAGCGATTCGAGTGCATGTGACGGACTCGCGCACGCCGTCGCCGTTTGCGGGGGCGCTGCTCTTTAGTTATGTGGCGAACTACATTTATGACGGCGATGCTCCACTAGCCGAGCGGCGGGCGCAGGCGCTTTCGATCGATCAGGACCAGTTGCGGGAGTTGCTGGGCGATGCGGATTTGCGGGAGTTGCTTGATCTTGGAGCGATAGAGGAAACCGAAGAGCAGCTGCAGTGCGTCACCGAAAATTACAAGGCGCGCAACATGGATGGCGTGCACGATTTGCTGTTGCGGCTAGGCGATTTGACGCGCGCGGAGTTGGCAGCGAGGTGCGTGTCGGATGATGTTGCGGCGAGTATCAGCAGGCTGATAAAGGCCCGGCGCGTATTGGAATTGATGATCGGTGGCGAGAAACGGTTGATGGCGGTAGAGGATGCAGCGCGATTTCGGGATGCGCTGGGAGTGCCATTGCCGCCTGGTTTGCCAACCGCATTTCTAGAAACTGCGCCAGATGCTTTGATGGATATCGTACGGCGGTTTGCGCGGACGCATGGGCCGTTTACGACAGGCGATGTGGCCCGGCGGTATGGGCTTGCGAATGACGGCATTGAGGCTTGTTTGCAGCGTTTGGTGCAGACGGGGCGCGTGGCGGAGGGAGGGTTTCGGCCAGGTGGGGTGAACCGTGAGTGGGTAGATGCGGAAGTTCTTCGGTCGATTCGTCGACGCTCGCTCGCGAAGTTGCGGAAGGAGATTGAGCCGGTTGAGCAGCGGACTTTGGCAAGGCTGTTTACGCGGTGGCAAGGAGTCGTGCAGCCGAGACGCGGGCTCGATGCGCTGCTGGATACGATTGAGAATTTGCAGGGCGCGGCGCTGCCCGCTTCGCTGCTCGAGACTGAAATCCTTCCGGCGCGGATTGCCGGGTATCAGCCTGCTGATATGGATACTCTTGTTGCGGCTGGGGAGGTGGTTTGGGTGGGGCTGGAACCGCTGGGGGA
>DASRLB010000301.1:0-14359 GCA_035648695.1 Acidobacteriaceae bacterium | reverse complement strand
CAGTTGCGCAAGCTGCGATCGAAAGCGCGTCGACTCCGCAGTATAATCAGGATCGAAGCGGGAGTAGTTCAGTGGCAGAACGTCAGCTTCCCAAGCTGAATGTCGCCGGTTCGATCCCGGTCTCCCGCTCCAATCTTCGCCAGCATTTCGTGGCATTCCACCCCGCGTTGGGGTCGTGGCCTTCCGGCGCCGCCATGTCGGGTCCCGGCTTGATCATGCCAAAAGGAACCACTGCCCCCGGAAAAACATTGCCTCCGCCCGATGCTCCCAGCAATGGATCGACAAAACGCGCAAATTGCCCGTAGGCGTGCGGCGCGAGCAACAGAGCGGGCAGAAAAACGGCAACGAGTCGAACGGGCAACTTCATCGCTTTCTCCATCCATGTGCTGTGCCCGATCTCTTGTACCAGCGAGATTGTCAGTGTAACGCGGCTATGCAGGGCCTGGCTTTTCTATACCAGGTCGAGCGTTGGTGCTCGGCCAGTTTATGTTTCAGCCAGATCGCGGCCAGGCGCGAGCGGGCCGGCGAACTCGCTTTCCTACGAGAGGGCGGTTTCGCCTGCCATGAAGCGGTAACCGATGCCGCGGACCGTGAGCAGGTGGGCCGGTTTGGAGGGGTCGGGTTCGAGGTGGCGGCGGAGGCGGACGATGAAGTTGTCGATGGCGCGAGTGTCGGTGTCTTCGTGGACGCGCCAGACGTTTTCGAGGATTTCCTTGCGGGAGATGATTTTCCCCGGGCGCTCGATGAGGTAGCGAAGGAGGTCGGCTTCCATCAACGTCAGGTGGATGAGCTTTCCGGGGGCGCGGATTTCGAGCGTGTCGAAACAGATGATGCGGTCGCCGAGGACGTATTCGTCGCGCGGCTCGGGGGCTGGCGTTTCGGCCGTCGCCGGCCGCTGCCAGTGGATGCGGCGGAGCAGGCTGGCGAGGCGCGCGAGCAGGACACCCAGGTCGAATGGCTTGGCGACGTAGTCGTCGGCGCCGGCTTCGAAGCCTTCAACGACGTCTTCGGAACGGCCGCGCGCGGTGAGCATCAGCACGGGAGTATAGAGTCCCGCCTCGCGGAGTGCGTGGACGACGGAGAACCCGTCGCGGCCCGGCAGCATGACGTCCAGCAGCACCGCCGCCGGCTGCGGCGACGCGGCCAGCAGCCAGGCGAGGGCGGCGTCGCCGTCCGCTTCGTGGTGCGTGCGGTAGCCCTCGGCTTCGAGGTTGAAGAGCAGACCCTGCGCAATGTGTTCTTCGTCCTCGACGAGCAGGATGAGGGGCTGGTCAGGCATCGGGACCGCCGATCGCCAGTGGTAGCTGTAGCAGCATCGTCGTTCCTTTGCCCAACCCTTCGCTGGTGGCGCGGATGTCTCCGCCGTGCTGGCGGGCGATGGTGCGGACGAGGAAAAGGCCGAGGCCGGTGCCCTTGATCTTGACCAGGTCGTTGGAAGAGACGCGGTAGAAGCGTTTGAAGATGCGCTTGAACTCTCGCGAAGGCAGGCCGAGGCCGGTATCGGCGATGGAGAGCACGACCCAGGTGTAGTGCTCGATGGCGAGGCGGCAGCGGATGCGGACGCCGTTGGGCGAGTACTTCACCGCGTTGTCGAGCAGGTTGAGGATCGCGGTGCGCAGGTCTTCGGCGTTGCCGTTGACGAAGAGGCGGACCGCGCCCGGGACTTCGGCGAGCTCGATTGCTTCGGCGGCAAGGTGATGGCGCTGGCAGACGGTGGCGACGCATTCGGCGACCAGCGGATGCATTTCGACGCGGGTGTGCTTGTGGTCGCGACGGCCTAGTTCGCCGGCTTTCAGCACGGTCTCGACGGTGCTGAGAAGGCGGTCGGTGTCGGCGTGCATGATGGCGTAGAACTTCTGGCGCTGGGCCTCGTCGACGGGGCGGCGTTGCAGGGTTTCGAGGTAAAGACGGAGGCTGGCGAGGGGCGTTTTCAGCTCGTGGGTGACGGCGTTGAGGAAGGAGTCCTGGCGCTCGTTGCGGCGGATTTCGCGGACCAGGAAGATGGTGTTCAGTACCACGCCGGCAATGAGGATTGCGAACAGAAACACGCCGAGCAGGTCCATCGCGAGGCGGCGGCTGTTGTGGTGTATCCAGGTAATGTTGAGTGTGACCGCAAGCGCCGTCAGGCACACTCCGAGGGTGATGAAAAAGGCAATCGCTCCGCGGCGGCGGTTGATATTCATGGGCTGAAGGAAAGTATAGCTATGGTTGGCAGGATGCTGGTTGACGGGGCGGCGTCCGTAGACCTAGTCTGAACCCATGGTAATCGAACTTACTTCCGAAGATCAGATGCGGTTGTCCGAGCTTGCGGACGCCACCCGCCAGACTGCGACCGAACTCGCGAAAGAGGCATTGCACTGGTTTCTAGTGGGGCAAAGGGAGTCACTCGCTGCCGCTGTCAAAGAAGGTGATGAAGACTTTGACCGAGGCGATGTTTTTGAGCACCACGAAGTCGTCGCCCAGTTCGCAGACGTTTTACGCCACGCATGAGGGTTACGTGGACCAAGCGCGCCGTACGCGATCTCCGAAAAATTACCGATTACATCGCAACGGATAGTCCGCGAGCTGCCGCTCGAGTTGCGTCTCGCATCTTCGATGAAGTAATGGCCCTGTCCAGCATGGCCCAACGGGGACGCGCAGGGAAGATGGAGGGGACACGAGAATTGGTGTTTCATCCCTGGCCTTACATCGCCGTTTACCGGATTGCCGGTGAGCAGGTCCGCATCATTTGTATCCATCATGCGGCCCAGGACTGGCCACGCCCCAGAAGTTAAATGAAAGACCGCCAGCGAGGGCGGTCTCTTCAACTTGATTCGATGCGAGCCGGTTACGCCCCCGCAGGCTTGGGGTCGTTGGGGTCGAACTTCGCGACCTGGATCTTCTTCGCGAGGCCCAGCTTCGAGAGCACCCATATGCCGTAGTAGTTGATGTCGAACTCGTACCAGGTGAGGCCGTGGCGCGCGCTGACGGGGTGGGCGTGGTGGTTGTTGTGCCAGCCTTCGCCGCCGGTCAGCAGAGCGACCCACCAGTTGTTGCGAGAGTCGTCCTTGGTTTCGAAGCGGCGCTTGCCCCAGAGGTGTGTCGCGGAGTTGACGAGCCAGGTCGCGTGCAGGCCGAGCGTCACGCGCAGGAACGTTCCCCACAGCACCATGCCGACGGCACCGACAACACGGTGGCCGGAAGGCGCGATGGCAGCGCCGAGGATGACCTGCAAAATGCCGGAAACGGTGAGCGCAACCCAGTGATACTTCGAGAGCCAGACGTGGACCTTGTCGCGGGTGAGGTCGGGAGCGTAGCGGCCCAGCAGCGCGGTCTCTGAGTGCAGAGCGCGTCCGGAGAGGATCCAGCCGGCGTGTGCCCACCATGTGCCGTCGTGCGGCGTGTGCGGATCGCCTTCGTCGTCGGAGTTCTGATGATGCACGCGGTGCGTGGCCACCCAGAAGATCGGTCCGCCTTCGAGCGCCAACGTGCCGCACATCGTCACAAAATATTCGAGCCATTTCGGTGTGCGGTAACCGCGGTGCGTCAGCAGGCGATGGTAGGCCATGCCGATGCCGACGTTGATGGCGAAGAAATACATCACGGCGAATACGGCGAGATTTTTCCATGAAAAGAAAAACAGCGCGGCGATCGCCCCAACGTGGAACAGGCCCATGAAGATGGTCGTGATCCAGTTGATGCGGCCTTGCTGGTGTTCGCGGCCCATGCGCAGGTCCTGCTTAATTTTGAGAACGGCTTCCTGCACGGCCGGAATTGCTTTAGGGGCCTTCACGGTCTGTGCATCGTCGACCGGGATGAGTGTGGTGTTCATTTGTTCGAATTCCCTCTAGTTCAACCATAGACGCGGTAGAGACCGGTTGTGTGTAAGACTTTTGTAAGGGGGTACACGATGGCTTCCAATGGTCTGCTTCGGTGCATGCGTCTGGCCGCGTGCTATGTTGTCTTATCGGCTGCAACTGGTTTGTCTGCACAGGATTCCGCAAAAAAAGAGATGGACCTGCCCAGCGGGCACACTCTGCTGCTGCCGGTTCCGGGCGGCGCGCAACGCACGAACAGCTTGCCGATTTCTACGACGGCGTCGCCCGATGGCCGCTGGGTGCTGACGCTGAACGCCGGCTACGGCACGCTGGAGTCGCGGTATGAGCAATCGCTTGCGGTGCTCAACGTGAAGACGGGAGCGCTGCGGGATTTTCCCGACAGCCGCACGCTGGTGAAGGCGAAGCAGTCGTTTTTTTCGGGACTGGCGTTTAGCGCGGACGGCACGCGCGTCTATGCGAGTCTGGCTTCGATCACCGATCCCGAAGGCCGCGGGAAGGGCGATACCGGCAGCGGTGTTGCGGTGTATGGCTTCGCCGATGGCGTGCTCACTCCGCAGAGTTTTCTGAAGCTGCCGCTGGTGAAGCTTTCAGCCGGACGGCGGACGCTACTGCGGGAGGCGGACGGTGGGACGTTGGGCGTTCCGTATGCTTCGGCGATTGCCGTGCTGCCCGGGGAGCGGTTGCTGGTGGCGGAGAATCTGTCCGACTCGGTCGCGCTGATCGACGCGAAAACCGGAGCCGTGGAACGCACCTTCGATCTTTCCAGCACGGCTACGGTCCCGTCGACGTATCCGATTGCGCTGGCTGTGACGCGCGACGGCACGCGGGCGTTTGTGGCGTTGTGGAACGCCAGTGAGGTGGTGGAACTCGATCTTGCGAAGGGCACGGTGACGCGCCGCATTGCGCTGCTGAAGCCGAAGCTGGACACAGCGCCGGGGACGCATCCGTGCGCTCTGCTGCTCGACGAGCGCAACGATACTTTGTATGTTGCGCTGTCGAACCGCGATGCGGTCGCGGCTGTCGATATCGGCAAAGGTTCGACGCCGGCCCTCAGCGTTCGCGGCTATTTCGACACGCGGCTGCCGGGGCAGACCTACTTTGGCGCGGAGCCGAATGCGCTGGCCGCGAGCGCCGATGGAACGCGTTTGTATGTCGCGAATATGGGCACCGATTCGATTGCGGTGCTCGATCCGCGCAAGCTGAAGAGCATGGCCAGGGCCAAGGGCATGACGGAGCCCATAGGCTTTGTGCCGACTGAATATATGCCGATGGGATTGGCCCTGGTCGAGACCGAGAGCGGCGGAAAGTTGTTTGTGGCGAACGGGCGAGGAGAAGATGTCGGCCCGAACAACATGCCGCAGGCGGAGACGGAAACGTCGAATAAAATTCCGGGGTTCAAGCGAGCGTTCACCTATGCCCCGACGCTGGACCATGGGTCGCTGGCGACGCTGGATGTTCATGCGATCGATGCGGGGCTGAAGGAGTCGACGCAGGAGGTGCTGGCGTCGAACCGCATGAAGGCGGGGCAAGAGAAGATTGCGTTTGCGGGCGGCAAGAACCCGATCAAGCACGTCATCTACATCATCAAAGAGAACCGCACGTACGATCAGGTGTTCGGCGATCTCGCGAAGGATGGAAAGCCGGTAGCCAACGGCGATCCGTCGCTGACGATGTATGGCGCGGCGATCACGCCGAACCAGCACAAGCTGGCGCTGCAGTTCGGCGTGCTCGACAATTTCCTCGACTCCGGCGAAGTGTCGGGCGAGGGCCACGTGTGGTCGACCGCGGCCATCGGCACGGACTACCTGGAGAAGACGTGGCAACAGGATTATCGTGGCGGCGAGCGCACCTACGACTACGAGGGCATGGTCGCCGACGGCTATCCGCTGCTGCAACATATTCCCGACGTGAACGAAGCGCCCAGCGGGTATCTGTGGACCAATCTCGCGGCGCATGGAAAGACGCTGTATCACTTTGCGGAGTTCGTTTCGACGACGTTCTGCAACGATAAAAGAGCGGCGAAGAAGGTTGTCGATCCGCAGTTGGGCGTGATGTCGGACGTGGTCGCGGCCTGCGCTTCGCCGACGATCAAGCCGGGCGAGCCCATTCCGGCGGAGTGGGGCGGCGGGAAAAATCTCTGGCCGTGGGCGATTCCGCGCATTGCGAAGAACACTCCGACCAAGCCTGAACTCGTCGGACATTTCGCGCCGGAGTCGCCGGACTTCAACCTGCGCGTGCCGGACCAGATTCGAGTGGCGGTGTTTCTCCGCCACTTCGCGCAGTGGAGGCGCGACCGCGAGGCCGGACACGATACGATGCCGGACTTCATCATGCTGCGTTTGCCCAACGACCATACGGCTGGAACGACGGTGGGTGGGCCGACGCCGAAGTCGTCGGTGGCCGACAACGATCTCGCCATCGGTCGTGCAGTGGAGGCCATTTCGCACTCTGCCTACTGGAACGACACGGCGTTCTTCATTCTCGAAGACGACGCGCAGAACGGCGCCGACCACGTCGACGCGCACCGCTCGCTGGGCATTATCGTCAGCAAGTACTCGCCTCATGCAAAGGCGGGACATGCGGCGTTCGTGGACAGCCGCTTCTACTCGACCGTGAGCATGTTGCGGACGATGGAGACGCTGCTGGGCCTGCCGCCGATGAACAACAACGATGCTTTCGCGCCGATGATTTCCACGCTGTTTACGGGGCCGGGAGATCAGTCGGCGTTTACGGCGGACACCTCGAACCGCGACAACGGGCTGATCTACACGGCGAACAAACCGGGCGCGGTGGGAGCGCAGGCTTCGGCGAAGATGGATTTTACGCACGCCGATCGGGCGCCGGTGATGAAGCTGAACGTGGTCCTGTGGAAGGATGCGAAGGGCGATGCGGCGGTGCCGCCGATGCTGCTCGAAAAGCATGCCAAGAAGAAGGACGACGACGATGATTGAGCCGAAGTTGCAGCCGTTTCGGCTGGGAATCTTCTTTTCGGAACGCGTGTGGGGGCGGCACGATCTCGCGCCTTGGTACAAGCACCCTGTGACCGAGCCTGTGGGAGAAGCGTGGCTGACGGGCGAGCAGTGCAAGGTCGAAACGGGGCCGTATGTGGGCAAGTCGCTCGCGGAAATGCGGAAGGATTTCGGGGCGGATTTGCTCGGCGATCTGGATGAGTTTCCGCTGCTGGTGAAGATACTGTTTCCGGAGGACAAGCTGTCGGTGCAGGTGCACCCCGACGACGCACACGCAGCGCAGCTCGGTGGCAATGCGCGCGGCAAGACGGAGTGCTGGTACGTGCTCGAAGCCGCGCCGGGGGCCACGTTATCGCTCGGAGTGAAGCCCGGGACGACGCGCGAGATGGTGCGCGAGGCGCTGGGGAAAGAATCGTTCGAGGCGTTGCTGCATGAGGTGCCAGTGCAGGCCGGCGACATGATTTTCGTCGAGGCGGGAACCATCCACGCCATCGGGCCGGGGCTGGTGATCCTCGAAGTGCAGCAGATGTCGGACTCCACGTTTCGGCTATACGACTACGGCCGCCCGCGCGAACTGCATCTCGAAGAGGGCATGAAAGCGGTGAAGATCGAGAATGCCTCGGGCAAGATTTCGTCACGCCGCGGGCATCCGTGCTCGGAGTTGATCCACGTTAAATATTTCGCGGTGGACCGCTGCGATGTTGCGGCCGGCGAGAGCCATTCGGTGCGCGGAGAAGGCAGGCCGGAGTGTGTGGTTGGCCTTTCCGGCAAAGGCGTCCTGACGCATGGAGACACGCGGCTCGATCTTCCGGTTGGATATGCGATTGTGATTCCGGCGTGTTGCGGCGGGTACACGGTTGAGGGGGAATGCGGTTTCGTACGCGCCCGCGTGCCGGTGGAGGCGGGCTAGGAAGCAGATATATAGTCGCTGCGGAGAAGCCCAGGAGTGTTGGCAAAAAGGTGAAGATTTCTACGGCCACGAGCTGCATGGCAGGTCCTTCGGCCGCGCTCCGCTCAGGATGACGATTTTGTTATAGATCGACGGCGTTATTTAATGGCGTGACCCGAAAAAGGAAGTTCTAAAAGTAGAAACCCCATGTTGACGGGTTAGACGCGGCTACCCCTCAGAATGTTTGGTCCTTTCGGGCCCTGTGCGATTTTGGAACCTAGTGTAGAAACACACTCAACTCGCCCGCCGCGGCGCGCAGGTGAGGGAGGAAGCGGGTCTGCATATCGAGCATGGGCATGCGCGGCGCGTTGCCGCTGAGGTTGACCGTCGCCACCACGCGGCCGTTGGGAGCGTAGACCGGCACGGCCAGCGAGCGCAGGCCGATCTCCAGCTCCTGATCGCACAACGCATAGCCGTTGCGGCGCACGTTGCGGAGCGCGAGGCGGAGTTTGTCCGGCGACGTCATGGTGCGCGGCGTGTACTGCGTGAACGTGGCGCGCTGCAGGTATTGCTCCAGTTGGTCCTGGGGCAGATAGGCCAGCAGCACGCGGCCCATGCTGGTGCAGAACGCCGGCAGGCGCGACCCGATGTGCAGGTCGACCGACATGACGCGGGTCACCGTGGTGCGCGCGATGTAGACGATGTCTTCGCCGTCGAGGGTGGCCACCGAGAAGGATTCGCCCAGCGCCGCCGACATGCGTTCGAGGATGGGCTGGGCGGCGGAGGCGAGCGTGCTGGTCGCGGTGTAGGTATTGGCCAGCGTCAGCATTTTGGGCCGCAGAGAGTAACGCTGTCCGTCTTCCGCGCCGGCGAAGCCCAGCTTCGAGAGCGTGTAGAGGCAGCGGCGCACGGCGGCCCGCGAAAGGCCGGTGCGGACGCTGATCTGGGAGATGGTCATCTGCGGCGTCTGCGGCGTGAATGCCTGAATGACGAGCAGGCCGCGGGCCAGCGACGCCATGAAGTTTGGGTCGCCGGTATAGACCTCCAGCGCGGCGGCGGGCGGTTGCTTGGTGCGCGGTGCTGGTGTGGGAGGGAGAGCGGGGGTGGCGAGCGGTGAGGGTGAAAGACTCAACGGCGGCTCCTTTGCATCGGGCTTGTCCGATTCCCGATACCCCTCTACGATAAACGCACAGCCAATCAATTGCAAATTGGCTGCCGCGCAAGCTGTCGGCCCGCAAAAGTTGTCAAGCCCTCCAGCCTGTGCAAAACCCCCAAACACCGCATTAACACAGGCGAAAATAATTCTCAAAACCTGGCGTGATTTATCTCTCGGCTAGCTACAATTAAATCAGGACTCAAAACTCACAACTCAAAACTGAACAGGATCCCTTCAGACGCCAACCGCGCCCAGAAGCCTCTACGCTCAATCGCTCTAAGCTCTGAGCTGTCCAAGACCCTCGCTCCTCAACCCTCGTACCCGAACAGAAAGGCGCAACCCGAAACCCGAACCTGGCAACTGGTAGCTGGTAACTGGCAGCTCGCAGCTGAAAATCGACCACAACCGCCAACCCAGCCCCTAACTCCTTACGCAGGCATATTTTGCACCGAAGCCATGTAGAATGAAATATTTGGCGAGGCAGCCCGCCCTGGAACCCAGCATTCTAAAGCACTTAGCCCCGGGCAATAGAAATGGGGGAGGGGGGAGGGGGCCCCTCCGGATACCCTTATTTTTTGTCGCGATACATGCGGATCAGGTTGCTGGTGGAAGCATCGTGGTCGAGCTTCGGTTCGGTCTCGCTTTCGAGTTCGCCGATGATCTTCTGCGCCAGCACCTTGCCGAGTTCGACGCCCCACTGGTCGAAGGAGTCGATGTTCCACACCACGCCCTGGGTGAAGACGGAGTGCTCGTAAAGGGCGATCAGCTTGCCGAGCACTTCAGGCGTCAGCACTTCGGCGAGGATGGTGTTCGACGGTCGATTGCCCTCAAACACCTTGTGCGGGACGAGCGCGGCGGGCGTTCCGCTGGCTTCGACTTCCGCGGCGGTCTTGCCGAAGGCGAGCGCTTCGGCCTGCGCGAAGACGTTGGCCATCAGGATGTCGTGGTGGCGTCCGAGCGGGTTGAGCGTCTTGAAGAAGCCGATGAAGTCGCACGGGATCAGCCGCGTTCCCTGGTGGATGAGCTGGTAGAAGGAGTGCTGCCCGTTGGTCCCGGGCTCGCCCCAGTAGATGGGACCGGTCGGCACCTGCACATGCTCACCGGTGAGGGTGACGTGCTTGCCGTTCGACTCCATGGTGAACTGCTGGAGATACGCGGGGAAGCGTTTGAGGTACTGCTCGTAAGGCAGGATCGCGACCGTCTGCGCATCGAAGAAGTCGGTGTTCCAAATGGTCAGCAGGCCGAGCAGCGCGGGAAGGTTCTTCTCGATCGGCGTCGTGCGGAAGTGGACGTCCATGGCATGGAAGCCGGCGAGCATGGAGCGGAAGTTGTCGGGGCCGATGGCGATCATCGTGGAGAGGCCGATGGCGGAGTCCATGGAGTAACGGCCGCCGACCCAGTCCCAGAAGCCGAACATGTTGGCGGTATCGATGCCGAACTTCTCCACGGCTTCGGCGTTGGTGGAGATGGCGACGAAGTGTCTGGCGATGGCAGCGTCGTCCTTCAGCGCGGCCAGCGTCCAGTCGCGCGCGGAGTGCGCGTTGGTCATGGTTTCGAGCGTGGTGAAGGTCTTCGAGGCGACGAGGAAGAGCGTCTCGTCGGCGTTGAGGTCGCGAACGGCTTCGGTGAAGTCCGTGCCATCGACGTTGGAGACGAAGCGGAAAGTAAGGTCGCGCTGCGAGTAGTGCTTCAGTGCTTCGTAGGCCATCACCGGACCGAGATCGGAGCCGCCGATGCCGATGTTGACGATGTTGCGGATGGGCTTGCCGGTGAAGCCTTTCCAGTCGCCCGAGCGGATGCGGTCGGAGAAGACGCTCATCTTGTCCAGCACTTTGTGGACCTCGGGAACGACATCTTCTCCGTCGACCGTGATGGACTCGGACTTCGGCGCCCGCAGAGCGACGTGGAGGACGGCGCGGTCCTCGGTGACGTTGATCTTCTGGCCGGTAAACATGGCTTCGGTGCGTTCGCGCAGGCCGGACTCTTCGGCGAGTTGCTTGAGCAGGCCGATGGTCTCGCCGGTGATGCGGTTCTTGGAGTAGTCGAGGAATATCCCGTCGGCTTCGGCGGTGAAGCGGGTACCGCGTTCGGGGTCGGCGGCGAAGAGGTCGCGGAGGTGGGTTTTGCCGATCGCGTTGAAGTGGGTTTGAAGAGCCTTCCAGGCTGGTCTGCTTGTCAATGGAACTGTTTGCTCGCTCATGTTGTTGCGTTCTCCTGTTAAGACTTCCCTTGGACATTAGAGCATCGGAAGTGCTGTGAGGTTCGCGAAGAATACACGTCCCGGCGCAAAGACGCCGCCGGAGAAGGCTTGAGTTAGAGCGTCTGCTAGCTGTCTTTGCGGTAGAGAAGGTTGCGCATCGCGGCGCGGCGCGCCTCGTTAGTCTCAGCGATAGACCGGCGCTCTTCGGCGGTCATTTTGGTCTTGTCCACGGCGGTTGGCGCGGCGCCTTCTTCGGTGCAGGTGGGGCAGCGGTTGGCATAACCGGGCTTGTCGGGTTTGAGCTCGAACTCCTCGTTGCAGACGACGCAGGTTTTGATCGGAAACGCCATACAGATAAATGATACGACGGTTGATGTGGCGAGCAAGTTTCGGCGATCGACTGTGGCTTCGGAGAGTGACTCGGCAGAGAAGACATGTTGTATTGGCTTTCAATCCGGGTCACTACCTTCAGGCGCAGCCGCGCTGCCGCTCCCTGTACACGGCCCCATCGGGCCCGCCGATCGCCTCATCCCTTATGATCGTTACGAGTCGAAACGGCGCGGTAGCGCCTCTATCGTCTCGGACGACATTCCCAGCTTCGCAACGAAAGGCCCTCTCGTGTCCCAGATCCAATCCGACGCACTCGTATTCTTCGGCGCCACGGGCGACCTTGCCTACAAGAAGATCTTTCCCGCGCTCCAGGCGATGGTGAAGCGCGGCACGCTGACTGTGCCGATCATCGGCGTCGCTAAGGCTGGATGGGGGCTCGACCAGCTAAAAGCCCGGGCAAAGGACAGCTTGGCGCAGCACGGCGGGCTCGACGATGCGGCTTGGGAGAAGCTCAGCGGGCTGCTGCGCTACGTGGACGGAGACTATTCCGATCCCGCTACGTTCGCCGCTGTCCGGCAGGCGCTGGGCGATGCGAAACATCCGGCGCACTATCTCGCCATCCCGCCATCGTGCTTTGAGGAGGTCATCGAGCACCTGGTGAAGTCCGGGTCGGCCGAAGGCGCGCGCATGATCGTGGAGAAGCCCTTCGGGCACGACCTGGCTTCGGCGCAGGAACTCAACCGGATTCTACTGTCGGCGTTTCCCGAGTCGTCGATCTTCCGCATCGACCACTACCTCGCCAAGGGCCCGGTGCAGCACATGGTCTCGTTCCGCTTCTCGAACACCTTCCTGGAGCCGCTGTGGAACCGCGACTACATTGACAGCGTCCAGATCACCATGGCCGAAGACTTCGGCGTGCAGGGCAGGGGAGCGTTTTACGACCAGACCGGGACCGTCCGCGACGTGATCCAGAACCACGTCTTCCAGATCCTCTGCAACCTGACGATGGAATGCCCGGTCCGGCACGATAGCGAGTCGCTGCGCGACGAGAAGGTGAAGGTGCTGAAGGCGGTCAACGCGCTACAGCCGCAGGACATGGTGCGCGGCCAGTTTCAAGGGTATCTCGACGAGAAGGGCGTTGCACCCAACTCGCAGACCGAGACGTTTGCGGCCCTGAAGCTGGAAGTGCAGTCGTGGCGCTGGGCGGGTGTGCCATTCTATCTGCGCGCCGGCAAGGACCTGCCCGAGACCTGCACCGAAGTCGTTGCGCGCCTGCGGCTGCCGCCGATCACCAGGATTTCCGAGCCCGGCATCACCCAGAACTACATCCGTTTCCGCATCAGCCCGGACATGACGATTGCGATGGGAGTTTCGGTGGCTCCGCGCGACCACACCGGCAATCGCGGCAACGCCGAGCTGATCGCCAGCCACCACCCCGAGCCCGACGAGATGGAGCCCTACGAGCGGGTCCTCACGGAGGCCATGGCCGGCGATGCGAGCATCTTCGCGCGGCAGGACTATGTCGAGGAAGCCTGGCGGATCGTCGATACCGCGCTCCAGGCGAAGACGCCGGTCTACCTCTACGAGCCCAGGACGTGGGGGCCGAAGGAGGCGGAGGCCATCACGCCTCCGGGCGGATGGGTTGTGCCGAAATCGGAAGAGGAAGAGGGCATAGCCTCGGGACATTTCGGGCTGTAGTGCCTGAGGGGGCCCACGCCGTTTTCAATGCCGCAAATCTCCCATCAATTTGTCATGGAGATGTAACCCGAATGTCAGCGTAAAACCGTCCATTACAACGGTATGCAAATAGCGATCGCTGCATCTATCATTCACCATGAACGCCAGGTGAATGCCATCTCCGAGCTGGACGATATCGACTCACTCGTTGCGGTGTATTGGCCTAGAGTGCTACGGTATGTCGCGTTCTCCATCGGCGACCCCGACCTTGCGCAGACGATCACGCAGGACTGTTTTCTGAAGGCGTACAACGGCCGGGCTTCGTTCCGCGGCGAATGTGCGGTCAGCACGTGGCTGATCGGGATTGCCAATAACCTGATTCGCGACCAGTTGCGGCTCAAAAAGTTCCAGTTCTGGCGCAAGGCCCAGGCGACAGCGCTGGACATCACGGAGCTGGCGTCGTTTCTGCCGTCGAATGAAAGCTCTCCGGAGAGCAGGCTGCTGGTGCAGGAGCGCACGGAGCAGGTGAAGGCGGCGCTCGAACTGCTTTCGGTCAATCAGCGCCGCGTATTCTTGCTGAGATTTTTCGAGGGCCTCAACATCGAGGAGATCGCCGGCGCGACGGGAATGCCCGTCAACACGGTGAAGACCCATTTGTACCGCGGCATTACGGCGATCCGCGCAAATTTAGGAGATAAAGCATGAGCAGCATCCGTGCGGGCCACTTAACAGACGAGCAGTTCGCGGAGTGCGTCGCGGAATGCGCGATGGTGGCCCCGAGTCCCGCAAGCGAGGCGCATCTTCGCGAATGTCCGCAGTGTCGCGAGGAATTGACGCGGTTCTCGGCGTCGATGGCCGACTTCAGCAGGGCGGCGTTCGGTTGGAGCGAAACCCGGCCGGCGGTGAGCCTGCGCGCAAAGGCGGCTCGGCCTGAAGCTGGACGATCATGGTTGGCTCCGGCAGGATGGGCGGTGGCGGCCGCCCTGTTGCTTGCCGCTGGAGTTCCGATCGCGATACACCATGACCGGCAACCGACTGCGGCGGCCGACGCGGCGGTGGTCAATGGTCCCGATGGTCCCGACGATTCCGATGCCCAGATCGCCGAGGACAATCAACTGATGCGGTCGGTGAATATGGCGATTGGGGACAACGACTCGTCGGCTTTGCGGGGGATACGGGTTGGAGACTGGCCGGCGCGCCCGGCCCAAGGCTGTTTCCGGATTGAGGAGTGAATGAAGACCGGATTGCTCAAGGGTGCTCTGTGCTCCGCGCTCGCCGTGTGCGTGGCGGAGCATCTGCACGCCCAGAGAAAGCCTGGCG
>DASRLB010000300.1:0-3183 GCA_035648695.1 Acidobacteriaceae bacterium | reverse complement strand
CGCCGGAAGAACGCGGTTAAATCGGGCACAGGCGGCATGCGAGGTGTCGCACGTGCAAATTGTCCTGTTCAGATTGCCTCGCACAAGGCCATCCGCGTGCTGTTTCATCGATGCCCGCGACCGCGGCAATGTCGTCGCGTCATCGATGCGGCAACGGCGGCCGGCATCGCGAGCCGGCTTCGGACGCCACATCCGGATCAACGGGCCCGGATGAGAAATGGGGTTCTGATGGGACTCGAACCCACGACAACCGCAATCACAATCCGGGACTCTACCAGCTGGGCTACTGGGCTCCTATCCTCGAGATGGACAATCGCTATCTTCGGGCCGTCCTGCTGCCGGATGGCGAGACAGTCCAAAATGCATTCTTCGACAGGTGGTTTCAGGCATGAAGATTCGCTATTTTTCCAGTACTGACACGCTATTGATAGCGTTTCAAGACGCTCCAAAAAGGAAGCTTCAGTGAATTCGGTACAGACGCTCACCCGCTACAAGGCTTGGGCTGATGACGCCTTTCTGTCCGTCGTCGAAAGCCTTCCAGAGTCAGACCTTGTTGCTCCACGCCCGATCTTGTTTGGTAGCCTCATCCGTACGCTCAATCATTCGTACTCCATGGATTTTGTGTGGCAGTCCCACCTGCTTGGCAGACCCCATGGCCTTACCACTCGCAATCCAGTTGACCACCCACCTATCCAGGAACTCGCCGATTCCCAGCGCCAGATGGACCTTTGGTACATCAACTACGCTGATTCGCTATCCCGGGATCAACTTGGTGAGGTGGTGGAGTTTGAGTTCATCGGCGGAGGCACCGGAGCCATGTCACGCGAGGACATTCTCCTGCACGTGGTCAATCACACCACCTATCACCGTGGGCACATTGCCGACATGCTCTATCATCTCCACATTTCTCCGCCCACAACAGACCTCCCGGTCTTCCTTCGGGCGTCGGCTGGCGGCTGACATGGCGCTCCAGCCGACGTCAAAGCTGCTGCGCAGTTTTGCCGCGGCTGGGCACCTCCGCAGTCCTTGTACATCGGCATGAAACCTCCGTGTTGAATCACGATTCGAGTTGCGCACTCGATCATCGACACGCGTGATGATCGGCGCATCCGCCCGGTACGGCGTAAGGCGGGGCTGGCTTTGCCGCCCGCCAGTCCTTAGACTTGCGGGATTCCGTTCGCCAATGGCGGGGAGTTAGACGTGCAGGCAGGCGCCACGCCCACCACGATTCTTTTCACCGATATCGAGGGCAGCACCCGGCTCTGGGAGCAGCAGCCCGAACGCATGTCGCGCGCGCTGGCGCTGCACGATGCGCTCGCACGCGCAACGGTCGAGCGCAATGACGGCATCGTGGTGAAGATGTTCGGCGACGGCATGTTCGCCGCGTTTGCCGACCCGGTGGACGGGATCAACGCCACGCTCGCGCTGCTCCAGGCACTCGCCGATTCCACCGCGACCAATGGTATCGCGCTCAACATCCGCTGCGGATTGCATCTCGGCACCGTCGAGCACCGCGACGGCGACTTCTTCGGGTCGCCGGTCAACCGCACCGCGCGAATCATGGCCGCGGCGCACGGTGGCCAGGTGCTGCTCTCGCAGGCGCTGGTCGATGACGTTGGCGCGCGCCTGCCGCCGGAAATGACGCTGCGTGACTTGGGCGGGGTGCGACTCAAGGACCTTGCCTCGCCCGAACGGGTATTCCAGGTTCTTCATCCCAGCCTGCGCCTGGACTTTCCCGTCCTGCGCTCGCTCGAATCGACGCCCAACAACCTGCCGCAGCAACTCACGTCGTTTCTCGGCCGCGAACGCGAGTTGCAGGAACTCGCAAAACTTCTGCCGGTGTCCCGACTGCTGACCTTGCTGGGAATGGGGGGGCTGGGCAAGACCCGCTTGTCGTTGCAGATTGCCGCGGAGGCGCTGGACGGCTTCCCGGACGGCGTGTGGTTCATCGACCTGGCCCCCATCAAGGACCCGTCGCTGGTCCCGAGCGCCGTCGCGCAGGAACTCGGCGTGCAGGAAGAGCCCGGCCGCGCGCTCACGCAGACACTCAGCGCGCATCTCAAGACACGCAAGCTGCTGCTGATTCTGGACAACTGCGAGCACCTCGTACATTCATGCGCCACGCTTGCGAACGCAGTGCTGCAGGCTGCACCGGAAGTGCGGATCATCGCCACCAGCCGCGAGGCGCTGAGGATCCGGGGTGAACAGACCTACGCCGTGCTGCCGTTGCCGGTGCCCGATCGCGGCGCTCGCGCCGTCGATCTCGCGAAATCGGACTCGGTCCAGCTATTCATGGATCGCGCCCGGCTGCACAAACCGGGTTTCGAGCTGACCGACAAGGACGCACCGGTGGTCGCCGAGCTTTGCGCTCGCCTCGAGGGCATCCCGCTCGCACTCGAGCTTGCCGCCGCCCGCATGCGCGCGCTGTCGTTGGCGGAAATCAATGCGCGCCTGCGCGACCGCTTCAAGCTCCTGACCGGGGGCGGCCGACTGTTGATGGAACGCCAGCAGACGCTGCGCGCATTGGTAACGTGGTCGTACGACCTGTTGCAGCCAAACGAACAGGTACTGCTCGACCGCCTGGGCGTCTTCGCCGGCGGTTTCGATCACGACGCATGCGCGGCCGTATGCGGTTCTGATCCGCTCGAAGGCGACGATGTGCTCGACCTCCTCATGTCGCTGGCCGACAAGTCGCTGGTCATGGCCGAGGATCTGGACGACGGGACGCGCTATCGAACGCTGGAAACCATCCGCGATTATGCGCGGGAAAAACTGGGTGCCCGCGGCGAGTTGGAGGAAACGGCCGCCCGGCATTGCAATCATTTCCTGACCTTGGCAAAGGCTGCGAACCAGGGGCTCAAGGGCGCGGACCAGGGAGGCTGGATCCAGCGCCTGGAGGCGGAACTCGACAACCTGCGTGCAGCCCTCGCCCTTGCCCTCGACCGCGGCGTGGATCCCATCATCGCCGTCAAGTTCCAGGTGGCGCTGATGAGTTTCTGGATCATGCGCGGCTATGTGACCGAAGGAGCGAAGTCGGTCCGAGCGGCAATGGAACTTCCGGAGGTGCTGGCTTCGGATGTCGCACTTGCGCATGCGCTCTATGTCGGCGCCGCATTGGCGACCAGCCACAGCGACTATTCCGCTGCCGCAAAGACACTCGAGACATGCCTGTCGGTGCGGCGC
>DASRLB010000299.1:0-4946 GCA_035648695.1 Acidobacteriaceae bacterium | reverse complement strand
GAGGGATTCGATGACTTCAGGGAGGGCAAACTGCTCGCCGAACGGGCCGGAGACGAAGCGCCCGCCGCGAACTTCTCCGCGGGCTTCGAGGCGGCGCAGGATGGGTGCGAGATCGCGCCATTTAGGGGCGTTGGATTCGCGGGCGAGCAGGTCGCGGAAGAGAACTCCGTAGCGGCAGAGAAGGATGCGGGCGTGGGCGTCGAGGGCGCTGTCGCGGAGGCGGGCGGCGGCGATGGCGGCCTGTTGCAGCCCCACCTTAGACGATGATGAAGCCATCGTCGAAGATGGGTCACCCGGATTTGTGGCGGGGTCGCAGAGGAGGGACCAGCGGCCGGCGGTGGTGCGGGCAGCGGCGCGTTTGCGGAGACTCGTCGCTGCGGTTTGCGCGATGGCGGCGGATTTCCGGCGCGGGTCCATCATGGCGCGGAGCTGGTCGAAGCCGTCGGCGGAGGCGAGGCCGGCGGTGGCGAGTTCCCAGAGCGCGGTCGAGGTTTGGAGCTTGGTGAGGCCGGAGAGGCGTTGCAGGTCGGCCGTGAAGGCGGCGCCTCGGGTGGAGAGGAGGGCGCGGATTTGCTGGGCTTCCGGCGAGAGAGACTGCGTGCGGGTGGATTCGTCGACGGACTTTGCGGCAAGGGCGGCGTGGAGCCACTCGGCGGATTCGCGAAGAAAGAAGGTGATGGGAGCGGCCGAGGTAGGGATGACGCGGCGGGGGGCGCTGCTTTCGGTTGCGGTCCAGGCGGGGTGGGGGGAGATGCGGCCCCAGCCGATGATGCCCGCGAGGCACAGGTTGTCGAGCCAGCGAGGATCGTAGTTGGCGACGCGCGCGGGCAGCAGCGTGCGCTCCCACTCGACCGCCGGGGCTTCGAAGCCCTCGAGTTGTTCGATCGCCGCGAGGACGCCTTCTTCGCCTGTGAGGTGGGTTTGCGGAGCGATGTGGTGCCAGTCGAGCAGCCAGCGCATGAAGACCGCCGCGGTAACTGGCTCGACCTGCTTGCGGAGCGTGCCGAGCGTGAGGCGGTGGATGCGTTGCAGGATGCGGCGTTCGCACCACTCGATGGCGTGGTCGTCGGTTGTCGCCGCGTGCTCGAATGCGCCGCGCATGGCGAGACCCTGCATTTCCATGGCGAGCATCGATTGGTAGATGGCGCTCGGTTGCAGCTGCGTGAGGGCCGCGAGGTGCGACGACGTTGTGGGGCCGAGGATTTGCAGCCAGCCCTGAGTGAGACGGGTGGTGGCGGCGGCGTGGGGACTGATGATTTGCGCGGGGCGCTCTTCGGTGCCCGCTAATACTTTGGGCTCGCTAGCGGCGTCGCCTCCATAGGCAAGAAGCAGGTCCTTCGCGTTGCTCAGGATGACATATTCACTATGGATGGCGAGTGTGGCGTTGGGCCAGAGGAGTGCGGCGTCGGGAAGGCGCTCGGCCGCGATCCACGTCGGCGCGCCGTTCATGTTGACTTGATAGACGCGATTTTGTTGCACGAGACGTTCGAAGAAGGTGGGCCAGTGCTGCGTGGCGCGGGGCTTCCCCACTGCCTCAATTTCGAGGTACGCGAGCGGAAGGACCACAACGGAGAGCAGCAGATCGTGCAACTCGTGCTCATCGCGGATGTCGGGCCAGAGCTGCGAACGGACGGTGTCGATGGCGGCGGTGTCGAGGCGGCCGGGGTTGTCGGCGACGTTGTCGGGGAGAGTGCGGCGGGTGGAGACGGCGCGCATGCGGCGTGCGGCTGCGTCCTCGCCGTCGAGGAAGGCGTAGGGCATGGCGTTGATGAGTTCGTGGGCGAACTGCGACGGGACCGGCGTATCTACAGCCAGACAAGTTATCGCGCCCGACTCAATGTCGCGGAGAATTTGCAGCAGGCCTTCGAGGTCCATCGCTTCGCCGAGCGTGTCCTTCATCACTTCGCGGACCAGAGGGTGGTCGGGGATTTCGATGTCGCCGGTCATGGTTTCAGGGCAAGCGGAAGCATGAGGAAAGACTGAAGCGAGAAGGTCGTCGGAGCGCGTGCGCTGGATTTGCGGGGCGACGCGCTTGCCCTTGGACATGCGGAGCAGTTGCAGCGAGCGGCCGGCGGCCCAGCGCCAGCGGTTTTTGAAGAGCGGCGACGGGATGCTGGCTTGTTCGAGGAGTTCCTTCGCGGTGTGTTCGGTGAGGAATTTGAAGACGTCGGCGAGCGGAAAGCTGTGCTGCTCGGCGAGGGAAATGTTGATGCCGTTGTCGGTCGCCGCGGCTTGCAGCTCGAAGTTGAAACCGCGGCAAAAACGCTTGCGCAGGGCTAGCCCCCAGGCCTTGTTGATGCGTCCGCCGAAAGGGGCGTGCAGGATAAGTTGCTGGCCGCCGCCCTCGTCGAAGAAGCGCTCGGCGATGATGGTGGTTTTGGTGGGGACGGCTCCGAGGACCGCGCGGCCGTGGACGATGTAGGTGATGAGTTGGAGGGCGGCGGAGTGGGAGAGGAAACAGTTGGATTTGAGCCAGGCGATGGTAGAGAGAATTTGTTCGGCGGGCGTTGATGAGAGTTCAGCCGCGAGCGAAGGCGGGTTTGAAACGAGCTTAGAGCTATGAGCAATGAGCTCAGAGGAAGACGGTTCGTTGAAGCTGTTGCGGAGGTCGGAGGGTTTGACGTTGCGGGTGCGGGCGTCGATTTCGGCGCGGAGGTCGGCTACGCCCTCGGAGAGGACGCCGGTGCGCTGCGGAGCTTCGCCTTCCCAGAAAGGGATGCTCGGCGCCGCGCCGTGGGCGTCTTCGACCAGGACACGGCCAGCGGACTCGATGCGCTGGATGCGCCAACTCGTGTTGCCCAGGAGAACGACGTCGCCGGGGGAACTATCGACCGCGAAGTGCTCGTCGAGTGTGGCGATTTGCACGTTTTCGGGTTGAAGCATGACGGCAAAGAGGGACGTGTCGGGGATGGCGCCGCCGTTGGAGATGGCGATCATGCACGCGCCGCGGCGGGGGTGCAGGACGCCCTGCACACGGTCGCGAAGAAGGTAAGCGCCGTAACGTCCGCGGGAGCTCTCAATGCCTTCGTGGAGGAGTTGCACGATCTCGTCGAACTGCGGGCGCGTGAGGTTGCGGTAAGGCCAGGCGCGGCGGAGGACGTTGAAGAGGGCGGTTTCCTCCCACGGCTCGGCGCCGCAGCAGGCGACGATCTGTTGCATCAGGACGTCGATGGGCTGCTCGGGGATTTCCAGCTTGTCGAGTTCGTCGGCAACCATTTTGCGGAGGAGCGCGGATTGCTCCATGAGGTCGTCGCGTGTGGTTGTAAAGAAACGGCCTTTTGGGATGGCTCCGCGCCAGTGGCCGGCGCGGCCGACGCGCTGCATGGCGACAGCAACGGCGCGGGTTGTCGCGATCTGGCACACCAGGTCGACCGTGCCGATGTCTATTCCGAGTTCGAGCGAGGCGGTGGCGATGAGGATTTTTATTTCGCCGTTTTTGAGGCGCTGTTCGGCGTCGAGGCGAAGCGTGCGCGAGAGCGAGCCGTGATGGGCCGCGACCGCGTCCGTGCCGAGGCGGGCTGCGAGTTCGAAGCTGATTTTTTCGACCAGCTTGCGCGTGTTGACGAAAACGAGCGTGGAGCGGTGCTGGTCGGCGAGGGTGGCGAGCTTGTCGTAGATCTCGGTCCACATGGCGATGGTGGTGACGGAGCCGAGTTCGTCGGAGGGCACTTCGATGGCAATGTCGAGCGCGCGGCGTTGGCCGACCTGAAGGATGGTGGCGGGTTGGCGCTTCTCGCCTGCGCCGACGAGGAAGTTGGCTACGAGTTCGATAGGGTTCTGCGTGGCGGACAGGCCGATCCGCTGCGGGGCTTTCGACATGCCGGTAAGCATCGCGCCGGGTGCAAGACGGTTTTCTCCGCAGACGAGGGCGTCGAGGCGTTCGAGAGAAAGGGCCAGGTGGGAGCCGCGTTTGTCGTCGGCGATGGCGTGGATTTCGTCGACGATGACGGTTTGTACGCGAGTCAGATTCTGCCGCGATTTGCCGGCGGTGAGCAGGATGTAGAGCGACTCTGGCGTGGTGACGAGAATGTGCGGCGGAGTTTTGAGCATCGCCGTGCGCTCTTTTGTGAGCGTGTCTCCGGTGCGGACGCCGGTGCGGATTTGTGGGCAGAGATAGCCGCGTGCCTGCGCTAACAATTGAATCTCGGCAAGCGGCCCGTCGAGGTTTTTCTGGATGTCGTTGGAAAGCGCTTTGAGCGGCGAGATGTAGACGACATGCGTGCGCGATTCGAGGCCGCCGATGAGTGCGGCGCGGAGCAGTGTATCGATGCAGACCAGAAATGCGGCGAGGGTTTTTCCGGACCCGGTGGGCGCGGAAATCAGTGTCGGCTCGCCGCGCAGGATGCTGGGCCAGCCTTCGGTCTGCGGCTCGGTGGGTGTGCCGAATTTCGTGGTGAACCACTCCTGCACCAGAGGATGCGCCCACGCGAGTGCGGGATGGATTTCGGGATCGATTCCGAGAGTGGGCAGCGACGAAGCCATAGGACATTCTAACGCTGTCTTTGCGGTTTGTTCGCCTCAGAATGCATCTCCTTTCTGCGACACCCGCAGGAGACCTGCCTATTACCTTTGGACTCGTTACCTCGACCTTTGGGGCGTTCCGATGCGCCATCGGACGATGCTAGCGTGGGGTTATGAAGATCTTGAGAGAAGAAGATCGAGGATGCAAGCCCGGGTCAGCAGCATGGTTCAGCGGCATCGTCTGGTTGGATGAAGTAGTTGTGTCGGCCGAGTTGAAGGTTACACGGGTTGGCTTTGGGCCTGGTTCGCGGACAGCGTGGCATACGCATCCGCGTGGACAGGCGTTGCACGTTTTGAACGGCACTTGCCAGGTGCAGACGCACGGCGATGAGGTGCAGGAAGTAAAGTCGGGCGATTCGGTATGGATCGAACCCGGCGAAGTGCATTGGCATGGAGCGATGCCGGGACGCACGATGGTGCATCTG
>DASRLB010000298.1:0-6540 GCA_035648695.1 Acidobacteriaceae bacterium | reverse complement strand
TCCCGGTGTCCCTGCTCATACCAGCACCTGGTTCCCCGAGCGCGGTGGCCATACGTCCATCGGCTCTTTCCTCAGGTTGCTCCGCGCCGTCAGTTGCGTAAAGCTGTTCATCGAGGCATACCCGGCCAGGAAACGGTCCAGCACCGCGGCGAACAGGTACGCGCTCCCACCCGCAAACTGCTGCTCGTCCAGTTCAATCTCGACAGCCACGCCCCGCGCCGGAGAAAGCCCGTAAGCCGACGCCACCATCGCAAAATGCGGCGACGTCTTCAAACTCGACAACGCCCCAATCTGGTTCTCCAGATAGTTCGAATCGGTGAAGTTGTGCAGCCGCAGAATTTCCTGCAACGCGCCGCGCCCCTCTTCGCTCAGCGAAAGATAGTTCAGCGAAAGGTGCGAAATCAGCCGCCAAAGCTGTCCCACCCCATCGGGAGGATCGTAGCTTCGTGTCGGCCGCCGCAGCGACGTTATCTGCTTGGCCGCCGCGAAACCGGTCGCGTCGAAGTCGCCCTCCGACGCCCCAAACGTCAGCCGCGACGGCAGGTCGAAATTGGTGCAGGTCGTCCGCACCGTCAGCACATCCGCCTCCGGATCGGTGAACTGCCCATTGAGGTCGACGATGGAAAGGTGCATCAGCGAAGGCTGCCGCTCGCCCAGTTCGTTGGCCTTGCGCGTCGCGCTCCAGTAGGCGATCTTGTTGTCTTTCCGCGTTACATGGCGATACGCATAGATCGGGTCCAGCGTCGTCGTCTCGCGCAGTTGCGGGTTGGTCGCGACCACCTCGTCGATGCTGTAGATCTCCATCACTTCGGCCTGTCGCGCGTCCGGCACCACCGTATACGACACCCGCGTATGCTTCAGTTGGATCGGCTCCGCGGTTTGCGCGAACACGTTCACCGCCGGCGTGCAGCTCAGCCGGAAGGTCCGCTCATTCACGCCCAGCTCCAGCACCTGCTGACGCTCCGGGCGTTCAAACCGCGAGAACAGCAGCACAATGTCCACTTCGCGCCCGAAGTCCGATTCGCCCAGCACATCCAGGCCATCGATATCGAAGAACAGGAACTTCTCCGGCAGCGTGAAATACTCCTGCAACAGCCGATGCCCATCCATCGACCGCCGGTCGAACGGCAGCACATTCTCGTCGTCTTCGAACCCCGCCATCGTCAGGTTCTCAGGCCCCAGCGCGATCACCCGCTTCTCCCCCAGCAGTTCGTGGATCTGGATCTCGATGCAGTTGGCGGCCAGCAGCTCATACAGCGGATACACAACGCCCGAATCGCCCGAAAGATACCACCGCAGCTTCTTCATGGGCAGCCCCGCGAACGTCACGTCCGGCAAGCACGTCAGGCGCAGCCGGGCCGCCGCCACCGCCTGCTGTCCCGTGGACGCGCGCGGCTGCCGCGCCAGCCGTTCCGGCTGCCGCCACTCCGCCTCCGACACCCCGAACGGCCACAGCGTCACGTCGTACGCCGTGCGAAAACGCACCGCCAGCTTGTCCACCGTCAACCGGCTCACCAGCTGCGTCCCCTTGGGCACCAGAAGCCCCGCCGTCTTCTTCCCCTGCGCGGGATCGGGCAGGCACTCCACGATCGTCATTGCCGGGATGGGCCGCAGGTAACTCGGATACAGCAGGTTCAGCAACCCTTCGCTCAACTGTGGAAAATCGTCGTCGATACGCCGATGCACCCGCGCCGCCAGGAACGCGAAGCCCTGTAGCAGCCGCTCCACATGCGGGTCCGCGCAACTGTCCTCATTCAGCAGCAGGCGTCCGGCAACGCGCGGATACTTGCGCGCGAAGTCTCCGCCCATCTGACGCAGATAGGTGAGTTCCCGCTCGTAGTATTCGAGTAATTCTTCCCGCATCCGCTATTTCACCTGGTACTCACCGCTGGTTACTTCAAAAAGAGTGTCGAAACTGATGTCTTCCTCGCTGTTCTCCAGCACCAGCTTGCCTTCAACATGGAATCGCAGGCTCCGCGCCAGCGTGTCGGTGCGCACCAGGGACACGCGAGGCTCGCGAATTCGGGGCTCATGGATCTGTATCGTCTGCGAGATCGCCGCCAGCACATTGCTCGCCGAGTTTCCCCCCGGCAGTTCGTTCACGTCCGGAAGACCGAACGTAAACACCGAGTTTGCCGCCAGAGGATAGTTTTCGATCTCCGGCACAAACGCCTTGCGGGAGTTCAACAGCCACTCCACATCGCGCTTGATGCTGTTCCGGAACATCACCACCGACTGGCTGCGCGTCGACGGCATTTCGTCATGGTCGATCAGGCGGTCCATCAGCGACTGCGTGATCGGGGTATCCGACTTCAGACGCGCCATGCTCCCCTCCCCTCACCAGCCGTTATGTTCTCTTACTGTTGTGGAAGAACTTGCGTATCGATCCATAGCTGCGTCTCGGAGTTCGCCACCGATGTGTCGTCGTCCAGCGTCATCCCGCGCAAGTTGGGAAAGTCGCTCAACAGCGAACGCACCGTGCTCACCACGGTCGTGGCCAGCGCCTGGTTCCCGCCGCCCTGCGCCGCCTGCCACATGTACCGCTGTAGGTCCAGCCACACCCGTCCACAGGGTTCGGGCATGGTGCGGATGCAAAGCCTCGTCAGCTCCTTCCAGTTGTTGTCTCCTGCCAATTTGCGCAGCGCCTTTCGTGTTTCCGGCGAAGGGGCCACCGCAAAATTCAGACTGTCGAGGTTGGCGCAGCGCGCCTCGCCGAACCGCAGCGCCGTGCATAGCAGATATGGCACCGCTGAAGCCGCGTCCTCTTCCCACACCAGTTCCGCGCAGGCCGCCACCTGGAGATAGGCGTCCTCCTTGTCGGTCGGAGCGCCCGAAGGGGCCGTCCGACGCGCCTTGGCAACCTTGACCGGCGCCCCGTCCTCACCCTCGACGGTCTCGCCTTCCGCGCCTTCGACAACTTCCTCTTCCACCACCTCCACCGGGTCCGGATCGGTCTTGCGCTTCTCATTCAGGATGGTCGAGACGATAATCTTGAGTTCTTCCAGCACGGACTTCAGTTTGTTCAGGCTGGGATAGTCGTCGCCGTACTTTTCCTCGTGGAACCGGTCGAGGTCGTCGGTCAGTTCCAAACTCCGGACCAGCAATGTCTCGGTCTCGGCGTAAAAAGCCTTGGGCGTGCCGTCGATGCTTTTCTGCAAGTCCTCGCCGGTCATCTTGCCCCGGTCAACCGCATCGCTGCGGGCCGCTTTCTTCGCGTCGCTCTTGGCATCCGCCTCAAAACCGATCGCGCGAGCGTCCTGGTAGCCAAACCAGTCGATCTTGTCCCGCGTCAGCGCCGTCATCTTCAGCGACTGCGCCAGCAGTGTCGCGAAGGCCTCAACGGATCCCACGCGCAGATCAAGGCTCTTGTCGTCTTCATCCGGTTCCGGATGAATCGTGTCCCAGAAACCTTCTTCCAGCTTCAGGACCAACTCGATGCTGGGCACAAGAACGCTGAAGCCTTCCTTGCGTACCAGCGATTCGATGTACCACCCCGCCAGCCGCAGGTCTTTGGTGCGCTTGGCCAGTGCATCGCCCGCAACCTTGATCACCAGGGGGCGGTCGGCTTTTTTAATAGCGCGTTCCCAGGTTCCCGAGGGGATCGACTCGTCGTCTTCCTGACGCGCTTCCTTGATCTGGTCGAAGATCTTGTCGTATTGAAGATTGGGCCCGGAGGGATTTTCTCCCTCTATAGGCTCCAGCAGATCGTCATGGAGTGGCATCGACTGACTCCCCGGCGGGCTCTCCGGCAGGGGCCCATACAATGCTGCGGAACTCCAGCAGCGGAATTTCCTCGCCATCCACTAACAACATTTTCTGCCCCAGCGGATGCTCGCCGCCACCCTCCTGGTCTTCCCACACGGTCGCCCGGCCCAACCGCACCGCGTCGTCGGCCGAGAGATATGAAAGCGGCGATATCACCGGCAATAAGACTTCGCCCAGCTCCTGAAGACGGAACTTGGGGCTGCAATCGATGCGCGCGCGCGCCCACAACAAATCGCGCAGGTTCTCGGGCGCCTCGATCTCCAGTCGCTCGATATACTGCGTCGGCACCCACGTATAGCTGCCGGCGATGAACACCTCGATGTGGTCGCCGATGCGCGGATCCGCGTCGGACAACTCCTCAAAGCGGCTGCCGTTCCATGTCCCGCCGCCAGTCGGCGCCGAGGCGCTGTCCGCCGCCGGCATCTGCCCGGTGCGAAACATCTCCTGCCGGGTCCGTTCGGCGTGCAACGCACTGCGGTACAGCAATATGCCGATCGCCGCCTTTTGGTCCTGGCCCTGAAGTACATCCAGGTGTTTCTCTGCCCGGTCGAACTCGCCGGCAAAACAAAGAAGCTCGAACAGGAAAGTGCGGCGCTTGACGTCGAGCGGCTGTGACCGCAGCTCTTCGCCAAGCGCCTTGATTGCCTGTCCTAACTCCCCAGCACGATACAACTCCTGTGGAGTCATCTGCCCTCTTAGCTCTGGACGCTGGTCTTGACGTTGTAGCTGATCGCGCCGGTGCTGGTTAGAGTTCCGCCTTCAGCCTGTGTGCTGTAGTCGAACTTGATCGTGTTGTACGAGAACGAAACGGCTTCAGAAGGAATTTCCGAGGAACCGCTGATCTGCTGGCTGGTGACGAACACTTCACCGAACGTGATCGTCAGGAACGGAGCTCCGGTGGTGCCGCCCGTCGACTTCTGCGCGGTCAGGACGGCGCTCGAAATGTGGGTGCCGGTAAGCAGCATCTTGAACATTTCCGGGCTGGCCTTGTCCAGGTCCTTCATGATGTTGATATCCGACAGAGACGCCTTGCCCGCGCCCGAACCACCCGAACCCGAGACCGAAGTCGTCTGGCTGCAACCCCAGCTAAAGGAGTGGATCTTGATTTCGTCTGTGTGTCCCTGTTGCGTGGACTCGCCGTTTGCGCCTGTAACTTTTAGAAAAAAATCGACTGCCATGATAGTTCTCCTTATGAGTGAATTCCTGAGTTGTAGCGGCCCAGAGGGCAACCGCGTGATTTGAATGCAATGCGACACGGTACAGCGAGTCCTACAGCAATTCTCACTGCTTTACTTCGCCGGCGGCGGAAGGTCCGCTACCAGTCGCAGCGAGACCGTCAACTCATCCAGCTGGAAGTGAGGCTTCAGGAAAGCGATCGCGCGCAACGCGCCCGGCTTGCCCGGAATCTCCATCACTTCGATACGCGCTTCGCGCAACGGCTTCTCCGCCTTGGCGGAAGGCGAAGCATTGTCGTTGGCAACCACGTACTGTGACACCCATTGGTTCAGGAACTGGGTAGCCTGGGTACGGCTCATGGTGCTGCCCAGCTTGTCCCGCATCATCGCCTTCAGGTAATGCGCGAAACGCGACATCGCCATGATATACGGGAGCTGCGCCGAAAGCCGTGCATTGGCATTCGCCGAGTCCTGGTCGTACGTCTTTGGCTTGTTCACGGTCTGCACGCTGAAGAACGCCGCGTAGTCCGTTCCCTTGCAATGCACGAGAGGAACAAAGCCCTGATCGGCCAATTCCTTCTCGCGCCGGTCGGTGATCGAGACTTCCGTCGGGCACTTGAGCGCAACATCGCCCTCGTCCGTCTTGAAGTTGTGCGCCGTCAGGCCTTCGACCAGGCCGCCGCCCTCAACACCGCGGATCGCCGCGCACCAGCCGTACTTCGCGTACGAGTTGGTCATGCGCGCCGCCAGGGCGAACGCTGCGTTGCCCCAGAGGTACTTGGAGTGGTCGCGACCGTCGACAGCCTCTTCGTAATCAAAGGCTTCGATGGCCTGCGTGTCCCGCCCATACGGCTGACGCATCAGCACATGCGGAAGAGTCAGCGCCACATAGCGCGAATCGTCCGACTGCCGGAAGCTCTTCCACTTCGCGTACTCCGTGCTGTCGAAGATCTTGCTCATGTCCCGAGGCGCGCCCAGTTGTGTATAGTCGCCCAGGTTCATCAGTTCCGGCGAAGCTGCCGAGAGGAACGGCGCATGGGCAGCCGAGGCCACCTGCGCGACGCGCTCCAGCAGTTCCATGTCTTCCGGTCCACGGCCGAACTCGTAGTCGCCCACCAGCGCCGCAAATGGGGCGCCGCCGAACACACCGAACTCTTCTTCGTAGGCCTTCTTGAACAAAGCGCTCTGATCGAACTCGGAAGCACGCTGCAGGTCCTTCAGAAGCTCCTTCTTCGAGACATTCAGCACCTTCAGCTTCAGTCCGTCGTTGGTCTCGCTCTGGTCCAGCAGATACTTGATGCCGCGCCATGTCGCTTCCAGCTTCTGGAAAGCCGGATGGTGCATGACCTCGTTCAACTGGATCGAGATCAGGCGATCGATCTGCGCCAGGCGCGCGGTGATGGTGACTTCCGCGTCCTTGGACAGCGTCATGGAACCGTCCAGCACCTGGTTGACAAACTCCTTCACCAGGTCCCGGCCGCGCTCCAGTGACTGCGCATCGCGGTTGAATCGTCCTGAAGAAACAATCTGGTCGAGTAGGGACGTCGATTCTGTCGTCTCTTCCGTCGTGGTTGTTGCCGCTGCTAGCGGGCTCGATGAG
>DASRLB010000297.1:0-3121 GCA_035648695.1 Acidobacteriaceae bacterium | reverse complement strand
GAGGCTGTAACGAAAACTGTGTAAGTGGGTGGAGCACTTACTTACAGCCCGTCGACAACCTCGGGTTTCAAACGATCCCCGAACATGACGGCGAGGTGATTCATGACTATATCCCAGCCCTGACGGCGGGACCAGCGGTTGGAGAAGTTCCTGATATTCAGAAACAGGATTTTGATCACGGCCTCGTCGTTGGGAAACATCTTGCGCGTGGCGATGTTCTTGCGCATTTGTGAGTGCAGGCTTTCGATCGCGTTGGTGGTGTAGATCAGTTTGCGGAACTCGACCGGGTATTTGAAGAAGGCGGTCAGCCCATCCCAATGAGTGCGCCAACTGGCGATCGACATGGGATAGCGGTCCCGCCAGGTTGCGTCGAACCGGTCCAGAGCCAGTTCGGCGGCTTCGAGGGCGGGCGCGGTATAAATCGGGCGCATGGCGGCGCAAAACGCCTTGCGGTCTTTGTAAGACACGAACTTAGTCGCGTTGCGGATCTGATGCACCACGCACAACTGCACGTCCACCTGCGGAAAGACGCTGCGGCCCGCGTCGGGCAGACCGGTCAGTCCATCGCCGCAGAGAACCAGAATATCCTGAACCCCGCGCGCCTTCAGATCGTTGAAAACTTTGAGCCGGAAGCGGGCGCCTTCGGTTTCTTCGATCCACAGGCCCAGCACTTCCTGGCGGCCGGAAACACCGACGCCGAGTACGGTGCAGACGCATTTTTTGAGAACGCCTTTTTCGGTGCGGACAGCCACCCGTAAACCGTCGACGAAGACCACTGGATAAACGCGGTCCAGGGGCCGGCTCTGCCAGTCGGCGATCTGCTGCTGGAGTTGTTCGGTGGCTCGGGAAACGAACTGGGGCGAGATTTCGATGCCGTAGATCTGTTTGACGTGGTCCTCGATCTCGCGGGTTGACATGCCGCGCGCATAGAGCGAAACGACAGTGTCGGTGAAATTGCCGACCGATCTCTGGCCTTTGGCGACGATCTTCGGCTCGAACTCGGCTTTGCGGTCGCGCGGTGTTTCGATTTCCACTTCGCCGAAGTCGCCGCGCACGGTCTTGGCGGTGGTCCCGTTGCGCGAATTGCCGCTGCCGCGGCCCTCCGGTGCGTGCCGGGCATAGCCGAGGTGTTCCTCCATCTCCAGTTCGAGGAACGCCTCGAAAGTCTGCTTAACGAGGTTTTGGATCACGGATTTGGGATCGAAAAAAGACGTGCCGCCGCGGGCGCGGAGCTGAGCGATCAGCATTTTCTTGAGCGCTTCAGTATCCTGCGTGAGCGTGGAAAAATCGAGTGCTTCTGCGTTTGAGTTCATAGAGCGAATCCTTTCTTTCGGTTTCGCTCCACCCGTTCTCTGGCAGGCCGGCACTCCGGGCCGCCGTTTTTGGGGATCACTTCAGTCGCCCTGCGGGCTCCCTGCGTCATCCCCAAAAACGATCAGCAGAAACCTTCCTGCCAAAATATCAACAAACAATTTACACAGAATTTGTTACAGCGCCGTTAGAACTCGCCAGTTCTCTTTCGAGGCGATGTCGCTCGAATTGCGCGGCCCCTCGATCCACCCATGCTTCGCCTTTCGTAAGCAGGCGGTAGATCAACACGGCAAGATAGCGGGCCATCGCTTTGACTGCGGCCTTGAAAGTTGGCAACTGCCTGCGCAGATGGCGATAGCGGGCTCCCAGGTGGGTGTCGCTCTCCAGCAGCGAAGTGGCCGCCGTGCGCAGTACCACGGCGACGCGGTTGTTCACTTTCTTTTTGCCTCGTCCCACAATTTTTCCGCCGCTGACGTCCTGGCTCGGGGCCAGCCCCATCCACGAGGTGAGGTGGTCCTCGTCCTGAAAGCGGCTCATGTCCGTGCCGATTTCTGAGATCACCGTGAATGCCGTCAACTGGGTATCCCCTTGACTCACCAGACCCCAACCTGTAGATTTGGGCTGTGGAAGATTACCCGCGAACCATCCAGGAGTTCGAGGAACGGTTTTCGAGCGAGGAGGGCTGCCGAGCATACTTGGTGAGTCTTCGGTGGCCAGATGGCTTTCGATGCCCGCATTGTCAGGGATCGAAGGTCGTCATGGTTCGCGCCACTTTGTTCCGGTGCTGTGCGTGTCGGCGACAGACCTCGGCGACCGCAGGCACGATTTTTCAGGACACGCGGAAGCCCGTGGTGATGTGGTTCCGCGCGATGTGGTATGTGACGAGTCAGAAGAACGGGGCCAGTGCGCTGGGGTTGCAGCGCGTCTTGGGATTGGGGAGTTATGAGACTGCCTGGACGTGGCTGCATAAGTTGAGACGCGCGATGGTACGGCCAGCGCCGGACCGACTGAAGGGCTGGATCGAGGTGGATGAGACCATGGTCGGCGGGTTGGAAGAGGGTGTCGCGGGCAGGCAAACCGAAAGTAAAGTCTTGGTCGTCATAGCCGCCGAGGCCGATGGCCCGGGCATTGGGCGGATTCGTATGCGGGTGATCGAAGACGCCTCTGCGGCCAGCCTGCACCCCTTTGTTCAGTATTGCGTCGAGCCGGGAAGTACCCTCCACACCGACGGATGGCAAGGCTACTCGGGCCTGGACAAGAAGGGGTATCAGCGGGAGGTCACGGTGCTGCGCGGTCGGAGGAAGGAAGCCTCAACGCTAATGCCGCGCGTTCACCGGATCGCAGGCTTGTTGAAGCGGTGGCGGCTCGGTACCCACCAAGGCGCAGTGGCACCTCAACACCTGTCTTACTACCTGGATGAATTCACTTTTCGGTTCAACCGCCGGAAGTCGAAGAGCCGCGGCAAGCTCTTTTTCCGGCTCATGCAACAGGCAGCCAACACCTCTCCGAAGACTTACGATACTCTAATCGGCGGTTCCAAATCCGAACAGCGAGCGGCACAACAGGTTGGGGTCGGGTGAGTCAAGGGGATACCCGGTTGGGATAAATTGGGATGAACGAAGGTTCGGCGGCAATAGATCATTTCGGCGTTCCCAAAAATCTTCGTGCCGCCCGCTGAGACGGTGGCAGCGCAGCGCGCTGATGTGGTTCGCGCCGATCATGGCGCAGTGCATGCCGGAGCGCTTGAGGCGAGTTCCGATGGCTTTGCAGCCAGCTTCGGGGACACCGGACGAGGTGCAAAGGCCGTGTT
>DASRLB010000296.1:0-5629 GCA_035648695.1 Acidobacteriaceae bacterium | reverse complement strand
CTGCGGCGTCAGCTTGCCTTCGGCTTCAAGGTGCGCCGCGGTAATCGACGGCAGCGTAATCATCCACGGGATCGGCGAAAGGTTGCCATCACCGAACGTCGGGTTCAGGTACGGGCTCACCAGCACCAGCCCATTCATCGCCACGCCCAGTGTCGATTGCAAATAATGCGTCATGCGCGGTCCGCGATAGCCGCCATAGCTTTCGCCCGCAAGATACTTCTTGTCCAGCAGGCGATCGTTCTTCACCAGCCACTTGTAGATCACCAGCGAAAGGTATTCGATGTCCGGCGTCGGCCCGTAGAACAGCTTTTTGGTCTCCGCCTCATCCACCAGCGAGGTCGAGAAGCCCGTCCCGATCGGGTCGATGAACACCAGGTCGGTAAAGTCCAGCCACGTGCCGGGATTGTCCACCAGCGTCGCCGGGTCCGAAGGCGAATCGCCCTCATTCGCAAACGCAACATGCTTCGGCCCAAACGCGCCCAGGTTCAGGTACACCGACGACGCACCCGGCCCGCCGTTCACCGCGAACATCACCGGCCGCGGCCCCTTGGGATCGTCGAGCGTGTAGGCGGTATACATCACCTCGCCCGTCGGCTTGTCGTCGCGGTTCTTCAGCGTAATCGTGCCGACCGTCGCCGTATAGTGCAGCGTCTTGCCATTCACGGTAACGGTCTGTTCAACGGACTTGTCGGCGGGCAGCGGGTTCTTCATCGGCGCCGTATCGGCAGGCTTCGCGGCACCCGCAGCGGCGCCCGCGCCTTGGCCAGCGGGAGGAGGGCCTTGTTGTCCGTCACCGCCGCCGCGCTGGCGTTGCGCGGTCGCGGAAACGGTGAACATAGAAAGAGCGAGAAGACAGAGAGCGAGGGAAAATCGGCGTGCATTCATACCGAATACTTTACTCGCAATGGGACATTGCTTTTTAGCCAAGTTGATTTCAAAGGGCGTTTGCGCAGCAGTGTGCAGCTACAATCTTCCACACAGATGAAGCCGCAGTCACAACATCGGTATTTTTATGTAGATGAGACTGGCGACCCCAACTTTTACGCCAAGGGAAACAAGCTGATCGTTGGAACGGAAGGATGCTCGCGGACATTCGGTCTGGGCTTTCTTCGAACGATTGATCCTGCACCTATCCGGCTGGCGTTACTCGAACTGCGGAACGATATCGGCCGAGATCGTTATCTTGCTTCCATTCCATCGATGCGAAAGACGATGGTTGCATTTCATGCAAAGAACGATTGCCCGGAGGTCCGCAAAGCAGTTTTCGATTGTCTCGACGGCCTTGATTTCGCGATACAAATTGTCGTCGCCAGGAAACACGCCCACATCTTCGACGAGCGACACCTGCGTTCACAGGATGCCTTTTACAACGAGCTGACTTCGCATCTTTTTGAAAGGCAACTTCATCTCGCCAAAGAGAATACCGTCCTGTTCGCTCGACGTAACGACAAGGAAAAGCAACACGCTTTGCGGGCCGCTGTAGAGAACGGCGTCGCTGCGTTTCGCTCCAGATTTCCCCAGGCAGAAGCCACCGCCATTAATATTGAGACTGCCTATTCGGCGGATGAGCCACTTCTTCAAGCGGCAGACTATGCGCTGTGGGCCGTCCAACGTGCGTTTGAGCGTAAAGAGATGCGGTACTTCGACTTTGTCGCGCCGAAAATCGAAGTAGTCTGGGATATTTACGACTTTGTTTCGATTCAAGCCGGGCGAACGGTGATGTACACGCGCCACAGCGAACCATTTCACATAGAAAAAGTCAGCCCCCTTAGCTAAGTCCCACTCAAGGGACGACGGCATGGAGCCGACCTTCACTAAGGCGAACTGACCTATTTATAGGATGCTCCAGAACACTCGTTAGTACAAGAGAATTTTGGACACCTCTTGGACACCTCCACACCTGGCGTGCCCAGGCCTGATCCCATTGCAAACTCAACCGAACTCCTGCGACTTGCTCCACACAACCGGCCAGGGCCGCCGAAGATGGTGGCAAACCAATATCTCCTGATGGTCGCGCGACTCTTCATTCACCACGCCGTACGGAATGTTGACATGGGCGGCAATGGAGCAGTTCTCAAAGTTGTGCAATTGGTCGTCCAGGTCCCCGCCAGTAACGATCACTGTCTCCGGCTCGAACGGCCCATAGCCCCGGTCATGAAAGCTGTTCGTGCTGCTGATAGGCACCGGCAAACCATACTTCGGACCATAGAGAGCCAGCGCGCCCGCCTCGCCGTAGTTGTTGGCGAGAATGGCAAGGCTGCCGCGATCTTCCGGCGACAGTGTGTCGCGGACAGCGGCAACCTGCGCCACAAACTCCGGCCAGCCAACCTCGTCTTCCATATCGCTGTTGTGCTTCATCTGCCAGTTCCATCCCGCCGATCCCACGCGCCACATGGGCAGATACGCGTACGAAATCAGCGCCGTGTCGAACAGCATCGCCGCAATCACCACCGCACGCACACTGACGCGAAGCCACCCCGCGCGCCGTATAAGCAGACGTTCCAGCGCCACCGCTCCGGCGGCGTACAGCACCGGATACGCCGGCATCAAATAATATCCACGTCCCTTGGCCATCGCAAAAAGCAGGAACGGCCCAATGTACAAGAAGCTCAACAGCCGAAACCGCGCACTCCGCAACAGCGACACCAGTCCCGCGATCGCCAGCGGCAACCCCAGCAGCGTGAACTTGATCTGGTCTGTGTAATACCCGTCGGCACGGCCATGCCGCACATCGCGCGCATGGATGAAGCTCTCCATCTTCAACGTGATGAAGTGATGGCGCACCAGCCAGATCAGGTTCGGCGCCGCGATGACCGTCGCAACAAGCGCCCCGTACCAGAACCACCGGCTGCGCAGATGACGTCGCTGCGAAGGCAGCATCACAATCGCCACAACCAGCGAAATCACCAGCATCGCAATCGAGTATTTCGAGAGCACGCCCAGCCCCAGCCCAACCCCTGCGCCGATCCAATAGCGCTCATCTCCGGTGCGCAGCACCCGCGCCGTGAAGAAGATCACGACACACCACGCAAACAGGTCGAAGGTGTTGTACTGCAGCACCGAGCTGAACACGATCGCCAGCGGCAGCACGGCGAACAAAGCAACAATCTGTGCCGCCCGGCGCCCGCCAAGCTCTCGCGCAATCAGCCCCACCAGCACAAGCGACAGCGCATTGACAACCGCCGCCGGCAAACGCAGCACCTGCGGAGAAATCCCGAACAGCGCAATCGCAATCCGCCCGCAAAACGACGTCAGCGGCGGATAAGCAGTGAACCCCCATTGCAGATGCCGCGCGTCATCGAGAAATTGCAGTTCGTCCCTGTGAAAGCCGTACCCATTCGCAAGGCAAAAGTGAACCACGAGCACAATCGCGGCGAAGGCGCTCAGGACCGCGGCGTCGGAGCGCAGGGAGTTTTTCGGCTGGGTAGATTCCATTGGGTAAAGGATACGTTGAGACGAACGATTCTGTTCCCGCACTCAGCCAAGGCTCATCGCAACTCACGACTTTCCTGCGTAGGCTCCATACTCCCATGCATAGGGCACGCCGGTATCGCCAAGGATGAACCTGACCAATTCGGCGAAGCCTGCTTCGGCGCGAACGTCGTTCGACAGGATCAACACGCAGCGCTGGCTGGCATCGATGCAGACCATGGTGTTGGCGGTCTGGCCGTCGTGACCGCCCTTGTAGAAGCCATGGCCCTGCGGGCCGTCGAAAAGCACGACGCCCAGCCCCGCATATAAGTCTTTGCGCTGCTCAGCCGGCGGTAGGTCAGGGCCAAAGAGCGGGAACTGAGTGGCCGTCGGTATGTGCAACACAGGCCTTGTGATTTCCGCGCGCGCTGCACGACTCAGGCCCTCGCCGCTCACCAGGGCAGCGGTAAACTTCGACAGATCCGTGATGGTGGTATTCATGGAGCCGGCTGCGCGCACCTTGCTGCGCTTGTTATGCGGCTGCGGCTGGCCTTGATCGTTCCATCCATCGGCGACGTTGGTGTCCTGGCCGTTGCGCCATACCAGGCTTGTACGGGTCATCCCCAGGCGGTCGAAGTTGGCCTTGGTCAAATCTCCGGCATCGAGCCCCAGGCCCTGCGCCTTCCGTCCGTGCTCGACGACGAATTGCAGCAGGATAAAGCCTTCGCCCGAATAGCTGAAGCGCGTGCCGGGGTCGAAGTGGATGTGCAGCTTCTGGTCCGGTTCAAGAAACCAGAAATTGCTGAAGCCGGTCGAGTGCGTCAGGCACATGCGAGGTGTGATCTTCTTCCAGCGGGGATCGTCGGCGAGGTCTTTGTACGATCCATACTTGTCCGGAAAAACGGGATCGGGACCATAGCTCGGCAGCGGCTTGTCGAGGTCGAATTCGATGGGCGTATCGAGTTTCAGCTTGCCCTGATCGACCAGTTGCATCACCGTGTAGGCGAACACCGTCTTGGTGAGCGACGCGCCATACATGTCGGTATTCGTAGTCAGCGGATCGCCATTGGCGTTACGTACACCGTAGGCCTGCACGTACCCCACCTTGCCGTGGTCGACGACCGCAACCGCCATCCCTTTGGCGTGGGTGTGGGTCATGATCTTACCCACCTCTGCGTCGATCGCTGCACCGTTCGGTATCGTTTGCGAGGCGGCCGCTAAAGGAAGGCAGACAACAGTCAAGAGTCCGGGAATTCTTTTCCATGCTCTCTTCACGAGAGTGTCTGCACAACCTGATCGATCTTGCTCCACGAAGAGAACCTCCCGAACCTGACTACTCGTCACCTCCGGATTGTGACACATTGGAAAGTTGGGCATGCCTTAAAAGCGAGGGGGCCGCTCAAGGCGGCCCGCTCTAGCCATGTTGTGCCCAGGCTGGGGCTTAGCAGAAGCGCTTTCGCACAACTGCGAAGTACATATATATGTTGCACCACGCTACAGCGCGTTGCAATGGCAATACCCGCGCCCGTCTCGGCCATCGATACAGCGGAAACCTTTCCCCCAGCCCACGCACCTGCCCGCGAATCTTCGCCAGCCTCGCCGCAACCGCGCGATGCTCCAAGCCTCGGCGATCCACGTATCCTTAGCGCGGCAACACACGCCCTAAGGCTTTCTCGGCTGGGCAAGCAGCATGAGCTCTTCTACGTCGGCAAGATCGCGCAGCCGCCCCACCTGGCGTTTGTTGGCGATCAGGTCGGCCATTGAAATAAACGGGACGGCAACCCCGTCTATCTCCGTTTCGATGCGGTTTCTCCAGACCTGATCGAACGACATCTCGCCGATCGAAGCGAGGATGTCGATGGGGTCTTCCTCGGGACCAAACCTCAGATTTTCTTCATCGTCCAGCAGGTCGTCCGGTTCCAGTCCCTGGAGTGGAACACCGAGCGCAAGCAGAGCCGTGAACGCCGCGCGGGCATTCTCCGGGGTTGGCCGGATGAAGATGTCCAGATCGTTGGTCGCCCGAACGTACCCATGCAGATTCACCGCCATCCCGCCCACCACCGCGAACTCAACTCTGGCGGCGACGAACGCGGCCAGGAGTGAAATCTGCTTTTCGTTCATCCAGGTCTATCCCCCGCATCCGGTACAGGCGCTTGGTGAGTTCGGTTGCAGCGGCCAGCCTTTCGGACATGCTCTTTCCGCTCCAATAAAGGCGCTG
>DASRLB010000295.1:0-33790 GCA_035648695.1 Acidobacteriaceae bacterium | reverse complement strand
CGCGCAGCAGCAAACCGCCGCCGTCCGAGCTGACCTGTCCGGCGGTAAAGCCCGCCTCCACCCGGCGCGAAAAATGAGCTGTAAATCCGAATCTCTCTTGTGTACACTCTGTCATCAAAGGCCGTTCCTTTTTTCTGGTTTTTAACTTCGTCTTGACAACGCTGTTATGACAGAAAATACGGCCTTTTGCTATATATTTTTTTGCACCCGAACCAATCGCTCGTGAGAAATCCGGGCTAGACGTACTCGATAAATCGCTGTTGGATAAGGGCGAGCAAGCCGTCGTCCCTGCTCTGCCATACTGCATCGTTGAATATTTCCACCTCGATGGGGCCGTCATAACCAGCGGCATCGACAGCCTGCCGTAGTTTTCGCAATTCGATAACGCCATCGCCCATCATCGCGCGGCCCATCAGGATTCCCGGCAGAGGTACCGGCCAGTCGGACACATGAAAGCCCGCAATTTTTCCTCGCGCGCGCTCGATCTCGTGCATCACATCGGGGTCCCACCAAACGTGGAATGCGTCGATGATGACCTGTGCGGACGGACTCGATAGCTGTTGTGCAAGATCGTTCGCCTGCTTCAACGTCACGACGACCGAGCGCTCCGCGGCATACATCGGGTGCAGCGGTTCGATGCCGAGAACGACACCGGCCTTCTCCGCATCCGGCAGCACTTCAGCCAGACCATCGAGGACCGTAGCGCGTGCGTCGTCGAGAGTCTGTCCGTTGGCCGGGCCGGAGACGATCACCAGCACGGGTGCATCGAGCAGCGCGGCCTCTTCGATCGCGCGGCGGTTGTCGGCGATGCGCTCGCGGCGTTCCTCCGCGGTCGGCGCGGAAAACCAGCCTCCGCGACAAAGGCTGGAAACGCGCAGCCCTTCGCCGCGAATCAGCGCGGAAGCATTGGCGGCGTCGCCACCGAGCTTGTGACGCCACGCGGCGATATATGGAATGCGGCTCTTCGCGCAGTTTCGCACAACCTCTTCGAGCGACCACGGGTCGGCCGTCATCTGGTTGAAGCTGAGGCGATCGAGCAGGCTCATACGACACCTGCCGGCAGCAGAAAGCTGCGCATCCGCTGCGCCGCCAATTCGGGATCGCGCAACACGCATGCTTTATCCGCCAGGACGAACAACTCGGAAAGATGTGCGATGGAGCGCGCGCTTTCGATGCCGCGCACCATGCGGAAGTGCGATTGGAATCCGTTGAGGAACGCGAGGAACACGACGCCGGTTTTATAGTGCTGCGTAGGCGAGGCAAAGATGTGGCGAGATAGCGGCACAGTCGGCGCCAGCAGTTGCCGGTAGCGGGCAATGTCGCCGGCATCGAGCGCGGCGAGTGCCAGCGATGCTGCAGGAGCGATGGCGTCGAAGATCCCAAGCAGCGCGTCGCTGTGGCCGCGACTGTCGCCGAGGATCAAGTCGTCGTAATTGAAGTCGTCGCCGGTATACATGCGTACGCCGTCGGGAAGTTGCCGACGCATCGACACTTCCTGCGCTGCATCGAGCAATGAAATTTTGATGCCGTCGATTTTCTCTGCATGGGCGCGAATGACGCCGAGGCAATTCTCAGTTGCCTCAGCAATATTGGAGGATCCCCAATAGCCTTCGAGAGCGGGGTCGAACATCGGACCAAGCCAGTGCAGGATGACGGGATCGCGCACCTGCGTGAGGACTGCGGCGTAGACGGAAGCATAATCGCCGGAGTCGCGGGCCACAGCGGCGAGCGCGCGGCTCGCCATCAGAATAATGCGACTACCGGCAGCTTCGATGGCCTCGCATTGCCGCAGGTAGGAGTCGGTTACGTCCTGCAAGGTGTGCATGCCTGCGGGCAGATGATCGGTGCCCGCGCCGCTCGCGACCAGCGCGCCGCGAGCTTTTGCGGCAGCGGTGCTGCGCTGGATGAGTTCGAGCGCGAGCGGCCAGTCGAGTCCCATGCCGCGCTGCGCCGTGTCCATCGCCTCGGCCACGCCGAAGCCGAGCGACCAGAGATGTTCGCGATAGGCGAGTGTCGCGTCCCAATCGATCGCAGGATGAGTGAGCGGCTCAGCCGTGCGCAGCGGATCGACGACGACATGTGCGGCGGCGAAGGCGACGCGGCTTGCGAAGCCCGCGCGCTCAACGGGGACAAGCGGCACGCCCGAAGGCGCGTAGTCGTAGAGCGAGCCATCAGGCCGCACCAGTTTTACGGACCTCACGCGCTCAACTCCGGCACGTCGATCCAGCGGCGCTCCTGCCACGACTTCAGCCCGAGTTCCGCGAGTTGCACACCGCGAGCGCCTTCGACGAAATCGTGTGGAAACGGAACGCCGTCGGCGATGTGGCGCAGGAACAACTCCCACTGGACCTTGAAGCCGTTGTCGAAGGTCTGATTGTCGGAAACGTTCTGCCACTGTTCGCGAAAGTTGATGGGGTTAGGGACGTCCGGGTTCCACACCGGGCGCGGCGTGTTGACGCGGTGCTGCGTCTTGCACTCGCGCAAGCCGGCGACTGCGCTGCCCAGCGTGCCGTCCACCTGGATGCTGAAAAGTTCGTCGCGATAGACGCGGAACGACCACGAGGAATTAATCTGGGCGACGATGCCGCCGTCGAGTTCGAAGGTGCCGTACGCTGTGTCGTCGGCCGTCGCCGCATAGCGTGCGCCTTGCTCGTCCACGCGCTCGGGAATGGCGGTCGTGCCGAGGCACTGCACCGCGCGAACGCGACCGAACGTGTGGTCGAGCACGTAACGCCAATGGCAAAACATGTCGAGAATAATTCCGCCATCGTCCTGCTTGCGGTAGTTCCACGAGGGCCGTTGCGCGGGCTGCCAGTCGCCCTCGAAAACCCAGTAGCCGAACTCGCCGCGCACCGAAAGAATTCTTCCGAAGAAGCCGCTGTCGACCAGCCGTTTGAGTTTGCGTATGCCGGGGAGAAATAGTTTGTCCTGCACGATGCCGTGCTTCACGCCGGCGGCGTTGGCCAACGAGGCCAGCCGCAGCGCGGCGGCCGAGTCGACTGCGAGCGGCTTCTCGCAATACACATGCTTGCCGGCAGCGATTGCCGCTTCGACGCTCGCAACGCGGAGAGTCGTGAGCTGCGCATCGAAGTAGAGCGCATCGTGCGGGTCGGCGAGCGCAGCGGCGAGATCGGTGGTCCAACGCGCGACGTTGTGCTCCTTGGCAATCTGTTCGAGCTTGGCGGCGTTACGGCCGACAAGGATCGGATCGGGGACGAGACGCGAGCCGTCCGCCAAAGCCACTCCGCCCTGCTGGCGAATCGCGAGGATGGATCGGACCAGGTGCTGGTTCAGGCCCATGCGTCCGGTGACGCCGTTCATGATGATGCCGATGCGCTTCTCGTGCATTGATTTTCCTCAGGCTCTGCCGGCGCCTGCCGTGGATTGAACGGTCCGCGCTGGCGTTATCATTCAGATTCTATGTTGTGCGCAGTCCGGTGGAGCAAGAGAAAGGGAAGATGAGTCGAATCGGCGTGGATACCGGCGGCACCTTTACCGATCTGGTGCGCCTCGATGCGCGCGGACTTTCGGTACACAAAGTGCGATCGACGCCCGACGATCCCGCGCGCGCCATTCTTTCAGGCATCGCGGAGTTAGTGGGGAACGACTCGGTGTCGGAAGTGGTCCACGGGTCTACCGTCGCTACAAATGCGGTGCTTGAACGCAAAGGCGCTCGCGTTGCCCTGGTCACGACAAAGGGATTTGAAGACGTGCTCGCGATCGGCCGCCAGACGCGCAACGAGCTGTACAACTTCATGGTGCGCGCCAACCGCCCGATGATCGAAGCGGGAATGATTTTCGGTTTGGCCGAGCGGCTCGACCAGCATGGCAACGTCCTGGAGGCACTTCAGGTGAGCGACCTCGATGCACTCACGGAAAAGCTCACGGCAGCGGGCGCGGAATGCGTCGCTGTGTGCATGCTGCACTCGTATGCGAACCCCGTGCATGAGCGACAGGTAGCGGACCATCTCTCTCGCGCGGGCTTTGAAGTCTCAGCATCGCATCGAATTCTGCCGGAGTATTGCGAATACGAGCGATGGAGCACGACCGTCGTCAACGCTTACGTTACGCCGATGATGTCGCGCTATTTAACGTCGCTGGAGCAGGGACTGGGTGCGACGAGGCTGCACATCATGCAGTCGAACGGCGGCTCGATCTCCGCCGCGCAGGCACGCGCATCCGCGGTCCGCACGATTCTTTCCGGGCCGGCCGCGGGGGCTGTCGGAGCGCAGGCCATTGCGACAGCCTCGGGGTTCGAGCGCGTCATTCTTTTCGATATGGGTGGCACATCGACCGATGTAAGCCTCATCGACGGCCACCTCGGAACGACGAACGAATCCACTGTCGGCGATTTTCCAGTGCGCCTGCCGATGCTCGATATTCATACGGTTGGCGCGGGTGGCGGATCGATCGCATATGTCGATAGCGGCGGCTCGCTGCGTGTCGGGCCGCGCAGCGCGGGCGCCGATCCTGGACCGGCCTGCTACGGCAAGGGCGAGGAGCTTACGGTGACGGATGCAAATCTCCTGCTGGGCCGGCTCGATGGGGAACACTTTCTCGGCGGCCGGATGAAGCTCGATGTAGCGCGGGCCGCCCACGTTGCGGCTGCGTTCGCCGAGCGGCTCAACATCACTACGACACGGCTCGCCGAAGGTATTGTACAAATTGCCAATGCGAGTATGGAGCGCGCTATTCGTGCCGTCTCCGTGCAGCGCGGGCACGATCCACGCGACTTCGCCCTGCTCGCCTTTGGCGGCGCAGGTGGTATGCATGCGTGCGAGATCGCAGACTCGTTGGAGATGACGACGGTCATCGTTCCGCAACATGCCGGTGTGCTTTCCGCGCTCGGCATGTTGCTCGCGGACGTACGCAAGGATTACACGCAGACCATTCTGAAAGCTGCCACTGCGCTGACTTTCGAGGACCTTGAAACGCATCTCGCGCCGATGGTCGCGCAGGCAAAGGTCGACCTTGCAAATGAGGGATTTGAACCGCGTGACATTGCGATCGAATGTTCGCTCGACATGCGTTACAAGGGCCAGGCGTATGAGATCAATCTGCCGCTGGCGCATGATTTTGTGCAAGATTTTCATCGCCAGCATCAACGTTTGTACGGGCACTCGAATTCAGCGCGGGTCACAGAGGTGGTGAACGTTCGCGTGAATGCGTCCGGCATAACGCAAACATATTCCTTTGCATCGGACGAATGCGCCGGGCAACCGATGCCGCCGCCGGTGAGCACGCGCGAGGCGTGGTTCGGAGACCGCCTGTGGACGACCGCCGTCTATCATCGCGAGGGACTGCTTCCAGGCATGGAAGGCGAAGGACCCGCAATCCTGAGTGGCGGAGAATCGACGGTCGTGATTACACCCGGCTTTTGCTTTCGCATCGACGGCGTGGGCACGCTCGTCGCAACGCGAAGGGACGGTGAGCGATGACGAAGGTCGATGCGATTGCCGACCCAATCGAATTCGAAATTTTCAAGAACCTCTTTCTTTCGATCGCCGAAGAGATGGGTATCACTCTCTGCCGCACGGGCTTTTCGCCGAACATCAAGGAGCGGCTGGACTACTCCTGCGCCGTATATGACGAGCATGGACAGGCCATCGCGCAGGGCGATCACATGCCGGTCCATCTCGGCGCGATGCCTCTCTCGGTGCAGGCGGCGATCGAGCACGTCGCGATGGAGCCTGGCGACGTTGTTATTCTGAACGATCCTTTCCGCGGCGGAACCCACCTGCCCGACATCACGCTGGTGCAGCCGATTTTTATGGAAGGCGAGAGCGCGCCGGTCTTCTACGTTGCCAATCGTGCGCATCATTCGGATGTCGGCGGGATGAGCCCCGGCTCGATGCCGCTGGCGCAGGAAGTCTTTCAGGAGGGTCTGATCATTCCTCCGGTGAAGCTGGTGCGGCGCGGAAAAACCTGCGAGGACATCATGGCGCTGGTGCTCGCGAATGTTCGTACGCCCGTCGAGCGTGAAGGCGATCTCAGCGCGCAGATTGCCTCGAACCGCGTAGGTGAGGCGCGCCTGCGAGCGATTGTCACGCGCTACGGCCTGGCCCGCGTCCGTCATTATGCTCGTGCGGTGCAGGACTACGCCGAGCGAATTCTTCGTCACACCATCGCGGCAATTCCAGACGGCGAATACAGCTACGAAGACGTGATGGACGATGACGGCTTCAGCCGCGAGCGTATTCGAATTTGCGCAACGGTGCGAATCGCGGGCGACTCCGCCGAGGTGGACTTCGCGGGCACCGATCGCCAGACGAGCGGCGGCGTAAACGCGAATTTCGCGATTACGCTCGCCGCATCGCTGTATTGTTTCCGCTGCCTGGTGACGGAGGATGTGCTGTACAACTCCGGCATCTGGCGCGCGGTTCGCGTCATCGCGCCGCCGGGCACGATTGTGAATGCGCGGCATCCCGCAGCGGTCGCCGGCGGCAACGTGGAGACTTCGCAGCGCATTACCGACGTCGTCCTCGGAGCACTCGCGAAGGCACTGCCCGGAGTGATTCCCGCGGCCAGTCAGGGAACGATGAACAACGTGACGCTGGGCGGAACAAACCCGCGCGACGGCTCCCCGTTTGCGTACTACGAAACGATGGCCGGCGGCATGGGCGGCCGCAACGGACTGCCGGGACTCAGCGGCGTCCACACGCACATGAGCAACACGCGCAACACGCCGATCGAGGCGATCGAACATTATTTGCCGGTAAGAATTCGCGGCTACAGACTGCGGCAGGGCAGCGGCGGGACCGGCCATTACGCCGGTGGAGAAGGGATTCTGCGCGAGTATGAAATGCTGACCGACACCTCCATCACATTGTTGAGCGAACGCAGAACGAGCCGGCCCTACGGGCTGCACGGAGGCCGGCCCGGAGCGTGCGGCCGCAATACAGTGATCCGCGCCGATGGCTCTGAAGAAGTTGTTGCAGCGAAGGCGCGGTTGCAACTGAATGCCGGTGACCGCCTGCGGATTGAGTCGCCGGGCGGCGGCGCATTCGGCGTCGAAGATGAATGAGATAACACGGGTGCTCTCCGACCACTGTTGCGGGTGGTGGCGAGAGTCTTCGTCCACGGCCCGGCGCGCGCTGGTGGCGGCATCGTGCGGCTGGATGCTCGACTCGTTCGACGTAATGCTGTATGCGCTGGTCGTCGCGGCGCTGATCGTCGACCTCGGAATCAGCAAGCGTGAAGCGGGCATTCTCGGATCGATTACCTTGATCGCCGCCGCAGCGGGCGGCCTGGCCTTCGGCGTTATCGCAGATCGCTTCGGCAGGATCAAGGCGCTGATCTGGAGCGTGCTGATCTACGCCGTCTTCACCGCGGCCTGCGGTCTCGCGCGCAACGTCGTCGAACTCGCGATTTTCCGCGTACTTCTCGGCTTCGGAATGGGCGGCGAATGGGCCAGCGGCGCTGCGCTGGTGGCGGAGAGCTGGAGCGATAAACATCGTGGCAAGGCGCTCGGGATTATGCAAAGTTCGTGGGCGGTCGGCTACGCGCTCGCAGCGTTGGTGGCGGGGCTGGTCTTACCGTGGAAAGGTTGGCGCGCGGTCTTCTTCGTGGGGATCGTGCCCGCGATCTTCACGCTGCTGATACGGCGCGGCGTCGAAGAGCCTGAGGTTTGGAAACATGCGGCATCGCAAACTTTCAGCGGAGCGAAAAATGGCTTCCGCCGCATCTTTCAAAGCGACCTTCGACCGATCACGATCGCGGTGACCTGCATGAATGCGTGCACGCTGTTCGCGTGGTGGGGCTTCAATCTTTGGGTGCCGGCTTATCTGTCGCTGCCGCGCAGTCGCGGGGGAGTCGGGCTTTCCGTCCATGCGATGTCGATAACGGTGATCGTGATGCAGGTAGGCATGTGGTTTGGATATGTCAGCTTCGGATTCTTGAGCGACCACTTCGGTCGAAAACGCTGCTATATCGCTTACCTCTTTGCGGCGGCGTTGCTTGTATTTCTATATGGGCACGTTCGTACCCCGTGGGTGCTGCTGTGCCTCGGGCCAGTGATGGCGTTTTTTGGGACGGGTTACTTCTCAGGCTTCGCGACGGTGACGGCAGAGATTTATGAGACACGGATTCGCGCCACCGCGCAGGGATTTACATACAACGCAGGCCGGGTAGCCAGCGCGGCGGCGCCGTTTACCGTTGGAAGTCTCGCGCAGGTGCATGGCTTCGGTATAGCATTCGCCGCGTCCGGAGCGGCTTTTGTGTTAGCTGCCGTTTGCTGGATATGGATCCCGGAGACCAAAGGAAAGGCGCTGATTTGACTCGCAAAAGTTTCGCAGTCACGGCCTCGGCGTCAGTCGATACAAAGGTTCGAGTGTAACTGGTCCGAGCAAACCAGACGGCAGTAGGGGTGAGTTCTTGGTGTACTTGCGAATATTCGTCCAGGTGTAATGTTTGCCGTCGGCAGATTGCGCGTCGCCAATAAGGCGGTTGGGCCAGAGATTGGTAACATCGATTTCAATCACGTTGTCGCCCGGATGCAGAAGTTGGCCGGCGCGAAGGGTCCATGGCTGTTTCCACAGCACCTGGGCGGGTTTTCCATTGATGCGGACGGCCGCGACTTCATCTACGGCGCCAAGCGACAGCCATAAGGAATAAGTCGGAGAGAACTCCGCCGAGTCGAGATGCAGCGTTGTCCTATAGGTTGCCGTGCCGGAGAAGTAGCGAACGCCAGGGTCGGGTGAGTTAGTCCATGAGTCTAGTTTGGTCTCGGTTATTTCCGGCGGTGCGCCCCAGTTAGGCGGAAAAGTAATCGTCCATGGTGTGGTGATGGAAACGGAGGCAACTGGCCTCGCAGTAAGTTGCTGGCTGGCGCCGTCGGAGTAGGTGACGCGATAAACCCCGGGCGTAGGCGTATCAAGCCCGTCGGGAGTGAGTGTAAGTGCGAGGGGTAGCTCCGAGTGTGTGGAGTTATAGAGGATATTCCCATCGCGGGTTAGTTCAACTACGTTCTTTTTCGCAGCGGCATGTCTGAGGACGATAAATATCGAGCCATAGGGAGTAAGTGTGAGCGGAATGCGAGTACGATGGTCGGAGGTCGCGGTGAAGAGAAGCGTATCTTCCATCTCGCCCGTGTCCGCGTGGAAGAACTCCGGTTGCTTGCCGTCGATGCGCAGCGTGACGGCGGTTTGCAGCGGTGTTGGCTGGGTATTGCGGATGAAGTAGATATCGGTGGTCGCGGTACGGCGGTGGACGTAGTCGAGCGAGGCGCTGGTTGCTTCAAAGTCCGGTAAGATGCCGGACGACTGCAGCGCGTCATGCGCGGAATCGACACAGAATAGCTGGCCCTTCCCCACCGCAGCATGGTGCGACGGAGCCGCTTCGCACGGAGTCCACAAACGATCGGCGAGCTTGCTGAATCGCTGCTGCATTTCCGGCCCGACGATGCCCTGGCTGCGCAACGGGCGCATCCCGATGAGCAGCCCTCCAGCTTCAACGTAACGTGCGGCCAACTCCAACGCGGCGAGCGGCAAAATGTGTGACTTCGGCAGCGCCAGCGCGCGATAGCGGATGCCCTCCGGTGTTTGGATGACGCCGTCGACGATACGCATGCGTGTCAGCAGCGCATCGGTGCTGCTGACGTCGTAGTCGAAGCCGGGAAGCACCTTCGCCGGGTCGTCGCGCTTGAGGCGGACGAAATTCGGCACGTTGTCACCATAATAATAAAGAACGTCGGAGACCGGCTGGCCCTGTTGCAACAGGAACTGCGAGCGGTTGAGATATACCGTGAACGCGCCGGCATCGCGCCACCACGTGACGTTGGGATTGAGGTGTGTGCCAGCGAAATACTCCTGTCCGGGCAGGCCGAGCTCCGCTGGCGAAGAGGTGAACTGGTGCCAGACCAGGCGGTTCATGCCCTCGGTGAGTGCCTGGTCGAACGACGGCTTGAGGTTCATGCCGAGCGACTCGTTCCACTGGTTGCCAATGGAAGTTTCGCCTTCATCCGCGACCAGCGGCTGGCCGTAAATGTGCGCCGCCGATGAGGCTTCCTTGACGAAGAAGCGGTCGGTGTCGCCGCTGCGATGTTCGCGCGACATCGCCCAGAATTCTGTCTGCGGCACAGCGCTGTGACGAAAGGTTTGGAGCGCATCCATGGGCGCGCCGTGCGGTCCGCCGGACTCGCATTGAATCCCCATGCCGAACTTCGCGGACAGCGTTGCGAGGTGGTCGTAGTGCGTGTCGATGAGGTCGGCGACGGTGCGGCGAAGATCGTTCAGAAAGCGGGTGCTGAGGTCGCGACTGCCAACGATGCGGCCGGCGACGATCGGCAGATAGGGGACCGGGTCGTAGCCGCGGCGTTGACGAAACTCCTCGCGGAACTTCGACGTCCAGTTGGTGCCGCCGAGCTCCCAGCTATCGCTGGCAACGTACTTCAGCGTCTTGCCCGCATGGGGTCCGGCGGCGAGGATCAGCGGAAGCACGCTCGTCTTCCAGTAGAGGTCAAGCGCGTCGGTGTCGAGGTAGTCGATCGCGAGGCCCTGCCAGTCGCCGCTCGCGGTCGAGACGCGGGCGTCGGAACTCGTGTAGCCGACGCGAAGAATTTCCCAGCTATCGCGGCTGCCGGCGGGCGGAGTCCAACTGGTGTGCCCGTCCGCCGAGACCGTCGCCGTAATGTCGACGATTTCGTTCAGCGACGCATCGGCGTCCACAGTGGTATCCGGATCTTTGAGCAGCGACGTGGCGTCGGGCATGGAGAAGCCCATCTCGCGCGCCGCGGATTTCTCGGCAAGATCGCGGAGCGCTTTCCGATTGCTGTCCCTGGAACCGGGGAGCGCCACGCCTTGATGGAGCGGGTACGCGAGTACGGCGATCTGACGATAGAAGGAATTCATGGTCGGCGGCTGCTCTGGCAGCGCGACGTTTTGGGACCCGGGAGCGACAATGCTGCGCGACCACGTGAGCAGCTTGGAGGCTTGTTCAGGCTTCACCCACGGGCCGCCGAGGTTCCATCCGCTGGTGATGTTCAGCGTCACTTCGAGGCCCAGCCGGCTCGCGACATCGAGTGCGTGGAGATAGAGTTTCGTCCACGCGGGGCTGCCGAACTCGGGCCCGGCGGGAACGTTGCCGTTGCCGCCCTGGTCGGCGCCGTTGGCATCGACCAGCAGGACTCCGCCGTAGCCCTTGGCCTTCATTTCCGTGAGGTCGCGGGTAATGGTCTGCTCGGTGGTATGACCATTGAGCCACCACCAATAGCAGCGCAGCCGGGCCGATGGCGGTGGTGTTTCAAAATCCCGCGCCAGCGCTCCCTCCACCGCGGCACCATGCGCCCGCGGAGTTGCCGGGGCCTGAGCTTTCGCCGCCCCCAGCGAGGCCAACAGCAACACACATGCAAGATGCTGCTTCCGGAAAGTTGACGGATGCCTTACAGAACTCACTGCCGCAGAGAAAGAACCAGTCATTCGCATCCATCCAGTTTCTACCAGGAGCAAGCATATTTCCATCCGTGCGGCCGGCAAAAAAGAGCGCGTTGCAAGGATGTTCCATTCTTGCAACGCGTGAGATAAGCCATCAGGAAGATCAAACAGGTTAGAAGTTAATGCGGGCGGTCAGTTGACCGATACGGGGGTCGTTGATCTGCGTCAACAAGCCTGACGTTGAAGCCACCGACCCGAAATTTGCCGCTCCCAGCGATGTGCTCGGCCCGCCGAAGTTTGCGGTGTTGAGGATGTTGAAGAACTCGCCGCGAATTTCGAAGCTCATACCTTCGCGAATCGCGAACGTCTTGAAGAGCGATGCATCCAGCAGCGAGTGGATATGCTGGCGCACCGGCAGAACGGTGCTGTTGGTCTGGATCGTAAACGTCGTGTTCAACCGTTGCCGGAATGCCGGATTTGGCGACTGCGCGTCGCAAGCCGTGGAGGTCGGCAGACCGGTGGTTGAACTGATCACCGTGTTTGCGTTGGCGATGGCGCCGGTCGTGGAGTTGACGGTTTGATAGCAAGTGTTGAATGTGCGGGTATACGACTGGTTCCCCTGGACGGGGTTGCCGACAATGTCGATGCTGCCCGGGACACCCACCAGCGGCCCATTGGTGAGGCGAGCTACGGGCTGCAACTGCCATCCGCCGATCAACAGACGCTCGTAAAGCGGCCTCTTGGCAAACTTCGGAAATTCGTATATCCCGAAGATGTTGCCGAACATCGTCGGATTGCCGTCCTGCACCGAATCCAGATGGCCGGTCGTCGCGGCATAGTTGTCGAGGTATCCGTTATGCAGCATCACTTTGTCCCAGGTGAAGTTGCCCTGGATGGAGAAGCCGTGCCGCATCGGCTTGCTCACCTGTACCTGCAACGCATTGTAAGGAGCGGTGCCGATCGACGAATATTGTTCCGTCACCGAGCCGAATTCGGGGAAGGGAAGCAGCAGGAGGTAACGCTGAATCGTGGCATTGTTCAGTGAAGTTGTCCCACTGAATTTGCCCGCCATCGGGTTGGCGACGGTCGTCGTAAGGTTGGTGATGTTGGCGATTTGCGCCGCGTAGTTATTGGTGCCTCCGAGATAGTATTGCGCGGGCAGCACGTTGATGTTGTGATTGACTTCGAGCCGCGTCGGTCGCGCGCCGACATAGGCGATCTGCAATGCCAGGTTGCCGGGGAACTGCTGTTGTACGCTGGCCGTATATTGCGCGCTCTTCGGCTGCACATGATGCGGGTCGATGAAGCTGACGCCCTGTCCCAGCGACGTCGCGAGTCCAAGTGAACTGCCCGTCGGCAGTACAACTCCAGATGGGAAGGGATTGCTAAGCGTGTTGGTTGGCGCACTGTTGGACGTGTTGGTGTAGCTGGTGCTTTGGCTGAAGCCAGTGCCGATCGGCGTTTCGAGCGTATTGAAGTAGATGATGCCGAAGCCTGCCCGCACTACAGTACCGGGCGTCACCTGGTATGCCGCTCCGAGTCGGGGCTGAATGTTGTTCAGATCGCGAGGATAGGGATAACGGTTGCTCGAGCCGGTGTATTGCAGACCGCCGTTGAGCGTCAGGCCGACGACCGAACTCTGTAGCGGGCTCGTGCAGGTTGTGCAGAAATTGGAAACCTGCTTGTTGTATCGCTCTGTGAACGGCGACTCATAGTCGTAGCGTATGCCCAGGTTCAGCGTGAGCTTGTTGTTTACGCGCCAGTCGTCCTGTACAAAAGGCGCCATGTAGATCTGCTGGAGAGCATAGGCGGGGGTTATGTTGTACGAGGCGCCGGAAAAGTCTCCCAGCAGAAGCGATGCCATGGGATCGCCCGAATTGGGGTCGGAGCCGATGCCGACATTGACTGAGTTTAGCTGCGTGAAGCGGCGGTCGAAGCTGAACGCTCCGAAGCCGCTCTGCGGGTTCTGCACGTTGTAGCGAATCAGGTTGCCCTCAAAGCCGAAGCGGACCGTGTGATGCCCGAAAGTTTTGGTGAGAATCTCTTCGAGCGAGCCGGTCGTATCTTCGCTCACCTGTCCGCCGGCGCCAGGCGCCAGGCCGGCATAGCCATCGCTCGACGACTCGCCCGGAAATGAGGTGTAAGGCAAACCGGTGCCGCTGATGCCGAGTGCCGACAGGTCATAGCCGACGTTGCCCGGATAAGCCAGACCGAACGGATGGAACACCAGCCCGAAGCGTGAATCCAGAACCATGCTCGAGGAGAACTGCTGTACATCGTCCAGGCTGCCGCCGCGATTGTTGCGATAGACGTTGTAGCCGAATCCTGTCGGACCGAAGCCCTTGGGGAAACCTTCCCTCCACCGGTTCACGCCAACACCGATCGTGCGTCCCAGCAGGCGGGCCGCTTCGCGTTCAGGCCCTACGCACGATGGGCGATGGGCATTGTCCTGGTGCTGGTGGCCGTGGGTGCCTACTCGCTGCATAAAGTCTCTGCGTCCTCGACCGCCGACGAACTCTGGGGCCCGCTGTTCCAATCCCCGGGTCCGATCCTGATCGTCCTCGGCAGCGGCCATCCCGAGCTGGTCACACCCGAGCCCGCGCAGACCAGCCTGATGGAGCACATGGTCGGCCCCTACCACCACATTTCGCTCTCCAGCGCGCTTGCGCTCTCCCGCCTCACCGGCCTCATACAGGGACGTGGCCGAAACTACGAGATCAAGGAGGGCTCGGCGACCAGCCTCGTCGATCTGCGTTCGCGATCGGTGGTCCTGGTCGGCGCGCTGAACAACCTCTGGACCTTGCGCCTGCTCGATCCACTGCGCTTTCGCTTCGTCACGCAGCCGTTGGCGCATATCGAAGACGACAAGAGCACCCAACATCCGGACTGGAGCGTGGATTTCTCTAAGCCCTACGCGACCGTTTCCACCGACTACGCCATCGTCGCCCGCTACCACGATGCGACCACCAACGGCACAGTGATGGTGATCGCCGGCATCGGACCGTACGGCACCGAAGCCGCCAGCGAGTTTGTCACCTCCCCGCGTTCGCTGGAGCAACTCCTCCGCAAGGTCCCGGCCGGCTGGCAAAGCAAGAACCTGGAGATGGTGCTGAAGACCGAAGTCATTGCCGGCGAGGCTGGTCCGCCGTCGCTCGTCGCCGCAACAACCTGGTAGCGTTTAGCTAGCGAATCTGCTTTGCCAGCGCGCAGGCCCGCGGCGCATACGGAGCGGGCCCGCCCGAACACAGCGATTGCAGCAAAGGTGCCGCCGCCATCGCATCGCCGGTGCGCAACTCCGCAATTGCCAGGTACCACGTAGCGTCAGCATGGCGCGCACCGTGCGCGTTGCTCAGAGCGCGAGTCAGCGTATCGCGCGCCTTCGCATTGTCGCCCAACTCAAGCTGCGAAACCCCGAGGTAGAGGGCCGGAACTTCCGCATCCGGAAAGCGGCCAGCGAGGCTGGCGAAAGCCGCCACCGCCGCCGAGTAGTCTCCGCGGTTGTAGGCACGGAACGCGGGCAACATATCGGCCGCGGACGGTTCAGCCGACGCACCGGACGAGTCCCCGCGAGACACCAGTCCAGGCGCATCCTCCGGCGCAGCCAGCGGCGAAATCCGGTGCAGCTCCGCGAACTCCATTGGCGGGTTCGCATCCGGTTGCCGGACGGCAATCGACGCCGCCGCCGGACGATGCATCGCGCGATAGCCAAACCAGCTGCCAACCATCAAGACCAACGCAGCGGCAATTGCCAGCAAAGCGCGCCACGGCGACCTGCTCTCTCCATACGGCGTTTCCGAGCCCCGCTCCAGGCCGCGATCGATCCGCGCCCGGATGCGGCTGTCTTGCGCGGGTGTGAGGGCCGCAGCGGCATCTCCTTCCAGTCCGGCCAGCAGCGTCTGACACAACACGCACTGCGCCGCGTGCGCACGGATCGCCTCTCCCTCCGCCGCGGGCAGCACATCCTCGCCGGCCGCGAACAGCAGGTCGGGCGGCGGACACGTTCCGGGGCGCGCGTTCTTCATCAGCGCAGCCTCCAGTGCGGCATCGTCATCCTGCGTCGTTCGTTGATCGAGATCATCAGGCATCGAGTGTCATTCAGTGTCCGGTCAGGCCGTTTGGAATACGTTGCTGTTGCAGCGGGTGAGACGGTCGGCTGGGCCTCTGTGCTGCCCGTTCATCGATATAGTTGCGCAAAAGCTGGAGAGCATACTGTAGCGTGCCCTTGACCTGTAGTTCAGAGAGCCCGGTCTGGGCCGCAATTTCGCTCCGCGACATGTCGTGCCGAAAGCGCAGCACCAGGCAAACCTTATGCATCTGTTTGAGACTCCGGCAGCGTTCCAAAAGCACTTCCAGCGCAAATTCCGGATCGTTCGATTCCGGCTCGGGTTCAACCTGCGCTGCGCTCCAGCGCTGTTCGACGTAGTGCCGCCGCCAGAAGTCCGCAGCCCGGCGTTTGGCGACGGTGAACAACCATCCCGGCAACTGGTCTTCGGGAATCGTGTGCCGGTTCTGATGGAAAAGAAGGAAGACTTCACTCGTAATGTCCTCGGCAACCTCAGGGCGCGACACCGCGCGCAGGCAGAGGCGGTATACCGCCGCCGCGTGTGTGCGGTAAATCTCGTCAAAGTCGTTCACTAGGGTCATCGCGCGAGTAGCTCAATACGGAAGAGCGGAATTTTGCGTCCGTCCTTGAAAAGAATATCGGATTCCTGATCTGACACCGTTTTGGAGCTGACAGTTGCTGCCGGCACAGCAGGAATTACGGCTCACCCGCCAGCGAAAACGCAGCCCAGAAGGCAGGGCTGGGAGGCAGTTTGCGCTGTCCCGCCAGCGTTTCCACGGAAATTCGTCCGGCGCGCAGGTCGCCGAGCATCGAGAGCTGGGCCGAACGCAGGGCTTCCGAGGGCGAGCGCCCCGCATCGAGCGCCCGGTAGAACCTTGGCAGCATCATTGCCGTTGGCCGGTCGGCGACGTCCCAAAGGGTGGTCAGCACGGAGGCCGACCCCGCATAAAAGAACGCCCGCGACAGCCCCTCGACGCCGTCGCCGGTCACATGGCCTCGCCCGGTGCGGCAGGCGCTCAGCACGACCAGCGAAGTCCGCAGCCGCAGGCCGTAAATTTCCGCCAGCGACAAGCGGCCCTCGCCGGTCCGGTCGTCCAGCGCGAGGAAGGAGTTGAACGGCTCGGTATCGCTGACGATCGCATGTGTAGCGAGGTGCAGCACCGTCGTATTGGGCAACTCGCGCAGCAGCGGAGCGATCGCCGCCTGCTGCCCCTCAAGCGTATGCACCTCCGCCGCCGGCAGCAGATGCGCAATCGCGCTCACCTCCGAAGCAGTCCCCGGCAGCGGAGGCAGCCGCTGTCCCGTGGGTGTTAGCGGCAGCCGCGCCGGGTTGGCGAGAAAGAGATAGCGCGGCCGAGTCTCATGCGCCAGTTGCTGGTTGCGCTCTGTAAACGAGAGCAGGCTGGCAGCGGGAATCGTATGCACCCGATAGCGTTCCAGCAGGTAGCGCCCGGCCGGATTCTGCAATGCGGCAAACGGAAGCTGGAAGAGGCTGCCGCTGGGAACGATGGTCAGCAGCGATCCATCCTCTGTAGGAAGCTGCGCCGCGACCGGAGCGATGAGCAGCGCATACAGATGCTTCCACGAATTCTCCGGCTGCAAGATCCGCACATGACTTCCCCCGCGCGCAACGATCTCCGCACCTACACCTCCGCTCGACTCCGCCGGCTGCACCGCGGCGATAGACTTCGCCAACTCACTCTCCGTGATCGGCTGTTGGAGCGCGAACGTAGGCTTGCCGGGTGCGACGACGAAGGTAAACAGCGAATCGTGCGTCGTCCAATAGAGCAGAAGGGTGGAGTGCAGGCGCTCGGCCTGCGCGCGCACATCCGCCGCGCGCATCGGTGCGGCCTGCGCCGGGCTATCGACAAGCTGCTTCCGCAGCGCCTCAAGACTATGCGGCGAGCCCTCCGGCGGCGCAGCCGCACCGGTCGCCGCCGGCCGGCTCGCGAGCAGATCGAGGAAGGCGCGCGCCCGCCCTTGCTCCGACGCTTCGAGCGCTTCGTCATACCGCTTCAGCCGCACCAGAATCGTAATCAGCAAATCGTACGCATGATGGTTGTACTCCAGGTAGCCCTGCTTGTACGCATCCTTTCTTACCAGGTGCGTGCGAAACTGCTCCAGCATCGAGACTGCTTGCTGCGCATCTCGCAGCGCATCGTCCAATTGGTCGAGCCGCAGATAGGCGTCCGCGCTGTCCTCCAGTGCGCGTTCGACCGAGCGGTCGTTGTGCGTCGCTGTGCAGGCTTTGTTGGAAGCTTCGGCGGCCTCCAGCGCGTCCTGATTGCGGCCCAGGTCAAGGTAAGCCTGCGACAGGTTGTCGAAGCGCAGGCAACGCAACGCATCGGACTTCGTCGTAGCGTTTGCCGCCACGATCAGCGGCACCGCCTGCGCCGCCTGGTGTGCCTGTAGATACGCACTGCCCAGGTTCGATTCCATCAGCCCGATAAACCCCGGTGAACCATTCTTCTCAATCGCCTCGAGCGCCTGTTTATAGAGCGGGATCGCCCGCTCCGGCTGATGTTGGCCCTCGTAAAACCTCGCCAAACTTCCCAGCGCCTGCGACAGCGAAGCGGAATCGCCCAACCGCCGCTCCAACTCCACACCGCGCCGATAATGGGCAATGGCGGCAGACGTTCGCCCCTGATCGGACTCGTTCATTCCCCAGATCGTTTCGAGGTCGGCACGCTCGGCCAGCTTTTGTGGACAGGCTGCATAGAAGCGCCCCGCCTCGCGATAGTGCAGGTCGGCCGCGGCGAAGTTAGAAGAATCGAAGAAGCTCTGCCCCCACACCCGCGCCAACGCCCCCTGAATGCAGGCGTTGTGCAGCTCCGCCGCGCGGCGGGCGAGCCCGGCGTAGTCCGGCGATTCCGTCACCGACGTGCGCCCGACCTCGGAGATCAGCGCCGAGAGCGGACGGCCCTGGGCGGTATAAATCGCGATGGCGCGGGTGTAATCGGCGTTGGCCTGCGCCTGCTCCCCGCGCTCGATATGCAATTCCGCAGTGCGGCGCAGCACTTCTGCGGTGCCGAGCGGAGCATCCGCCTGCTCGAAAGCGGCGGCGGCATCCGCAAAGGCCTTCTGCGCGGTAGTGAAGTTGCGATTGGCCTCGCGGTCGCCCAGCAGCAGCGACGCCATGCCGATAGCGCAGGCATTGCCCGAAGATTTTGCCGCGTCGAGCGTGTGCGCGACCCGCGCGGCAAGGTCCGACGGCGGCGGCGTCGCGTCGGACTGCGCATACTCGCGGCGCAGGTCGGCTTGCAACGGAGCATCGGCAAATTTGCCCGCCAGCGACGGTGAAAGCTCATCCGGATTGCGGCTGGCGACAATCGAGCAATCGGCGGTCTGGGCGAGCAACGGCGCGGCGCCCATTGCCAGCACAGCCAGCAGCGCACCACAGCAGAGGTACGGTCGCAGGTGTTGCCGCAGCAAATCGCGGCCCACAGACGCTGGGAGTTTCCGGTCTTCTACGTGGCCCATTCCGCACCATAGCACGCGGAGCGGGGTGCAATCTGCCCGCACGGAATCTCTGTTGAAAAATTTTTCTTCCAAGGTGGGTTTACAGCGCGATGAGCACAGTAGACGCCGTCCGGAACAGCCAGCGGCCGTCGAGTGCCCAGGGACTCCAGGAGTGCAGACCATGAAATTTGCGCGAATCAGCGAGGAATTGCGGTGGGGCTTTGTGACGATGTTGCTGTTGGCGCCGGTGGGACTTAGCGCACAATCCCAGCCACGGTTGCGCTTCATCCCCGAGCGGACCGCGACGCTTGCCGGGCAGGGAACCAGCTACAACGAGGGCGGCCTCGCCACCGCCGCCAGCCTCGGCGAGCCCGAGGGCGTCGCCATCGACAAGGCCGGCAACATCTTCTTCGCCGACGCGGGCTTCAGCACGGTGCGCCGCATCGATGCGGTCACCGGGACCGTCACCACCATTGCCGGCATCGCTCCCAGCGCCGGCGACGAGTCCCTCCCTTCCACCGCCCGCGCCCAACGCCGCAGCGGGAAGCAGGTACTCGCAGATCGAGTTCAAGCCTTCATCAATAAACCTGCAGCGGCCCGCGCTGTGTCTCCGTTCAAGGTCGGCACCCGCGTCGTCGCCACCGGTGTCAGCCTGGATGACCCTGAATACGTCGCGCTGGACGCCGGCGGAAATGTGTATTTCAGCGACGACGATGCTCAGGTTGTCTACAAAGTCACGACCGATGGCATGATCTCCATCGTCGCCGGGACCTTCAACAGTGCCGGTTACTCCGGCGACGGAGGCCCCGCCACCTCCGCCCAATTCAACTTTCCCGAAGGCATCGCTTTGGACGCCGCGGGCAATCTCTATATCGCGGACGGCAACAACTCCATCGTCCGCAAGGTGGACATCAACGGCAATATCTCCACCGTTGCCGGCACGCCGCAAACCCCCGGCTATTCAGGCGATGGCGGCGCAGCCACCTCGGCCCAGCTGAGTGAGCCGGAAGCTCTCGCGCTCGACGCAGCCGGCAACCTCTACATCGCCGACACTGGCGTTTCCGTGGTGCGCAAGGTGGACATCGGCGGCAACATCGCCACCGTCGCGGGCAATGGAACATACGGTTTCTCCGGCGACTTCGGTCCCGCCACCTCGGCGGAGTTGGAAAGCCCGTTCGACATCAAGACGGACGCTGCCGGGGACCTGTTCATCGCGGACTACGACAACCAGAACATCCGCAAAGTGGATGCGGCAGGCGTAATCCGCACCGTAGCCGGACTCGCCGACCCGAATCTCAACCGCTACTCCGGCGACGGCGGCCCAGCAACGACAGCGGACCTCGGCAACGTCAACGCCCTTGCCGTCGACGCCGGGGGCAGTCTCTACACCACGCTCGACGACTACAATCTGCTGCTGAAGATCGGCGACGGCGGCCTGATGGATTTCGGCCCCGTCAACCTCAACACCACCGCCGCCCAGACATTGACCGTCGCGAATGTCGGTGACGCGGCGCTCGCATTTTCGAGCGCCCCGGCGATCGCCGGTAGCGGCTACACCTTCGCACCGGCAGCCACCAACGGCTGTAATTTCACTTCACCGCTCGCGCCCGGCGGCAGTTGCGATCTCACCATTGCCTTCGCCCCTGCATCCACCACCTCCAGTGGCGGCTCGCTCACTTTCAGCGACAACGCCAGCGACTCTCCGCAGACGGTAGTGTTGCGCGGCGTAGCGAACAACCCGGCTTTGATCACCACGCTCACGCCATCCGCGAATTCTATTCTCGCCGGCCAGAGCGTCACGTTGACCGTGACCGTCGCACCCGTCGCCGGCGGCGCAGCAACACCCACCGGCGCCATCACCATCATGAGCGGCGCCACCGCCGTCGCCGGCAATTCGCTCGACAACACCGGCACCGCCGTATTCACGCTCACTCCCGCGGTCGGCAGCTACGCCTATTTCGCGGTCTACGGCGGCGACACCAACTATACCGGCAGCCAATCGGCCGCGCAGACCGTAACTGTAATCCCGCCGGCCGTCACCGTCTCGCTGACGGCAAACCCCGCAACCGTCGCGCTCTCCGGGACCATCTACGCTTCGGCGGGCGTCTCCGGCGTTGCGGCAGATCCGACCGGCAGCGTCCAGTTCCTCATCGGAAGCACGGTCGTCGCCACTGCTCCTGTGAGTGGCGGCACGGCCATCGCGCACTTTAGTCCTCTGGCCCTGGGTCAGGCCAATGTGCAGGCCGTATATTCCGGCGACGGCACCTACGCCACGGCCTCGTCGAATACAGTTTCGGTCAACGTCACGGCCAACGGAAGTTCAGGCGCCGCGCTGCGCTTCATTCCTGAGATTGTGCAGGCCGTCTCAGGACAGGGCAATAGCTACAACGAAGGCGGCCTCGCCAGCCAGGCCCAGATCGGCGACCCCATCGGCGTCGCGGTCGACCTCTCCGGCAACATCTACTTCGCCGACTCCTACTATTCGACGGTCCGCCGCATCGACGCGGTCAGCGGCATCATCACCACCATCGCCGGAGAACTGCCGGGCCTCGGAGGCGGTGGCGGCGAAGAGTCGCGCTCCGGCGCCACGGCGAAGATAGTCGTCAAGCCACGAACGGCGAGCACAGCCGCCGTCGGCTATCAATTGAGTGATCCGCAGTACGTCGCGGTCGATCCGTACGGCAACGTGTTCTTCTCCGATGCCTCCGCCAATGTCGTTTACAAAGTGACGAATGGCAGGATCACCATCGTCGCGGGCACGCAGTATCGCGGCGGATTTTCAGGCGATGGCGGCGCGGCAACATCGGCGCTCTTGCAGTATCCACATGGAGTGGCGCTGGACGCGGCTGGCAACCTGTACATCGCGGACAGTGATAACTGCATCGTCCGCAAGGTCGATAGCAACGGCAACATCGCGACCATCGCCGGCACACCGCAGAACTGCGCGCACGGCGGCGACAAGGGCATGGCGACTGCTGCGACACTCAACGAACCCATCGGCATTGCCGTGGATTCCACCGGAAATCTCTTCATAGCCGACCAGCAGAACTCCGCCGTTCGCGAGGTCGACACCACCGGCGAAATCCGCACCGTAGCCGGCGGAAACGGCCCTGGCGTCTCGGGCGATTACGGCCTGGCGACCGCTGCCCTGCTCAACTCTCCCTCGGGAGTCCGTGTCGACGCAGCGGGCGACCTGTACATCGCAGACAGCTATGCGCAGAACATTCGCAAAGTAGACGGGCAGGGAATTATCCGCACCGTCGCAGGCACGCCCAACAACATCAATGGTTATTCCGGTGACGGCGGGGCCGCCACTGTCGCTTACCTCGGACCGGTCGACGACGTTGCCCTCGATCCCGCGGGAAATGTCTACACCACACTCGACGACTTCGGCCTCCTCGTAAAAATTGGGCCGGGCGGCCTGATGGACTTCGGCTCCCCCACCGTGCCGGCCTCTGTCACGCAGAACCTCACCATAGCAAACCCCGGCACCGCCCCGTTGACCTTCAGCGGCGCACCACCGATCGCAGGCGCAGCGTGGTCATCGGCACCCGCCACACAGAATGGCTGCAACTTCAGCGCGGCGTTGCCCGCAGGCGCAAGCTGCGATCTCACCGTCACTTTTGCGCCCACCGTTGCGGGTCAGGCGTCAGGCTCGATCACCTTCAGCGACAGCGCCGCCGATTCGCCTCAGACCGTGACCCTGACCGGCGCGCCCGTCAATCCAGCTTCGACAACCACCCTCACCGCATCGTCCAACAACCTGGTTGCCGGCTATGGCCTCACGCTGACAACGGTCGTCGTAGCGGCCTCCGGCACCGGCGCAACGCCAACCGGAACGATGACGATCACGGATGGAGGCTCGACCGTCACATCGGCGTCGCTCGACACAAGCGGCAGCGCAACATTCACCCTTTCGCCCACGGCCGGTTTCCACGAGTACCAGGCGGTCTACAGCGGCGACCCAAATTATTCGGGCAGCCAATCTTCCGCGCAGGATGTGACAGTCACCACGCCCGCAGCCAACGTCGCTCTGACAGCGACTCCGCCGACCGTCACCGCGGGCGGCACAATCAACGCTTCAGTGGTCGTAACCGGCAACGGCCCCGTCGCGCCCACAGGCAACATACAGTTCTCAGTGGCAGGCAAAGTGGTGGCGACAGTCCCGCTCAGCGGTGCCACGGCATCCGCGACCCTCACGCCCACGCAGGTCGGCAATAACGCGGTTCAGGCCACCTACACGGGCGACTCGAACTACGAATCTGCAACCTCGAATACCGTCGTCATCACCGCGCAAGGTGGTCTGCTACAGTTCACTCCGTCGCAGACCGAACTCTTTGCCGGCGTGCCTTCCGACGACAACCACGGCAGTTTCAGCGGCAACGGCGGCCCTTCAACCGCGGCCACTTTCCACAATCCATCCAACGTCGCGCAGGACAGCAAAGGCAACACCTACATCACCGAGCAATTCACCGGCCAGATCCGCCGCGTCGACGCCGTCACCGGCATCGTCACCGCCTACGCGGGCTATCCGCACCAGCAGAGCATCTACTACTGCAACAGTGGCGGCGACGGCGGACAAGCCCTGAACGCGTCCTTCTGCAACCCCGCGGGCATCGCCTTCGACGCCAACGACAACCTCTACATCGCCGACTACGGCAACGAAGTCGTCCACCGCGTCGACGCTGTCACTCACGTCATCACACTGGTCGCAGGAGTCATCGGCCACTGCGGTAGCAGCACAAATATTCCCGCAACGTCGGCCCCCGATCTCTGCCAGCCCGTCGCGCTCGCCGTCGATCCGGCAGGCAACGTCTACATCGCGGAGGTCGACAACGCCGCCGTGGTCAAACTCGACACATCCGGCAACCTCACCACCTTCGCCGGGCAGCCGGGATTCCCCGGTAACACGGCCAACAATGTGCAGGCGACTTCTACCCCCCTGCGCCAACCCACCGGTCTCGCGATCGACAACGCCGGCAACGTCTACATCGCCGACCAGCAAAGCAATCAGGTCTATAAAGTCGACACCACTGGCAAACTGACTTACTACGCCGGCAGCGGAGGCTTCAACAATGGCTACGGCGATGGCGGCCCGGCAACATCGGCCTCGTTGTCGGAGCCGCAGACCTTGGCGCTCGATCCCGCCGGTGACCTCTTCATCGCGGACGAGGGACACTACTCCGTACGCCGCGTCGAAGCGGGGACGGGAACCATATCCACCGTCGCCGGCATCACCGGCGCCGCGCAGGGAATCTACTATGCGGACCCCATGGGTGCGCCCTCGACCAACTTCACCCTCGCCTTTCCGTCCGGCATCGCGCTCGATAACACCGGCGCCCTGCTCATCGCCAACTACTATAGCCAGTCCGTCGTAAAGGCCGGGCCGCTTGGCAGCGTGCTGCTGGGCAATGCGGCGGCAGGCGCAGTTGGCGCCGCGGAAACGCTCACCATCAGCAACGCCGGAAACCTGCCCTTCACCTTCAACGCAACGCCGTACACAGTCACCGGCAACTTCACCGTCAGCGCCGCGCCAACCAGTCCCTGCAATTTCTCTGCGCCGCTCGCAGCAGGAGCATCCTGCAACATCTCCGTGCAATACGCTCCTCCCGCTGGCACGACGACGCCCAACCTGCAAGGCAGCATCGTGTTCTCGGACTCCGCCGTAGGCAGTCCGCAGACCGCGTATCTCCAGGTCAACGGGAACCCATCACCCACCACGACCGAACTTTATACCAGCGGCAGCCCGGCCAGTCCGGGAGTAGAGATCGACTTCGCCGCTGCCGTGTCCACGACCGGTGTACCGGCCGCGGGCACGGTTTCTTTCTTCGATGGATCGACCCTCGTATGCAGCGGAGCGCTAGGCTCTTCGGGTGTTGCGAGTTGCTCCACCACCACGCTCTCCTCAGGCGACCACAGCATCACGGCTGTCTACAGCGGCGACAAAAACTACTCCGGCAGCACTTCCGATCCGTCCATCGTCACGGTGACGGGCAACGCGCAAACCATCACCCTCGGCGCGCTGCCCATACCGGTTTACGGCGGCGGTACATTCAACGTAACGGCGACATCAAGCTCCGGCCTGCCCGTAACCTTCACCGTAATCTCCGGCCCCGCAACTGGCGCCGGCCCTTTCACCATCACCGGAGCAGGCATAGTGATGTTGCAGGCCAACCAACTCGGCGGCTCGGGCTTCGGACCTGCCCCTGCGGTGAACTTCTCGGTGACAGTGGCTCCCGCCGTGCTCACCGTGACAGCGGGCAACGCCGCACGCAACTTCGACCAGCCGAACCCAGCCTTCACCTACGGCATCGCCGGATACGTCAACGGCGATTCCCCGAGCGTCGTCACCGGCACACCCGCGCTGACGACACCAGCCATCGGCACCTCACCTCCGGGACCGTACGCCATCAATCCGGCGCAGGGAACATTGACCGCCCCGAACTACACCTTCACCTTCGTCGCCGGAACGCTGACCGTAAACGGCCCGGCGGGCCAGTCGATCTTCTTCAGCCGGATACCCAACCTGCCGGTCGGCACGACGATGACGCTTACCGCCCGAGCCACCTCCGGCCTCCCCGTCAGCTACTCGATTGCCAGCGGCCCAGCGACGGTCGTCGGCAACAAGCTGACAGCCACTGCCGCAGGCCCGGTTACCGTCACTGCAACACAGGCCGGCAACGCCAACTTCGCACCTGCGACCGCTGTACCGCAAATGTTTACAGCACACTGAGGCCGGCCATGAAAACAACAATCATCCAGCAGCAAACCAACAGGGGAATCGCCATGCAGCAGACAACAAAACGAGTAGCGGCAATCGTGACAGCAGCAGGCGCGGCCCTGATGATGCAGGGTTGCGGAGTCGGCACCGGCGGCCAGACGACAGGCGCTTCGCCCGTCATCCCGGCCGTACACTTCAGCGGCAACATCCACGGCGGCCAGCAGCCGGTCAACGGCGCGACCGTCCAGCTTTACGCCGTCAATACCACTACCGCGAAGGGCCTTTCCACCCCGCTCATCTCCGCCACCGTCCAAAGCGACGCCGCCGGCAGCTTCAACATCTCGAACCTCTACACCTGCCCCACCGGGGCCCAGGTCTACATCACCGCCACCGGCGGCGACTCCGGCGCGGGCGTCAACACCGGCCTCGTCCTGATGGCCGGCCTGGGCTCGTGCAGCAGCCTGAACTCCAGCACCTTCATCAGCATCAACGAACTCACAACAGTAGCCACGACCTACGCCCTCGCCCCGTTCATGGCGGACGCAACTCACGTCGGCTCGACCGCCGCGACCTCACAAGGTCTCGCCAACGCTTTCAACATCGAGCAGGAACTCGTCAGCGTAGCCGCCGGAACGGCCCCCGGCCCGCTCCTCCCGGCCACCGCCACCGCCCCGACCGCGAAACTCGTCACCCTCGCCGACGCGATGGCCGCCTGCGTCAACTCTCCTACTGGCTCGACGAGTTGCAGCAGCTTCTACACCGCCGCCACGCCTCCAGGCACTTCATCCACTCCCGCCGACACGGTCTCGGCGCTGCTCAACATCGTCCACTACCCGGCCAACAACGTCGCCAGCGTCTTCGGCCTCATCACCCCCGGTTCTCCATTCCAGACACCGCTCGCGCAAGCGCCCGCCGATTGGACGATGCCCCTCACCGTAACCGGCGGCGGCTTGAACGCCCCTTTCGGCCTCGCCGTCGACGCGACCGGCAACATCTGGGCCGCCGACGAGGGCGGCTTCGCGGTCAGCAAGTTCAACTACCTCGGTCTCGACGCGACCGGCGGCAGCGGCTACACCGGCGGCGGCCTGCTCGCGCCGCAGGGCATCGCCATCGACCTCGCCGGCCACGTCTGGATCGCCAACACCGGCGCCTCAACCGTAGTCGAACTCGACAACGGCGGCAACATCCTCTCCAACACCGGATTCACCGCCGGCGGCATCGACGCCCCCACCGGCATCGCCGTCGACAAAGCCGGCAATGCCTGGGTCGCGAACTTCGCCGGCGACTCGATCACCGAGCTCAACCCCTCCGGCGCTGCGATCGACGGAAGCCCCATCGCCGGCGCCACCGGCAGCGCCCCACTCGCCATCGCTCTCGACCCCGACGGCAACATCTGGGTCGACAACAACGGCACCGGCACGGTCGGTAAATATGACGCCACCGGGCACCCCGCCGCGGGCTCGCCCTTCACCGACGGCTTCCTCCTCGGCGGCACGCAAATCGCACTCACCGCCGCCGACTCCGCCTGGGTGGCCGCCCCCGGCAACAACTCGCTCAGCGCATTCCAGTCCAACGGAAGCCCTCTGCCCCCGTCGCCCCCGGTACAGGGCGGCGGCCTCAACGCTCCGGTCACCCTCGCCATCGATGGCGCCAACACGATCTGGGTCGTCAACGGAGTGTCGTCCGGCACGCTCTCGGCATTCACCTCCGCGGGCATCGCGCTTACTTCCGCCAGCGGCATAGGCGCCATCAACTCGCCCGCGGGCATCGCCATCGACGCCTCCGGCAACCTCTGGACGGCCAACTCCGGCGACAACACCCTCACCGAATTCGTCGGGCTTGCCTCACCTGTAGTGACACCGCTCGCAGCCGCCATCCACTGACAGTTCGATGCGCTCGTGACCAAGTCTGGCACGCAAAAAAAGGGCGCCGTTGCAGTTTCTGCATAGGCGCCCCTCATGTTTCCTTGTGATCTTCCGAGCTTAGAAGCTCAGCTTGATGCCACCCTGGAAGACTCTGGCGGTGTTGCTGGTCGCTGAGATCAGGCCAAAGGTTGTGCTATGTGCCGTCGCTGTACCGGGGTTGCTGGCACTGGGATTGCTGAAGTTCGGGTGGTTCAACGCATTGAACGCTTCCAGCCGAAGATCCAGGTTCAGCCGTTCGTGGATTGGAAATATACGGGAGACCTGGGCATCGAACTGATACGCCGGCAAACCGCGATAGGCGTTTCTGCTGGCGGTGCCAAATGTTCCAGGAACCGCGTTGTTAACGAAGGCCAGCGGATTGAGGTATGCCTGGTTTACCGCACCGGCGCCCTGGCGGTTAGCGATGTGGATATACACGGGAACCCCGGGCACCACATTCGGACGATCGACACTCGCACTGTTGGCCGTGAGCGACTCATCCGCTCCCTGGGTCACTGTGAACGGCGCCCCGCTCACGATATGCACCAGCGGCGCAAACTCCCAGTTGTTGAGAATGGCGCTCTCGATGCGGTTCGAGAAGCCGAATTTGCTGATCGCAACCATGGTGAGGTTTTCGATGTGCCGGTAATCGGAACCGCACGGAGCGTAGTCCATTCTGATGTTAGTCGGGTCTTCTACAAGTGTGCTGGCGAGGTCACCCTGCGAGTCCGCCTCGTTCAGGCACTTGGACCACGTCCAGTTGGCGAGCACGCTGAAGGTGGACGAGAGGCGATGCTGAACGGTGGTGACGAGTCCGTTGTAATTCGCGATAGCGGAATCGCCAACCAGCACCGTGCCGCCGCCGCCGCCCGTGTATTGGTTGCCCTGCTGCGGGTTCGCAACCGTAAGCGCAAAACGGGAGTTCTGGTCCGCGGTCGAGGAGCAGGGTTGTCCGGCAGCGTATACCTTAGGATTCGGATTCAGGAAGATCGACGCTGGGCCCGTCGTCACAATGCCCGTGCAGCCAGTACCGTTCGGGCCGAACACTCCGGGGATAAAGATCGCATTGTTCAGCGGTGTGCCGATAGGAGCATGATGGGTCTTGTTCCCGATGTAGTCCACCTGCAACTGCCAGCCGCGGGGAAATTGATGCTGAATGCTGAACGTGTATTGCAGCGTATCGGCCGGGTGGAACTGGGTGGGCAGCACAATGAACTGGCCCTGCGCCGGGAACAGCGCTGTAGCCTGGGTTGGGATCTGCGGAGTCGGATAAGGGCTCGTATTGGTCCCGCCGACCTGCCCGCAACCGTTGCCGACGCCGCCCAGCAGCCACGGTTCGCTGAAGCACAACTGTCCGCTCGTATTCGGATTGCTGGCAGTGGCGAAGGGCGGATTCTGGTTGACGCGCTGGCCGGTGAAGAAGTTTACCTCGTCATAGGCAACTTCAAAACCTCCGCGAAACACCGTCTTGCCGTTGCCCCACGGATCGTACGAAGCGCCGACATTGGGAGAGAACTGCCACAGAGAATTCTGCGTAAACGCCTTCGGAACGCCGGGGTCTCCGTAGAAGAACGAGCCCGCCGGAGCGTTCGGGAATACGTTGCTGAACTTGTTGGCCAGGAACCTCGACATATCGAATATCGATCCGCGACCGAAATAGTCCACCGGGAAATACTCCGGCGACCAGCGCAGGCCTGCGACGACGGTCAGCTTCGATGAGGCGTGGAACGTGTCCTGAAAGTACAGGCTCGGAATCGGCGCCCGCAAAGCATTCTGCTGCTGTTTGCTCTGTTGGAAAGTGGCCTCCGCTCCCTGGAGGAAGTCCAGATTGGCGTCACCCGCCGGGGCGGTAGTCGAACTCCCTGTCCCTGAACCCGCACCGGTCGGTCCATTCGAGCTATAGATGCCGTTGATGACTCCGTTGCCGTTCGTCTCGTAGGCATTCGAAATATTGAGTTGGTTCCGGACAAACTCGCCACCGAAGACGAACTGGTGTTTACCCATCGCCATGGTCACGTCGTCGGAAATATTCAAGGCGTTGTCGTTGAAATGGGAAACGGAGTTTGTGCCTCCGCCGATGGTGAACCCATGTTTCTTGCCGGACGTGGTATTTGTCAGTTGCAGTCCGTTGGGTTCAAGTTGATAGACGGTAGCGCCAATCGTCTGAAGGTTGATGTCCGCGGGGTTATATCCACGGTTGTTAACCCGGCGGGTGACTGTGACGTGCGCGGTGTTCACAATTTTCGAATTGAATACGTGGTCTTCTCCGTAGGTATAGCTCTGCACCCGCTCGATGTTTCCCGAAGCCGTAGTGAAAAGAATGTTCGTTGGAATAAACGGGGCAGGGGATTGATAGCCGTCGAGGAAGTAGCGGAAGTACATGTTGTTCTTCGCATTGAGGGTGTAATCGACACGCGTGACGAACTGCTTATAGTTCACCAGCGACGGGATCGCATACTGCACATGCCCGCAAATTTCGGAGCCGTCCGGCAGGGCGACAACTTTCGGCATATAACTCAGCAACTTGAGCGCTGCCGCGTTATAGACCGGTGGCGTCGGATATTTATTGCCCGGCAGGATCGCGCCGGTGATGGGATCGTACAGTTGTTCAACCGCGGAGCAGGTATTCGCGACGCCGGTGCCGCCACTGGCCGCGGGAGCTGGATCGGTAACGGAGAAGTCGCCCGCGAGGTTCGCCGCAGTCGGTAGATAAGCACTCGTTGTCGGGCTGGCCATCTGAGCATGGTGATACTGGAATCCAGCGAAGCCGAATAGCTTGTCACGCAGAATCTTTCCGCCGAAGGTGCCGCCGTACTCATCCTGGTGCAGCGTGTCCTTGCCGTTCACCCCGGCGACAGGCAGGAGAAAGAAGGGGATGGCGTCGAGATAGTTATTGCGGATGAACTCAAACGCCGAACCGTGGTACGTGTTGGTTCCCGAGCGGGTAACGACGTTGACCAGCCCACCCGAGTGCATGCCGCTCTGCGCGCCGATTGCCGTCGATTCCACGCTGAACTGGCTGACCGCGTCCGGGAAGGGAAATGGCAGGTTACTGTTCGCCATGTAGTCGTTGTTGTCGCCGCCGTCCAGTTTCCAGCTAGTCGTGTTGCCGGCGCCGCCGGCGATCGAAACCGAGATAGCGGCATAAGAATATTTGCTGCCGGTAAAGTCGCCGCCCGGGGCCGCCGACGCGCCACCCGAAAGCGTGATAAGGCTGGTCATCTGACGCCCATTCAGAGGCATCTCCGTCACGGCCGTCTGGTCGATCGTCTGTTTGAACGAAACGTCCTCGGTCTGGAGCGCAAGACTATCGGCCCGGACCTCAACCTTCTGGTCCGCTTTCCCGACGGTCATCGTCACGTTGATGGCGATGCTGCTGCCGACCTCAAGCACGTTGCCCGTCTTGACGTACGTCTCAAACCCCGGCACGGCGACGCTCACCGTATACCTGCCGATCGGCGTGTTCGGAAAAGAGTAGTCGCCGCTGGAGTCGGTCTTGGTCGTATGGACCACCTGCGTCGCTTCCTCTGTGAGGGTTACGTCTCCGTGCGCGATCACAGCGCCCGTCGAGTCCTTCACATTGCCTTGAATGTTCCCGCTTCCCGCGATCTGTGCCCGCATCGTGCAAGTCGCCAGCAGAAGAAGCATGAGAGAGAAAACCTGGATGCCGGCAGTAAGCCGCCGTACGAACGTTCCGATCTGTTGCATTGTTGCCTCCATAAATGAATCAAACGACATGGTTGTTCTGGCTCGTATTCTCGGTTATCGCGGATGCGCAGTGCATGGAGCGGTGTGCTTGTACGCTCGCAGTGCTTTCCCGCGTTGCCGAAAGCTAGATGTAAACCTGTATGACAACTTGGGGTGCGCAGAATGATTGCGCTTTCTTTGCGCTTCTGTCAATGCCTTTTTTTATAGGCTATCGGGAGATTCAATACGTAAAACGGCTTGACCGAAATGCTATAGAGAAAACCCTGCGCTCCGCCATAAAGTCCCGATAAACGCAGCTATGTTATCGCTAACCGCCTTTCCCGCCACAGCCGGCGTGACAACCTTTCGCAATCTGTCAGACTTGTCCGACGGTTTCCCCGCGCGGTCAAGCAAATCGTTCTATATAATTTCGCGCTGCGGACATGTAAGCCCGACGGAGGATTCAAACGATGACGTTGCCGAACCATAATCGCAGGGAGTTTCTCAAAGCCAGCAGCGCCGCCGCAGCGGCAACAGCCGTCTCCTGGAGCGCCTCCAGCTACGCGGCCATCGTCGGCGCCAACGATCGCGTGAAGGTCGGCGTCGTCGGCTGCGGAGACCGCATGAAGCAGGCCCTCATCCCTGCATTTTCGCAGCACGCCAAAGACATGAACTTCCAGTTCGTCGCTGTCTCCGACATCTGGAACCGCCGCCGCGAAGAAGGCGCAGCCTACATCCAGAAAGTCAGTGGCGACACCGTCACCCCCGTGCGCAACAACGACGAGCTCTACGCCCGCAAGGACGTCGACGCCGTCCTCATCGCCACCGCCGACTTCCAGCACGCGCGCCACGGCACAGAAGCCGTCAACGCCGGCCGCGACGCCTACGTCGAAAAGCCCACGGCCCACACCATGGACGACGCCCGCCTCTTCCGCGCGGCTGTTCACAAGACCGGCAAGATCGTCCAGGTAGGAACGCAGCGCCGCAGCACGCCCAGCTATCAGCGCGCGGCGGAGTACATCAAGTCCGGCAAGTTCGGCGACATCGTCATGGTGGAAATGACATGGAACGTCAACCAGCCCGGACGCTGGCGCCGCCCCGACGTCGTCCCACTGTTGAAGGAAGAAGACACCGACTGGAAGCGGTACCTGATGAACCGTCCCCAGGTCCCATTCGACGCTCGCAAGTACCTCGAGTTCCGCCTGTTCTGGCCCTATTCCTCGGGCATTCCCGACCAGTGGCTCGTGCATCAGATCGACACTGTCCATTGGTTCAGCGGCCTCCCGCATCCGCGCAGCGTCGTCGCCAACGGCGGAATTTATCTCTGGAAAGACGGTCGTCAAAACTGGGACACCATGACCGCCGTCTTCGACTACGGCCCGCTCGACGACCTTACCAAGGGCTTCCAGGTGCAGTATTCTTCGCGCTTCACCAACTCCGCCGGCGGCGTCAAGGAGCTCTACTACTCCAACGGCGGCATGATCGACATGGACAAGCAAAAAGTCACGCCCGAAGGTGGCCTGTCCGCACGGTCCGCCGCCGAAATGAAGATGCAGCCCAACCTGCTGCCGAGCTTCTCGCTGGGCAGCGACGCTCCCGTCCCCACGGGCGCCGTCACCCACGGCGATCCGCAAACCTCCGCCAACATGCGCAACTGGATGGAGTGCGTCCGCTCCCGCAAAACGCCCAACGCCAGCATTGAAGCCGGCTACAGCCACTCCATCGCGCTCTGCATGAACGTCGCCGCCATCCAGACCGGCCAGAAAGTCACCTTCGACGACAAGACGCAGCAGGTCATGGTAGGGGGCAAAGTCTATGCGTAGACTGCTCCTGCTCGGCGCCCTGGTCGGGCTGATTATCCTTGTCGGAAGCGCCTTTGCCAGCGACACTGGCAAAGGCGTCAAGGTCGTGGCCGACGAGGCCAACCGCCGCGTCGACATCACCATAGACGGCAAGCCGTTCACCTCCTACATCTGGCCGCAATCGTTGAAGAAGCCCGTCCTCTATCCTCTGATCGACGATTCGGGAACCACCGTCACGCGCGGCTATCCTCTCGAACCCCGCCCCGGCGAGCGCGTCGACCATCCTCACCACGCGGGCATGTGGTTCAACTACGGCAACGTCAACGGCTTCGATTTCTGGAACAACTCCGACGCCATCAAGCCAGCAGACCAGCCAAAGATGGGCACCATTCACGAAGGCAAAATCGTCTCCGCCAAAAGCGGTCCTAACAGCGGAGAACTCGTCGTCACATCCGTCTGGACGACCGGCGCCGGCAAGGACATTCTGAAGCAAACCACGAAGTACGTCTTCAGCCAACACAACGGCCAGCGCACCATCGACCAGACCATCACACTCACCGCGCTCGACAAGGCCGTCTTCAACGACGACAAAGAGGGCCTCCTCGGAATGCGCGTCGCCCACTGGCTCGAATCGCCTGACGAAAAGGGCGGCATCTTCATGGACGCCAACGGCAAGCCCACCAAGGTCGCCACCGCCGACACCAAAGACGCAACCGGCGTCTACCTCACCAGCGAAGGCGTCAAGGGGGGAGCCGTCTGGTCCACCCGTGGCCGCTGGTGTAAGC
>DASRLB010000294.1:0-8651 GCA_035648695.1 Acidobacteriaceae bacterium | reverse complement strand
GGTTTGGAGGTGGGGGTGGTTGGGGTGTCGCCACTTTGGATGATGACTTCGCCTTTGGGTGGTTCTGGTTGGGGCGTTTGGGCGTGGGCGGTTGCGGTGAGGAGGGCGAGCGCGAGGAGGCTCGTTGTGAATTTTGGCATCTTGGGTTGGACGTGTGCGGAGATGAAGCGGCGTGTTGGGGCGGCAGACGATGGTTGGGGCTGAACGTGTCGAGCGGCTGAGGCGGTGTCGGCGGTTTGGCGGGTCCTTCGGCTGCGTAGCTCGCAGAGTGCGCGAGCTACTTCGCTCAGGATGACGAATTTGTTGAGGGTGTGGTGGAGAACGGTCGAGCTTCGCTCGATTCCCACCTTAGCCGCAAAAGCGCGGCGAAGATGGGTCACCCCGGATCTGGGTGGGGTCAGATGCTTCACGAGCCGAGGCCTTTGAGGGTTTTTGGGGGTTTGGGTGGGGGTGCCGGTTTTGGCGTTGCTGCACGGCGTTGGCGCGTGGCTTCGTACATGACGACCGCGCCGGCGACCGAGACGTTGAGCGAGGAGACGCTGCCCGCCATCGGGATGCGGAGGAGGTGGTCGCAGGTGCGCTTGACGAGTTCGTGGAGGCCGGAGCCTTCGCTGCCGAGGACCAGGCAGCAGTCCTGGCGGAAGTCGAAGTCCATGTAGTCGGGGGTGCCGCGCTCGTCGAGGCCGACGATCCAGATGTTGCGCTTCTTCATGGCTTCGAGGGCGCGGGTGATGTTGACGACCTGGGCGATGCGGGCGTGCTCGGAGGCACCGGCGGAGGTTTTGGCGACGACTCCCGACAGGGGGGCCGACCGGCGTTCGGGGACGATGACGCCGTCGATGCCGGCGCCGTCGGCGGAGCGGAGCAGAGCGCCGAGGTTGTGGGGGTCTTCGACGCCGTCCAAAGCGAGGAAAAAGTGGCCGCTGGGGGAGCGGGGCGGGGCGTTGAGGAGGTCTTCGAGGGCGAGGAACTTGCGCTCGCGGAGGAAGGCGACGATGCCTTGGTGGGTGTCGGTTTTGACGTGGCGGGTGAGCTGGTCGCGAGGCTCGGCGGAGACGCGGATGTTGGCCTGACGGCAGAGGTCGAGGACGGCCTCGAAACGCGGGTCGCGGCGGGCTTCGCGCTCGCGTGCGACGCTGATGTGGTCGATCTGGCGAACGCCGGCGCGGATGGCCTCCTCGACGGGGTGGAGGCCGTATAAAACGTCCATGGGGGTAGTGTATCGCTGAGGCGGTCCCACCTTAGCGACGATGAAGCCGTCGCGAAGATGGGTCACCCCGGGCGTTGCTGGTTCAACGTACAATGGAGACAGGTCCGTGGGATATTTTTCGAAGCGACCGAGACTTTTGCACGCAGAATTGCGTCCTTACGAATATGAGCGCCTCCATCGTCCTTTCCGCCGCCGCCGCGAAGCAAATCCAACGTGAAAACGCAGCGATTGCGCGCGGGTTGAAGCGCCAGGATCCCGCACTGCTCGACCGGCTGATCGAGACCTATCAGCATCGGCTGATGCGCTACCTGATGTTCCTCACCGGCAAGCGCGAAGTGGCCGAAGACCTTTTCCAGGAAACGTGGATACGGGTGCTGCGGCGCGGGTCGCAGTACAACGGGCAGGCGCGGTTCGATACGTGGATTTTTACCATCGCGCGCAACCTGGTGATCGACCTTTCGCGCAAGCGGACGATGGCGAGCCTCGACGAGATGCGTGAAGGCGGCGACGATGAGCGGCCCTTCGAGATTGTCGAAGATGGGCCGTCGCCGCTGGAGCAGTTTCAAGGGCGCGAGAACGCGGCGGAAGTCGCTACCGTCATTTTGAAGCTGGAGCCGAGCTATCGCGAAGTATTGACCCTGCGCTTCCATGAGGAGTTGTCATTGGAAGAGATTGCGGCTGTAACGCGGGCCCCGTTGTCGACGGTGAAGTCGAGACTATATCGCGGACTCGCTGCCTTAAAGCCGGAGTTGCTGGCCCTGCGCGCACGCGCCAAAGCGGAGGCGCGCTAGTGAATAAGATTCCCGATTCCAATACGAATGCTCGTGCGGCGGTGGTGAACCGCACCCATCGCGTGATTCGCGAACAGGCGCTGGACATGCGCGCGCGGCAGGAGCGCAAGCGCAGCCTGTGGGTCCCGCTGGCGATATTTTCGGTGCTGCTGCCGGTGATCTGCTATGCGTTCTGGGCGATGCTGGATGGGTATGACCTGACGCCGAACGGGATCCCCGACGCCAGCGATCAACTGGTGGTGATGATGATGTGGTTCATCCCGGTGACCGCGCTTGTGCTGGGGACGGTGTGGCTGCGGCGGTCGCGGCTGAATGGTCATGAGGTGCAGCGTTGAGTATCTGGTCCCTTGGACGGCAAGGCGATCCGACTTCGCGCGGGGACGATGAGCTGCGGATGATTCCGCAGTGGTCGATCATGCTGGCGATCGTGCTGTTCGTCGCGATGCAGTATGTGTTCCACGTGGTGATGCCGCACCATAAGCATGAACTGCTGCCGCTGCGGCTGATGATGAGCTATGCGTGGGGCACGCTGCTGGCGAGCTATGCTCTGCTGCTGGGGTATGTGAGCCGCGATGTGAAGCGGAGGGGCATGTCCGCGGGCCTGTGGATGCTGATGTGCGTGGTGCTGCCGGGCGGCATTGGGGCGGTGGTTTATTTTTTGCTGCGGCAGCCGGTGTTGTCGAAGTGCCCGAACTGCGCGACGTCGATTGCGGCGACGTACCATTATTGCCCGCAATGCCAGTTTCAGATGGCCCCGGTGTGCGGGACGTGCCATCGCGGGGTGAAGATCACGGACGTGTATTGCACGCAGTGTGGGCACGATCTGGCGCAGGATGGCGCTCCGGCGCGGCTGCGGTCGTATAGCGACTAGTGTGGCCTAGCGGATATATTGGCTGATAGCCGATGTCTGCAACCCTTACAGCACTGATTATCGACGACGAGCCGCTGGCGCGGCAGGAGTTGCAGTACCTGCTGGACGCGGCGGGGGATGTGCAGGTGCTCGCCGTGGGGACGAACGGTATTGAGGCCGTGCAGCTAATCCGGACACACAAGCCCGATGTGATCTTTCTCGACGTGCAGATGCCGGGGCTGGACGGCTTTGCGGTGCTCAAGAAAGTGCTGGCGCTGGATAAAAAGGGGCGGCTGCCGCAGGTGGTGTTTGCGACCGCCTATGACCAGTATGCGGTGCGCGCGTTCGAGGTGAATGCGGTCGATTACCTGCTGAAGCCGTTCGATAAGGCGCGGCTGGTGAAGACGCTGGAAAAGGTGCGGCTGAGAGTGGCGGCTGGCGGTGAGAGTCCGTCGAGTGGGCTGGATGCGGCGGCCGAGGCCAAGCTGGATGCGCTGCTGAGGATGGTGGAGGAGCGGAGCGTGGCGCCGGTTGCGACGCCGCGGCCGGGCAAGGTGGTGGTGCGGGCCCACAACCGGCTGCTGCTGGTGGACCAGAAGGACGTGTGCTTCGCCTCGATCGAGGGTGGGACGATTTCCGTGGTGACGAAGACGGTCGAGGGCGACTCGAATTGCCGGACGCTGGAGGAGTTGATGGAGCAACTCGATCCGGAGGCGTTCTGGAGGGCGCACCGGTCGTTCGTCGTGAATATCCAGCATATTCGCGAGGTGGTGCCGTGGTTTAAATCGAGTTACCAACTGCGGATGGACGACCGCAAGAACACCGAGATTCCGGTGAGCCGGTCGCAGACCAAGAGGCTGCGCGAGTTGTTCAATTTGTAGGTGCCGGCACGGAGATTGATGTTTCTTATTTATGCAGGTCAAAGCGGTCGAGGTTCATCACCTTGTTGCACGCGCTTACGAAGTCCTTCACGAACGTCACCCTGGAGTCGTTGGCTGCGTAGACTTCGGCGAGGCCCCTGATTCCGAGTGAGGCCGGAGTCGTGGCATTTTACTCGCGCATCTATAATAGAAAGTACGCGGGCCTTTTCTGCTCGCAAATTGTTCTTCCCGAGGAGTTTCTTCCGCCATGGCAAATCTTTTGGACCAACTGAAGTCGATGACCACTGTCGTCTCAGACAGCGGCGACATCAATGCGATCAAGCAGTACAAGCCGACCGATTCGACGACCAATCCGTCGCTGATTGCGGCGGCGGCGGGCATGCCGGCGTATCAGCAAATCGTCGACGATGTGTTGCAGAATGCGCGCAAGGGCTCGCCCGCCGGGGCGTCGGATAAAGATGTGGCCGCGGCTGCTTTCAAGACCCTGGCGGTGGCTTTCGGGCGGAAGATTCTGGAGATTATTCCGGGGCGTGTATCGACCGAAGTGGACGCTCGCCTGAGCTACGACACGGACAAGTCGCTGGCCGCGGCGCGCGACATCATCAAGCAATATAACGACGCGGGCATCGGCAACGAGCGCGTGCTCATCAAGCTGGCATCGACCTGGGAAGGCATCAAGGCGGCGGAGATACTGGAGACCGAGGGCATCCATTGCAACATGACGCTGCTGTTCGGGATGCACCAGGCCGTGGCCAGCGCCGAGGCCAAGGTGACGCTGATTTCGCCGTTCGTCGGGCGCATTCTGGACTGGTACAAAAAGGACACCGGCAAGGACTACGCGGGCGCGGACGATCCCGGCGTGCAGTCGGTGACCGAGATTTACAACTACTACAAGAAGTTCGGCTACAAGACCGTCGTGATGGGCGCGAGCTTCCGCAATACGGGCGAGATCAAGGAGATCGCCGGCTGCGACCTGTTGACCATTGCGCCGAAGCTGCTGGAAGAGTTGCAGGACACTGAAGGCGTCCTGCCGCGCAAGCTCGACCCCGAAGCGGCGAAGGAAATGGCGATCGAGAAGATCGTCGTCGATAAGGCGACGTTCGACAAAATGCACGCCGCCGACCGCATGGCGCACGACAAGCTGAAGGAAGGCATCGAGGGCTTCTCGAAGGCGCTGGAAGATTTGGAGAAACTGCTGGAGAAGCGGCTGTCGGAAATGCCCAGGAGCTAGGGGCAGAATGTAGAGCGTAGAGTGTAGAGAGAGCGGCCTTTGGGGCTGCTCTTTTTTGTGCCGAGGCGGAGACTGCGGCGCCGCGGAGACCCATGTCCGAGAGTCCGGACATGGGGCACCCGGCTTCTCGTAGTCGATGTGAGTTCCATGAGGCGCTTCAACCGTTCAACCATGAGCGCACAATTTCAGGAAGCAGAGCGGGAACCTCCCGACCGACGAGCACTTCGTCAACGTATCCCATATGAAGCATATCCACGATGCGACACAGGTAGGATTTGCCGTCTTCCCACCAAGTCTTGTACCCGTCAATCATCAGATAATGCTTGATGTGGATATTCTCGCTGGTGTGAAGCTCTTCCAATTCCATTCCGTCGAGCATCGTTTCGTAAACGCCATCCGCGATCCTGCTGCCAAAACTGGTGGTGTAGTAATACTCTTTCACTTCCCAAATTGCTTTGGGGTTTACGACTTTGGGAAATGCGCCGTCCACTCGCCTTGCCAAGGTGCGAACGGGAGCGCCGTTCACTGTGATCGTTGTTAGGGATCGTGGATCGAAGTTACAAGCAGCGTTCCCGATCTCTGTTTCGACGATCATGTTCACCAAGCAGGTAAGATACGCGGGGGCTCGCATTGCGCCCTTTTGCTTGTTCAGCGGGAACGGACAGTCGTATGTCCGCAGACTCCTTAGCTGCTCGTATGCGTCTCGTGCTTGTTCAGCGTTCATAAGCTGATTTGGCATCTCGATATTCAGTGCGCCGGCGCGGTGCGAAAAATATCCAATTAGGCGTGCCCCGAGTTCCGTCTCTCCCCCTCCTGAAGATTTCACGGTTGCCGAATCCAATTCCAACCCGATGAGCGCGTCCGCCATCTCGTCAATAGTGGGAACCCTGATGGAGCCTTTTAGCGCGCCCTTCCTTACTGTGTATCCGAGTGATTCACTGATCGATCTCACGTAAGCCCAGAAGGTCTTTGGCTGTTTCAGGAACTGTTCATTGGGCTTCATTGAGGTCCTGTTCTACTCGGAGTATGACTTCCGAGAGAGACACATGAAGTGCCTTGCAGATTTCATTGAGTTCCAGAACATCGAGGCGTCTCTCTCCTGATTCGTATTTGCTGACAAAGGATTGGGGCCGACCCAGTTTTTCGGCCAAATCAACTTGTCGAAGCCCGAGATCGTTACGCAACGAGATTAGAATCAGCGGGAGAACCCGATGAGACGCCGAGTTTTCCTGAGAGGGCATTCGGAAAGAGGATACGGACACTTGACTCATATCCCAAAAGTGAATATGGTTTGTCTATGACGACCGCGTTATTTGCAGAGACCGAACGCTGCGTGGTTCCCGAGTTCAAATCGGGACTCCTGAAGTGGGTAGGAAACAAGCAGCGAAACGCGCATGTGATTGCCTCGCATTTTCCTTCCCAGTTCGGTACATTTTTTGAGCCCTTCTTAGGGAGTGGAGGGGTGTTGGGAACGCTTGCGCCAAAGCGCGCCATTGCGTCAGACGTTTTTTGTCCGCTTCTAGAGATATGGCAGGCGCTATCGTCCGATACTCGGCTATTAAAGTCTTGGTACGCAGAGAGATGGGAAGCCTTTTCGAAAGGTGACCGCGTTGCCAGATACCTGGAAGTACGTGATTCCTACAATCGAAAACCTAACGGCGCCGATCTCTTATTCCTGTGCCGGACATGTTATGGCGGAATCGTGCGTTTCAGGAAAGCAGATGGGTTTATGTCGACTCCGTGCGGAGTTCATGATCCGATTCGACCGGCGTCCTTCAATCGACGAGCAGACGAGTGGGCTATGCGAACCAGGGGAGTAGATTTCCTGGAACTAGATTTTGCGGAGGCACTTGACCTTGCGGAACCTGGAGATCTTGTCTACTGCGACCCTCCATATTCCGATAGCCAAAGCATCCTCTATGGTGCCCAAGCGTTCGATCTTTCGAGGCTTGTGGAAAGTATCGAAAGATGCAAATCTCGCGGAGTGTATGTGGCGCTGTCGATAGATGGAACGAAGAAATCTGGGAAGACAAAGATAGATATTCCGACTCCCACCGGGCTATTCGAGCAAGAGGTGATGATTGACTGTGGTGTCTCAATGCTTCGCAGGTTTCAGCGCGCGGGAGAGCAGCTTTCCGATGAGGTCGTTGCAGATCGATTGCTATTGACATATTCACACTGAGTTCATGTGAATCATCACACTACTGGAACAGGCTCGGAAAGGACAGAAGTTCACCAAGTGCGGCGATAATGGACGCAAGGGTGGAAACGCGCAAGTGAAGAATTGGGTGGAGATTTCGGGGCCTCGACTGGCGGAGAACTTTCGCGCGACGCGGGCCGCGGCGGGCGCCGAGGTTGAAACGCTGGCGGTGATCAAGGCCGATGGCTATGGGCATGATGCTACGTTGTGCGCTCCGGTGCTGGCGAAGGCGGGCGCGCGGTGGCTGGGGGTAACCGATGTCGAGGAAGGCGCGAAAGTGCGCGCGGCTCTGGGTGAGGGCGCGACGCGGATCATGGTGATGAGCGGGATTGAGCTGGGCGACGCGGCGGCCTTGATCTCGCATGGCCTGACGCCGGTGGTGTGGACGGCGGAGCATGTGTCGGCGATGGAGAAGGCGGCGCGGGCGGCGGGGCAGCGCGTCAGCGTGCATGTTGAGGTCGATACCGGAATGGCGCGGCAGGGCGCGGCGGTTGGCGCGGCGCTGCGGGGGGTGCTGGAGAGGCTGGCGGAGTCGCGGTGGGTGTCGTGCGAGGGCGTGATGACGCACCTTTGCTGCTCGGAGGTGGCGGCGGCGAAGACGACCGCGGTGGCGCAGAAGCTGTTTGCGGAAGCGCTGGCGCAGGTTGCGGCGGCGGGGTTGAAGCCGGATTTCGTGCATGTCGGGAACACCTCCGCGGTGGATGAAGGCAGCACGATGCAGTGGATTCGACAACAAGCCAAGGCACTGGGCGCGCGCGCGATGGTGAGGGCGGGACTGGCGCTGTATGGGTATTGCCTGCCGATCGAGGGCGTCGGCGAGGCTCGCCTACAGCCGAAGGTGAAGCCGGTGATGACGTGGAAGGCTTGCGTGCTCGGCGTACGCGAGGTGGAGGCCGGCGCGACGATTGGGTATGGGGCTACGTTTGTCGCGCAACGGAAGATGCGGGTGGCGCTGCTGGGGGCTGGCTATGCGGATGGATTCCGACGCGAGGCGTCGTCGGGGCTGGGCGATGGCTGGGTGATGATTGCGGGCAAGCGCGCGGCGGTGGTGGGGCGCGTGTCGATGAATCTGACGGTGGTCGATGTGTCGGAGATTGAGGGTGTGGTGGAGGGCGCGGAGGCTGTGCTGCTCGGCGATGGCGTGAGCGCGGAAGACCATGCGCGGTGGGCGCAGACGATTCCGTATGAGATCTTGTGCGGGATTCGTGGGACACGGGTGTTGCGGTGATCGGTCGCGGCACAGGTTAAACTGGAAGGATGTTCAAAGGGCTTTACGGGAAGTGGATGTTTGCGTGGGAAACGGCCCTGACGACTCGCGATGAGAATCGGATTGAGCGGGCGGTGGAGTGGGGTTTTGAGTGGCTGGCGGATTTTGGCGGGGACCGGGCGGCGGCGGGGGTTGAAGCCGGGGAGATTTCCGCGCTGGATGCGATGATTGCGTTGAACCAGCGAATCGCTGCCGATCCTCATGCATTTTTCGATTATGAG
>DASRLB010000293.1:0-5293 GCA_035648695.1 Acidobacteriaceae bacterium | reverse complement strand
GCGTAGGCTGCGCGGCGGTTGAGGCCGGCACGCGACAGGCAGGCGCCCGTAAGGATGTGGGTGACCGGTTCCATAGAACACAGTCTAGCTGTTTACAGGCTTAGCGATTGACGGCGATGGGCTGCATAATCGCCGGCATCTTTTCGATCCGCGGCTGGCTGGCTTCGATCATTGCGGCGAGCTCGCCGGGGGCCATCGAGTCCGGCGTGAAGCCGCTGACCGCGACAAAGCCCGGCGAATCGCCCAGCGCTTCGGAGATCTTGTTCCAGAAGAAGTACGGCGAGGTGGTGGGCAGCAGGACCATGCTGCGTTCGGGTTCCGGGAAGGCGAAGTAGCCCGCCCATACCAGCAACGCGGCACATGCGCCGAGGCCGCTGTAGAAGTAGATGATGGAACAAACGTTGAAGGCCTGAGACGTGGGCAGCCAGGCCGATTGCAACAACTGGGTGGTGGCAAGAATGCCCAGACCCATGCTGACGCCGAAGGCGCGGCTTCCGTAAGTCAGGCCGAGTGGCCTCAGGGCAAAGCAGACGAAGAGGAGAAGGCAAAGGGTCAGGATGCTGGCGGTTTGCTGCATCTGACCGACAAGGTTCGCCATCTCGACGCGGCCCATCACATGGGGACCGAGGGCGACGCCAAGCGAGACCGCGGCCGAAATGGCTGCAATCCAGCGAAAGATGATCGCGCCAAGTTTCTTGAGCGGACCGAAAGGCGCCAAGGCCATGTTGTAAATGCCGTAGACGAGCAAAACCATCAGTACAGCCTGAAGGATGCACGAGGGCCAATATAGAATGAACAAGATATGGAATACGGTAAACCTGCTCATGCCAACTGCGTCGTGAAAGAATATCGCCGGAGTGGTAATCGCACCGTAAAGAAAACGGGTAGCAACGACGGCGGTGAGCATCGGGAAATCGCGAACCACCTTGCGCTTCCACATTAAGAGGAGCAGACCTGCCAGCAGAAATAGCTCGGCGATACTAACCCATTCGACAAGAGTCGCCGCTGACATGAAGAACCTCCAGACCTGAATACTATCTCAGGCATGGAGGCTCGTCTCAAGAAACTAATGCAAACGTGGTGCAACTTTAGTTGCACCACGTCACCCTAAGGTGTTAGAGCTGGTAAGGTTACTTGCCCGGGACGCCGCAAGCGTTCGGATCGTTCCAGGGACACATCGGCACGGGGAAGGCGGCGGTGGTTGCGCTGACGCCGAGAACAGTGGTCTTGGAGTGGGCGGTGGAAACTGCTCCGGTTAGGGCGAGGGCGATGACGAAAGCGCGAATCATGGTGTTCTTCATATTGATACTCTCCTGGGGTATGAAACAAAACTCTTTCGGGCTGACCCGATGAATCTAACCTAGAAGTTGTAGAGGCCTACGTCTATGGTGTTATGCCATGTGTACAACTAATTACCCATTATGGTTACTAACGTAACCTATTCGTGTTACGACATATGCCCTGAAAGTTGTAGATTTTTTCTCCTCGAGCGTCTGCGGCGTTTCCCGCGTATCCTTTCAACAAGATGGCACGCTCCCCTCAACCCCATACCGACCGCGCTTTGCTGGGCAAAATCTCACATTCCGCAGGCCAAAAGGCTGGATATAAGCAGCTAATTCGCGAATTGGGACTGGGCGGCGGGCAGGAGCGCCGGTTACTTCTAGAGCAGTTGGCGGGCCTTGTGAGGCGCGGTGAGCTGGTGCAACTGGGCGAAGGGATGTGGGGCCTTCCCAAAAAAGCACCGGATTCAGACGTTCCAAAGCGGGAAATTAATCGTCCAGAATCTCGTTTTGAGGGTTTGGAGGCTGCGGTCCGTTCGGGGCGCGACCGCCTCGTCAGCGGGCGGCTGGATCTGCACCGCGATGGCTTTGGATTTGTGCGGCCGGAGGCGGCCACGGCCGGCGGCAGGGCCGTCGAGGACATCTTTATCCCGCCGAACGAGATTCATGGCGCGATGCAAGGGGACGTGGTGTTGGTCGACGAGGCGCCGGTGGGGCGCGATGGCCGGCGGTCGGGCAGGATTGCGCGCGTGCTGACGCGGCGGAACCCTACGGTAGTGGGGATTTTTCACTATGCGGCTTCGGCGCGGCGGGAGTGGGGCGATCGGGGGGCGCAGGTTTCCGGGAACTTCGTTACGCCGCTGGATGAGCGGGTGGCTGCGGCGATTGCCATTCCCGACGGCGCGGAAGTTGCCGCCGCGGCCGCGGAGTCACCGCATCGGACGCTGGGCGACGAGGCGCGGGCGCCACAGGTGTGGGAGCCGAGAGACCGGAAACGTCCGCTGGATGGGCTGGCTGTCGATGTTGAGATTACGGACTTCCCCGGGCCGGGGCGGCCAGCGCGGGGGCGGGTGATCGAAGTTCTCGGGCCGCCGGATGCTTTTGGGGTCGATGTGGAAATTGTCATCCGCAAGCACCATATCCCGCATACGTTCCCGGCGGCGGTGCTGGCGGAGGCCGATGAGCAGGCTCGGGAGACGGTTGCGACGCTTACGGCGGAGGAGTTGGCGGAGCGCGAGGACTTCCGTGGGCTGCCGATCGTGACGATCGACGGCGAGGCGGCGCGCGACTTCGACGACGCTGTCCTAGTGCGGCCGCTCGCGAACGGGAATACCGAGCTACAGGTGCATATCGCCGACGTGAGCTGGTACGTCCGGCCGGGCCGTGCGCTGGACACTGAGGCGAGGTTTCGCGGGACGAGCGTTTACTTTCCCGACCGCGCCGTGCCGATGCTGCCCCATGCGCTTTCGAGCGGCATGTGCAGTCTGCTGCCGAATGAGGACCGCCTGGGGCTGAGCTGCGTGATGCAGATCGATGCGCGCGGCGAGATTGTGGGGTATCGGGTGGCCGAGGGGGTGATCCGCAGCGTCATGCGGATGACGTATACGGGGGTGCAGCACTGCATCGATGCGTCGCCGGAGGCCGCCGCGTGGAATTCGGGCCAGGCCATTACGCCAGAGCCGACAGCGGAAGATATTGCCGAGCGGGAGCGGCTTGCAGCGGAGAATCCGGCGCTGCCGGCGGCGTTCGACCGGATGCTGGAGCTGGCGCTGCGGCTGAATGCCAAGCGCGCGCGGCGGGGGTCGATCGACTTCGATCTGCCCGAGCCGGTGGTGGAGTTCGATCCGGATGGGAATATGAAGGCCATCGTGCGGTCGGAGCGGGGGTGGTCGCATCGGTTGATCGAGGAGTTCATGCTGTCGGCCAACGAGTGCGTGGCGACGTGGCTGGAGCAGAAAAATATCCCTTCTATATATAGGATCCACGAGATGCCGGACCCGAAGCGGATTGTGGACTTCGAGGAGACGGCGGCGGGGTTTGGGCATTCGCTGGGGATCGGGAACCTGCCGGTGCGCAAGCTGACGATGAAGGCCGACCGCCGCGATACGCAGCGGCGCAATGCTCGGGGCAAGGACTCGCGGGCGGCGCAGCAGCATGAGATTCCGGACCGCATTCCGGTGACGCCGCAGATGTATCAGAAGCTGGTGAAGCGGATCAGCGGGCATCCCGAGGAACGGATTCTGGCGTACCTGATGCTGCGGTCGCTGAAGCAGGCGCGCTATGCGGAGAAGAATGAAGGGCATTTCGCGCTGGCATCGCCCGCGTATACGCACTTTACGTCACCGATACGACGGTATCCGGATTTGATTGTGCACCGGCTGTTGAGGGCGATGCTGCGGCGGGGCGCGGACCCGCGGGGAGGGGCGATCGTTTCGACGGATGCGCAGCCGTGGCAGGTTGAGTTGGAGCGGTCGAGGGGGAAACATGCTGCTGCGGGAACCCATGTCTCAAAAGCGAGACATGGGGCACCCGGTTCAGTCGCCACTCCGGAACCGATTACGGCAGCAGAACTGAACGACATCGCCGTTGAAAGCTCGCAGGCGGAACGGCGGGCTGCCGACGCGGAGCGGGAGCTGATCGAGTGGAAGAAGATCAAGTTCATGCAGGACCGGATCGGCGAGGACTTTCGCGCGATCATTCTGTCGGTTACGAAGTATGGCTTTTTCGTCGAGTTGGATGACATCTTTATCGAGGGGCTGGTGCCGCTGACTTCGCTGGCCGGAGATTTCTATACGTTCCGCGACACGGACCGGACGATCCGCGGGGCGCGGACGGGGCATTGTTTTGCGATTGGGCAGCGGGTTGAGGTGCTGCTCGACCGCATCGACCGCGAACAACGGCGGCTACAGTTCGCGTTGCTGCCGGGGACGGAGCCGAAGGCGACTTCGCTGCGGGCGGGTGCGAAGAAAAATAGCCGTAGCGAAGGGGCGCGTCCGGGGTCGACGTCGAAACGCAGCGGCAAGTCGAAGAAGCGGCTGCGCAATCGGAAGACGAAGGGCAAGAGGTGAGGTAATGGGAAATGCCCGTCGGAGACTCGCTAGGAAGCCAGGGCGGCGCGGATGTCCGCCAGCTCTTCGCTGGTGAAGCGGCAGCTTTCGATGGCCTGCACGTTGGCGCGGATGTGCGCGGGCTGCATCATGGCGGGGATGACAGCGGAAATACCCGTGCCGTCGAGGATTGTGTTGAAGACCAGCTCCGGGAGCAGTTGCGGGTCGTCGTCGGCGAGCTTTTCGCGGAGATCGGCGGAAAGTTTCGGCGACTTGACGAGTTTCGCCAGGCGCTCGCGGCTGGCCGCGACGCCCGCGGGGCCGCCGAAGGGATGGTTGGCGACGAGGAGCATTCCCTCTTGCTGCGCGGTCTGCGTGGTGAAGGCGATGTTCGAGAGGTTGACCGGGAACTGCGCCACGGTGAGGACCGGCGGCCGTTCAGAGAACGTCTGCTCGACGACAGGAATGCCGGCGGAGAGGCCGGCCATGCGTATCTTGCCCTGCTCGACCAGGCGGCCGAGCGCTTCGAGCAGGTCGTGCTGTTGGAGGACCGAGGCCGGCGGATCGTGCATCAGCAGCATGTCAAGGTAGTCCGTGCGGAGTTGGCGGAGGCTGGTTTCGAGGCTCGATTGCAGCGTTGCCAGCGAGAACTGGTTGGCGTTGAACTGGTTTGCCGCCTGGCGCTGCGCGGCCTGGCGCAGGCTGGGGACGAGACGCACGGCGGCGCGCGCGACCGGCTTCATCATCTGCTTCCAGTTGCGGGCGACGGGGAGAATTCCGAACTTGGTGCAGAGGATGACCTTGTCGCGGCGGCCTTGCAGGAAGTCGCCGAGCAGGCCCTCGGACGCGCCGTAACCGTAGGACCGGGCGTTGTCGAAGAAGGTGATGCCGGCGTCGAGCGCGGTGTTGAGCGCGGCGATCGACTCATTGCGCGAGCACCGGCCCAGCATGGCCGAGCAGCCGAAG
>DASRLB010000292.1:0-6914 GCA_035648695.1 Acidobacteriaceae bacterium | reverse complement strand
CCCGCGATCACCAGCAGTGGAGGCATCGGTGAGTCTGCCGGTGTACCCCTCAGTTTGCCTGTCATCTTCAATATCAGCGCACAGTCGCTGGCCTTCAATTTCTCTCAGCCCGACTACGTTCGCGCCGCCCGCGCCGGCATTGCGGCCGCCAACCTTGCGCTGAACGAGGCGCGCAGCGAGGCCGCGGAGGATGTCGCGCGGACGTATGTCACGCTCGACAGCGCCCTGCAGCGAAGAGACGCGCTGACCCAGGCCAATGGCTTTGCGACGCAACTCATCAAGATCGCACTGGACCGCTTTGACGCCGGCGTCGACCCCAAAATCGAGGTCCTGCGTTCTCGTCGTACCGCTGTGCAGATGCGTTTACAGAAGAAGCTTGTGGAAGATGAAATTTCCTCCCTGTCCGATCACCTCACACGCCTCACCGGCGTGCGCAGCCCGGAGTTCGCTACGGTACATAGCTCAATTCCAGCTTTTTCCGCAGCCGACATCGCAAACCAAAACGGCCCGGACAGCGACGGCATTAAGGCAGCATTTGCGGATGCGACGGCAAAATCCTATGTCGCCCGCGGCGATGCACGCTATCGTTGGCTGCCGCAGCTCGCATTTTCTGCTGGATACAGCCGCATCAGTACAGTCGGAACAAATTACGCCCTCTACTACCCGGGGTTCGACCCTGCCCGGCACCCCGATATCAGCTACAATTCGCTCGACATCGGCTTCCAGATTTCGATTCCGCTTCTTGACCTCGTCCACCAGGCCAAGGCGCGAGGTTCCGCGGCAGAAGCAGCCCGTGCTCGCTTCGAAGCACAAGACCACAAGATGGAGTTCTACGAAGGCCGATTGAAGCTCAAAAACGCGGCCGGCGAACTTGCCGATCGCGCCGAGCTTGCCTCCCTCGACCGCGACCTCGCCCAGGACCAGCTCGACACCATCGAACTACAACTGCAGGCCAACGCGGGAACCACGGAGAACCCGCAAATGACCCCCAAGGATGAGCAAAATGCCCGTTTGCAGGAGCGGCAACGCTATGTTGACTTCCTTGACGCCGATCTGCAACTGCTCCAGACCGAGATCAGCCTCATGCGCCAGAACGGTGAACTGGGCCAATGGCTGCACGCGGCCATCACGCAGCCTGCCGCTCCGGCCAGCCTACCGACCGCACCCACGGGGCGGTCTTTGCCCATCTCACATCCGCAGTAGTTCGGATGTTCCGCGTATGGTGCGCGGATGCTTGTCATCTGCACCAATCCGTATGCCGCCACGCTTGCCGGATGGTAAACTTATGAACAGAATGACCCCTCTCAAGACGCTGCTCCTCAATCCGCCCTCCTTTGAAAATTTCGACGGTGGCGCCAGCTCGCGCTGGCCCGCTGTCCGCGAAATCGAGTCGTACTGGTACCCCGTCTGGCTCGCCTATCCCGCCGGCATGTTGGAAGGCTCGAAACTCCTCGACGCCCCGCTGCACCACGTCACCGCGGACCAGACCATCGAAATTGCGAAGTCCTACGAGTTCCTCGTCCTCTTCACCTCGACCGTCGGCTGGCACGGCGACCACGCCCTGGCCGAGGCCATCAAGCGCGCCAACCCCACGATGAAGATCTGCTTCGTCGGCCCCCCGGTCACCACCGACCCCGACAGGGCGCTCAACGAGTGCCCGACTATCGACTTCGTTTGCCGCCGCGAGTTCGACTTCTCGGTCGTCGAGTTTGCCAACGGGAAGCCGCTCAACGAAATCCTCGGCATCTCTTACAAAGACGCCGGCGGCGTCATCCAGCACAACCCCGACCGTCCGCAGGTCGAAGACCTCGACGCCATGCCGTGGGCCACAAAAATCTACAAGCGCGACATGGACGTCACCCGCTACAACGTCCCTTTCCTGCTCCACCCCTACGTCTCGCTTTATTCGACGCGCGGCTGCCCTGCGCAGTGTACTTTCTGCCTCTGGCCGCAGACGCTTTCAGGCCACGCCTGGCGCAAGCGTTCGACAGACGACGTTGCCGCCGAAATGAAGTGGGCGAAGGAAAACTTCCCTCACGTCAAGGAGTTCTTCTTCGACGACGACACCTTCAACATCCAGCAGAACCGCACCATCGATCTCTGCGAGAAGCTCAAGCCGCTCGGCATTACGTGGAGTTGCACGAGCCGCGTCACCACCAGCCGCGACACCCTCAAAGCCATGAAGGACGCCGGCTGCCGCCTGCTCATCGTGGGCTTCGAGTCTGGCGACCCGCAGATCCTCAAGAACATCAAGAAGGGCGCCACCGTCGAGCGCGCCCGCGACTTCGTCAAGGACTGCCACGACCTCGGCCTCATCATCCACGCCGACTTCATCCTTGGCCTGCCCGGCGAAACCCGTGAGTCGATCCGCAACACCATCGACTTCGCTAAATCGCTGGACTGCGAGACCATCCAGGTCTCCATCGCCCACGCCTACCCCGGCACGGAGTTCTACGATTTCGCCGCCAAGAACGGCTTCATCACCAACCAGAAAATGGAAGACGACGCCGGCCACCAGATGGCCCACATCGAGTACCCCGGCTTGCCCGTAGAGTACGTCATGGAGATGGTGCACAAGTTCTACGACGAATACTACTTCCGCCCCAAGGCCGCAGCCCGGGTCGTCTGGAAGGCCATCGTGAACCGCGACGTCCCGCGCCTCTACGTCGAAGCCAAGTCCTTCATGAAGCTCCGCGCCCAGCGCAACAAGGCTTCGCGCAAGATGAAGGAAGAGAACGCCCTCAAGGCCCAGGAATCGGTTAGTATGAACGCGTAGGCGAGCCTATGTCCACTGAGACTCTGACGACATCAACACCCAAACGGTTCCGCTTGTACTTTCAGTGGAGCCGTTTGTCTATTGCGCTCCTATATTTTGTTGTTGGCGCGCTGTACGGCGTCCTCAGTCATTCCCACTACCGCGGGCTCGTGATATTTTGCTATACCGCCGCTGGGATTTTATGGCTCACCAACGCAATCGGTGTCTGGTGGGAGTTTCGGCCTGGCGGCATCTTCGAACGCCGCCAGTGGAGGACCCGCATGGTCCCGTACGATGCCATCACCGTTGTCGGCCACTGGGAAGACGTACCGGATGCCATCGACATTCGCTACGAGTCGCTCGACCCGAAGATCTTTCCCCAAGGCAGTATGCCCGTCCTCGTCTCCGACCGCACCGGCTTCCTCGACAACCTCCGCAACCTCGCCCCCCACGCAGACTTTCGCCTGTAGACATCGAACTCCACAGCACGCAAAAGTCTGAACGCCAAATGGCGCGCTCCCCCGCAAGGTAAAGGAAAAGAACGCCCTGAACGCCCAGGAATCGGTTGGAATGAACGCGTAGGCAAGCCCCATGTCCACCGCGACTCTGACAACATCGACGCCCAAACGGTTACCCGCTCTCCTCTGGCCTTTCAGGCTACTGAACAGTGAGGTTCAGCGTCACCGTCTGCTCGATCTGCGTTCCGCTGGTGGACGTCGCTGTCACCTGATACTGATAACCTCCCGCCGGGGTGTACAGGAGCCCGTGGTTGCCGCCGCAGCCCATTGTGCCGGCGGTCGCAAACACACCGAAAAGCAGCAGCAAGAACATCCGGCGCATCCTTCGGGCTCGCGGCACCAGCAGCAGAGGCAAGCCGAGCAAGGCCAGAAACACCGTCTTTCCTTGAAAGTCGAGGCTGGCCTTGGTGATGGTGTTGATCGTCACCGTCGAGTTCTGCGGACTGCCGTTGAGGCTCACGGTCGACGGATCGAGCGAGCAGGAGGCATACGTTCCCGGCGTGACCGGAGCGCACGTCAGCGCGACTGGGCCGGTGAAGCCGTTGATGGGAGTGACGACCAGCGCATACGTCGCGGGCGAGCCGGGCTGCACGGTCGCCGACGCCGACGAACTGCCGTCGACAGTCAGCGTGAAGCTCCCCGCGCCCGCGCCGCTGCCGGTGAGCGGGATGACCGCCGGCGATTGCGGGTCGGAGCTTACAATCGTCAGCGTCGCGCTGCGGGGGCCAACGGCTGACGGCGTAAACGTCACCGTCATGGTGCATCCCTGACCGGGGCCGAGGGTTGGGGTCGAGCATTGTGCCGTGATCACAAAATCCGCGATGTTGGCGCCTGAAATCTGTCCGACGATGCCGGTTACGTTCGCCGATCCGGTGTTGAGCAGCGTCAACGACAGGTTGGCCGAGGAGCCGACGGCGACCGTGTCGAAAGCCAGCGCTCCGGGTGTGATTTGCAGCTTGGCGGCCACGGCAATTCCGGTGAGAGCAACGGTGAGCGGAAGTGTAGCCGCATCGCTCGACAGGCTCAGCGTTCCGGTGCGGGTTCCGACCGCAGTTGGCGCGAACGTGACTTGCAGGACGCACGATGCGCCTGCCGCAAGCTGCGATCCGGTGGCGGGACAGGTCCCGCTTGCCGCCGTGTAGTCGCCGCTTGCGGACAGCCCAGAAAGCGTTACGGGCACGCTGGAAGCGTTGGTCACAGTGACGCCGAGGGAACTGGCGCTGCCGACGTTCAGCGTGCCGAACTCCAGCGCCGTTGGGCTCAATGTCAGGGGAGCGGCGCCGGTCGTCCCGAACAGCGACACGAAGTCGAGCGCGGTGCTGGCATCGGTCGCGATTTCAAGGGTGCCCATGCGGATTGAGGCAGTCGAGGCGTTGCTGGGACGGAAGGAGACTGTGTAGCTGCAACTATCGCCGGGGAGCAGCGTGGCGCAGTTGTCGGTCTGGACGAAGTCGGTCGAAGCCGTCGAGTTGAGCACATGCACGATGGTGTTGCCGTTGTTGGTGAGCGTCACTGTCTGGGCGGCGGAGGCGCTTCCGACAGGCGTGTTGGCGAACGTCAACGCTCCTTGCGAGAGGCTGAACGCTGCCAGCAGGGCGCCGTTGCTGGAAGCGCCCGCGGTCGCAGGAGCAACCGAGCCGGCAAGGTCGATTGTGTCCGGGCTTGAGGCGGCATCGCTCTCGATCACCAGCGTTCCCGCGTCCGCGCGCGGCAGCGGCGAGGTTCCTCCGCTTGCGACCTGGTCTACCGGAGAGTAGGTCAGCGTAACCGTGCAGCTCTGCGACGCGGCCAGGGTTGTGCCGCAGTTTGTGGCCGAGAAGAAGGGAGGCTCCGTGGTGATGCGCCGCACGGTCAGCGGGCCGGAGCCGGTGTCGGTGAGGGTCAGGGTTTGTTGCGTGCTCTGCCCGGAGTTCGGCTGGCCGAAGGTGAGCGCCGCGTGCGGAATGAGGTTGCCTGTGATCGCGAGCACGCCGGCCGCGCTGCCGAAGCCCTGCACGTAGCCGAGCGCCTGGAGCGGCGCGGAACCGTCTGTCGGAGTTCCCTGCGCGAAGATGGTCCCGGTCGCCGCTCCCGCGGTGGCGGGAAGATAGATCACGGAGAAGCTACAGCTTGCGAAGGGCGCGAGCGCGGTGCAGGCCGACGGAGTCGCCAGCGGAAACTGACGCGGCAAGGTCAGCGCCACTGCGACAGACTTCGAGGTGAGGTTGTTGACGGTGAAGAGGCGCGTGACGCCGAGCGCGCCGACGCCGGTGGTGCCGAAGTTCACTACGCCGGGCACGATTTGCAGGCCCGCGTCTTCCGCTGTGTACAAGCCGGAGAGTGTGGCTGTGTAGTTCACGGTTGTCGTCTGTCCGTTCACGGTTGCGGTTACGGCAATCGAGAGCGTTGCCGAGACCGGAGCGAATCCGGGACGGAACGTTACCGCGATCGCACAACTCGCTCCCGGCGCAAGCGCGGAGCAGTTGCTGGAGGGTATGAAACTGGCATCGGAGCTGACGATCGCGCCGACGTTGAGCGTCGTCGTTCCGGTGTTTGTCAGCACGATGCTCTGCTGCGTTGCGGACGTTCCCGGGACGTTGTTGAAGTCCAGCTCGCTGGGGTTGATCGCGAATCCCGGATCGCTCAGGCCGTTGCCGCTCAGCGCCGCAGTTACGGTTCCGGCGTCGGTGACGATGGTCAGCGTGCCCGTGCGTTGTCCCACGGCAGACGGCGCGAATACGACCTCGACGAAGCACGATGCGGTCGCGGCGAGCGTCGCTGCGCAAGTTTGTCCGCCGCTCCGATTTGGGACAGTCGCGAAGTCGCCGCTGGCTGTGACCGAAGAGATCGATACGTCGGTTCCGGGCGTGAGCAGGTTCGCGAGCGTAAACAGGCGCGGAGACGTCGAGCTGCTTACCGTTACCGGACCGAAGTCCTGCGCAATCGGCGTCAGCAACAGGCCGCTTACCGGCAGAGCCGTTCCCGATAACGCGAGCGTGTATGCATTGCCGTTCGCGACTGTGGTCAGGGCGAGCGTCGCTGCCTCCGTTCCGGCCGATTGCGAGAGGAACTGGATGCCGATCCAACAATTGTTGCAGGTGCCGGTCGCAGTCGCGGCAAAGCTCGCGGGCGGAAGCGTGCCGTGTCCGAAGCCTGCGTCTTCCAAAATGGCCACGCCGAATGCTGCGCTGTTGACGGAAGCTGTCAGCGACGCGAGCGATTGATGCACTTTGTACCACGACACAACCGGCTCGCCGACGAGCGTTTGGCCGAGGTCCAGCGTGCCGTTGTTCGCGGGCAGGATTGCGGTTGCGGTTCCACTGAGCGCGACATACGCAGGTGCAAACCCACTGCCTCCGCCGATCCCGAGCAGACCTTGTCGCGCGCCGGGTTGCGAGGGCGCGAAGCTCACCAGGACCTGGCAGGAAGAACCGCCGAGCAACGTCGCGGGACAGCCGTTTTGGATCGTGAAGTCTCCGCTGACGGCGGCCGTAAGCGCGAGTGAAGTTGCTCCGGTATTCTGCACCACGACGATCTGCGCGGCGCCTGAAACGCCGGTCACGACGACCGGAGCGGCGAAGCTCACAGCCGATGGTGAGACCGACAGGCTGGGGTCTGCGGTGCTTCCGCCGGTCCCCTGTTGCGGCAGCGTGGTTCCGGTT
>DASRLB010000291.1:0-14480 GCA_035648695.1 Acidobacteriaceae bacterium | reverse complement strand
CATCCCTCCGGTGTTCCATGAATCTCGCCGCTTCCGCAACAGTCCATGAAACCCACTCCCGGCGGTGGTCTACTTTTACTCCGCCGCAAAGCCCCGCTCACGCGGCGCTCTGTGGCCTATTTTTGCTCCGGCGCTCATAGGTGGCGTGCATCGGCGATTCGATACGCGATCATGACTAGACGGGAAGTCCGTAAAACAGCTTGTCCAGAAGGTCCTCAACTCGCCTCGCGCCGAGTTCAGTTCTTGCAGCTTCCAGAGGAGAATCGCTGTTGAGTTCGCGGTGGGGTTTGCTCATCCACTCCCGAGCTTGCTCACGATCATCCCAAACGTATTCGGCGTGGGCGAGCACACGCGCGAGTCTCTCGGTCCGTTCACTTTCGTCAACGGAGAGGCGTTTCGTCCGCCGCTTCCAGGTCGCTTGTGGAACCACTTTAAACTTGTAAGCGCTGGCGACTTTCCGGTCGTCATAGAGACGGGCACAAAGACGTTCCAGGGAGCGTTTGGGAAGACCGGCAGAGACCGCGGATTCCAATTCTCCTACTGTGCGAACTGCGGCGCCGAGGCCGAGAATCTCAGCAATCGATTCCGGGGCAATCATGGCAAGCACCTATGACTCAGTATAGCTCTTTCGGCAGCTCAAGTGAGCCGGTTGATTCGATGCACAAAAGATATGTCAGGCATAGAACTGCCGGATGGCTTCGACGACGGTGTCTTGCTCGTCCTCGCGCAACTCGGGGTACATGGGGAGGGCGAGGACTTCCGTGGCGGCGCGCTCGGTTTCGGGGAAGTCGCCGGCCTTGTAGCCGAGGGAGCGGAGGGCTTCCTGAAGATGCAGCGGGAGGGGGTAGTAAATTTCCGTGCCGATTTTCTGAGCGGTGAGGAAGGCGCGGAGGTCGTCGCGGCGGCGGGGGGCGCGGATGACGTACTGGTGGAAGATGTGCTCCGCGCGCGGGTCGGTGTAGGGAGTGACGATGCCTTCGGCGGTTGATGAGGCGGTGAGGCCGGCGGCGGCAAAGAGGCTGTCGTAGCGGGCGGCGAGGAAGCGGCGGCGGCGGTTGCCTTCGTCCACGTAGCGGAGTTTGACTTCGAGGACCGCGGCCTGGAGCGAGTCGAGGCGCGAGTTCCAGCCCACCTCCTCGTGGAAGTAGCGGACCTTCATGCCGTGGGCGCGGAGGGAGCGCAGGCGCTCATCGAGAGCCGCGGACTTCGTGGTGACCATGCCCGCGTCGCCGAACGCGGCGAGGTTCTTGGTGGGGTAAAAGCTGAAGGCCGCCGTTTCGCCGAGGGCGCCGGCGGGCACGCCGTTCCAGGTGGCCCCGAAGGCCTGGGCGGCGTCTTCGACGATGGTGGCGGAATGCTGGGCGGCGACGGATTGCAGCGAGTCCATGTCGGCGCACTGGCCGTAGAGGTGGACCGGCATGATGACGATTTTTTGGGCTGGCGAAGAATGTTTTTTCAGGGCTGCAAGGGTGGCGTCGGGCGAAATATTGAAGGTGAGGGGGTCGATGTCCGCTAAAACAGGGGTCGCGCCACAGCGGAGGATGGAACTGACGGAGGCGAAGAAGGTGAAGGGGGTGGTGACGACGGTGTCTCCGGGGGCGATGTCCAGGGCGGCCATCGCCAGCCAGAGGGCGTCGGTGCCGCTGGCGCAGCCGACCGCGAAGGGCGCTCCGCAGGCCGCTGCCGCCGCTTTTTCGAAGCGGGCGACCTCGGGGCCGAGGATAAACCTTTGCGAATCGCAGACCTGCGTGATCGCCGCCATCATTTCATCCCGCAAAACGGCGAATTGCCGGGAGAAATCGAGCATGGGGACGGGCTGGAGCGCGGTCCTGGCAGGGGTTGTCGTCACATAGAACATCCTATCGTGGGAGGCGCGGACGAAGCGGCACTTTCCGGGAATGAAACCAAGTGGAGGCCTCCTGCGTCCATATTAAGTTGGACATTGTGTGCAATTCCGCCGTATGGTTGATTCTCTCGTCCGGAGAGCTGTTGTACTTAGGCCCAACGCGAAGCTGCGGAGGGTAATCATCACCGTGGGACTGCCAAAGGAGATCGGCCACATGGATGCCAAGCCGGCACAGAACATTCAGGATACGTTCCTGAACACCGTCCGCAAGGATAAAAGCCCCATCACGATCTACCTTGTAAGCGGTGTCAAACTTACCGGGAAAATCCGCTCGTTCGATAAATACTCAGTCCTGCTGGAGAACAACAACCAGGAGCAGTTGATCTTCAAGCACGCCATCTCGACTGTTGTGAGCGGGCGGGCGGGCGCGCATTTTGACGCGCGTCCGGCGAACGGCGAAGGTCGCGAGCAACGGCCTGGGGTTGCTGAACCCGCAGTACACTAGCCGCACGGGCCCCCGCACTTTTGTCGAAGAACCTACAGAACGCAGCCGCCAGACGAACGCCTGGGACGGTCCAGGAGGACGCGTTCCTGCGTTCGCGGCAACGCGCGACGCAGGAAGTTGCGGTGCTGGTCGCGGTAGAGTTCACCTCCGGACGCAAGCGTATTACCAGCGCGGCACAGCAGGCGAAGGCCGCGGCGGCGCTCGGGGAAGATTCTTCGGAGCCGCAAAGAACGTCAAAAGAAGCTGCCGAACTGGATTTCGAGGCGGCGCTGGCGGAGTTTCAGGAACTGGCGCGGTCGGCGGGCGCGGTCGAGGCGGCGGTGCTGATTCAGCGGCGACCGAAGCCCGATCCGGCGACCCTGGTGGGCGGCGGCAAACTGGATGAGATTGTGGCAGTCGTCGCTTCCACCGGCGCGAGCCTGGTGCTTTTCGACCACGACCTTACGCCGTCGCAGGCGCGCAATATTGAGGCCCGGCTGCCGTGTACGGTGATCGATCGCAGCCAGCTTATTCTCGACATTTTTGCGCGCCATGCGAGGACTCGCGAGGGCATGTTGCAGGTGGAACTGGCGCAGTTGGAATATCAACTGCCGCGGCTGGCGGGCAAGGGCAAGAGCATGTCGCAGCTGGGCGGCGGCATTGGTACGCGCGGCCCGGGCGAAACCAAGCTCGAGACCGACCGCCGCAAGATCAATGTCCGCGTCGACCACATCAAGCAGCAACTGGAAGCGGTGCGCCGGATTCGCCGGCAGCAGCGGCAGCGACGCGAGGCCGTGCCCGTGCCGACGATCGCGCTGGTGGGCTATACCAACGCGGGGAAGTCGACGCTATTCAATGCTCTGACTCAGGCGGGCGCTCTGGTTTCGGAGCGGATGTTTGCGACGCTCGACCCGAAGCTGCGGCAGTTGCAACTGCCGTCACGGCGCAAGGTTTTGTTGTCGGATACGGTGGGCTTTGTGCGCGATCTCCCGCACGCGCTGGTAAGCAGTTTCCGCGCGACGCTGGAGGAGGTCGAGCGCGCGGAGTTGCTGCTGCATGTGCGCGACGCCGCCAGCCCGATGCTTGAGGAACAGCGGATGCAGGTGGAGGTGGTGCTCTCGGAGTTGGAGGTTGGGAGCAAGCCGGTGCTACAGGTGCTGAACAAGATTGATCTCGTGGCGCCTGGGACTGTGCTGCCGCCGGGATCGATTGCGGTTTCGGGGCTGACCGGGCAGGGACTGGGCGATTTGCTGGCGGCGATGGACGCGGCGCTGGTGGCCGACCCGCTGGCGACGGCGAGCTTCAGGATTCCGCAGTCCGAGGGGCGCGTGATCGCGGCGCTGGAGCGGGGAGCGACGATCGAGCGGCAGAGGTTTGCGGGGAATTTGCTGTATATGACGGCGACCGGGCCGGCGTCGCTGCTGCACCGTTATCGGCGCTTTCTGGCAAGGGAAGAGGCTGCGGCATAGGCGGGATTTAAATAGAACAGGCCGCCTGAGTGGGGAGCGGAGGTGGTGTCCCCTATCACGCGACCTGATCGACCCGGAACCGGGTCTCGGGTGGTGAAACCAGTTTACTCTCGTTCTGTACCCGATGCATGAAATTTCATGACCGCAGCGTTATTTCGGGAATGAACGGTTATCGCTCAAACAATGCGTTTATCGCGGAACCCGTTTTGACACTCCACGGAGGCGTTTGTTACAACTAGGGGGTAACAACGCCTGCATTTACGTTCCTTAAGACACGGTTTTGCGCGCGTGCAGGCGCCGGGTTCTGGCCATGCCGTTTCCCCCTGTACTATCCAGATAAATCATGCAAGAAATCGGACATCAACTTGGCGGTCTTGTGCTCGGCTCTGTGCCGACCATGATCCTTTTTATCCTGACGGTGGTGCTGTATGGGCTGCTGGTGCGCCGGCCGCTGGACCGCACGCTGGCCGAGCGGCGGGCGCGCACGAGCGGGGCGGTGGAGCAGGCCCGGGGCGCGATTTCCGCGGCCGAAGCCGAGACGCAGGTGTACGAAGACAAGCTGCGCGCGGCGCGGGCCGATGTGATCGCGGCGCGCGAGCATTTGTTGAAGCAGTGGCAGGCGGAGCGCGATAAGGCACTGGAGCAGGTGCGCAGCGAGGCGCAGGAGAAGGTGCGCGGGGCGCGCAAGCAGATTGAGGACTCGACCATAATGGCGCGGCAGCAGATTGAGAGCGCGACGGACATGCTGAGCGAGCAGATTCTGAGGGCAGTTTTGCCGCAGGGCGTCAACGTGCAGGAGGCGAGCCAGTGATGCGCAACTTGCTACGGCGGCTTTCGATTGCGGCGATGTTTGTGACGTTGCTGAGCCCGTGCAGCGTGAGGATTCATGCGCAGACCCAGCCCAGTGTGTCGACGGCCGGTGAGCAGACGACTCCCGCTGCCGAGGTTCCCGAGAAGCGCGCCGAAGAGAAGAACGAGAATGACGAATACCTGCACTCGCCGATGGTGAAGACGCTCGGCAAAATGCTGGGCATGAGCACTGAGAAGGCCGCGACGGTGTTCACGATTTTCAACTTCGTGGTGCTTGCGGTTGCCATCGGATACGGGCTGTTGAAGATGCTGCCGAAGACTTTTCGCAAGCGCAGCAGCAATATTCAGAAGGACCTCGTAGACGCCCGCACGGCGACCGAAGAGGCGACGGCGCGGCTGAACAATGTGGAAGCGCGGCTGGCCAGGCTGGATGGGCAAATCGCCGAAATGCGCGAGCATTCGGAAGCCGATTCGCGACGCGACGAGCAGCGCATCAAGGCTAGTGTCGAGGTGGAGAAGCAGAAGATTCTGGCGGCCGCCGAGCAGGAGATTGCCGCGGCGACAACGCAAGCGCAGCGGCAGCTTCAGCAGTACGCGGCGGAACTTGCGATTGAGCATGCGGCGCGCAAGTTGATTGTTACGGCGGAGACCGACCGGCTGTTGGTGGAGAGTTTTGCGCATCGCCTGGGCGGCGACAAGGGAGGGCAGAATTAATGGCAATCGTTGATTCTCGCTACGCCCGCGCGCTTGCTTCCGTGGTGGCTTCGCAGAAACTGGATGCGAAAGCTGCCGAATCGCAGCTTCATGACTTTGCGGCGACGCTCGAAGACAGCGGCGAGCTGCGCGAAATTTTGCAGGACCCTTCCATCACCGAGCAGCAGAAGCTGGGTGTGATCGATGGTCTGGCTGGGCGCATTGGGATGTTGCCGGCAGTGCGGAATTTTGTGGCGCTGATTACGCACCACAACCGGTTGCATGAGTTGGGCGATATTCTGGCGACGTATCACGAACTGGCGGACGAGGCGAGAGATGTGACCGAAGCCGAGATCGTCAGCGCGCAGCCGTTGGACGCGAGCAATCGCGCGCTGCTGGAGCAGCAGGTGATGAAGCTCGCCGGGGGACAGCGCGTGCGTGCGACGTATAGCGAGGACGCTTCGCTGCTGGGCGGTGCGGTCGTCCGCATCGGATCGACGGTGTATGACGGCTCGGTACGGGCACAGCTTCAGCAGTTGAAACAACGATTGATCGCGGCGAGAGCGTAGCGGCCGTGACAGCGCGAAACGGTTTTGAAACGGAAGAAAAGGAACAGCATGGCAAAGATTCAGGCAAACGAAATCACCGAACTGCTTCGCCAGCAGATTGAGAACTACGAGCAGCGCATCCAGGTCGATGAGGTGGGCACGATCATCACCCTCGGCGACGGCATTGCGCGGATCCATGGTCTCGACAAGGTCATGGCGGGCGAACTGATTGAATTTCCGCATGGCATTATGGGTCTCGCGATGAACCTCGACGAGGACCAGGTGGGCTCCGTTGTGATGGGCGACTACAGCGAATTGAAGGAAGGCGACCAGGTCAAGCGGACGGGCAAGATTATGTCCGTGCCCGTGGGCGAGGCGCTGATTGGCCGCGTTGTGAATGCACTCGGAGCGCCGATCGACGACAAGGGACCGATCAATACGCCGCACTCGCTGCCGGTTGAGCGGCTTGCTCCCGGTGTGATTGCGCGTAAGTCGGTGACCGAGCCGATGGCGACCGGCATCAAGGCCATCGACACGATGATTCCGATTGGCCGCGGACAGCGTGAGTTGTTGATTGGCGACCGCCAGACGGGAAAGACTGCCGTTGCGCTCGACACAATCATCAACTCGGCGAAGAACGATTTGATCTGCATTTACTGCGCTGTGGGACAGAAGCGGTCTTCGGTTGCTCAGGTCGTGCAGACGCTCGAAAGCTACGGCGCGATGGCGTACACGATTGTCGTTGCCGCGACTGCGTCAGAGCCGGCGCCGATGCAGTATCTTGCGCCGTTTGCCGCGACTGCGATGGGTGAGTATTTCCGCGATAACGGCAAACATGCGCTGATTATTTACGACGACCTGTCGAAGCATGCGGCGTCGTATCGCGAGATTTCGCTGCTACTGCGCAGGCCGCCAGGGCGTGAAGCGTATCCCGGCGATGTGTTCTATCTGCACTCGCGGTTGCTGGAACGTTCCGCGAAGATGTCGAAGGAAAATGGCGGCGGAAGCTTGACCGCTCTGCCTATCATCGAGACGCAGGCAGGCGACGTTTCGGCGTACATTCCGACCAACGTCATTTCGATTACTGATGGACAAATCTTCTTCGAGACTGACCTCTTTAACTCCGGCGTTCGTCCGGCTGTGAACGTTGGCCTGTCGGTGTCGCGTGTAGGATTTGCGGCGGCGATTAAGGCGACCAAGCAGGTGGGATCGACGTTGAAGCTTGATCTTGCACAATACCGGGAACTGGCTGCGTTCTCGCAGTTTGGCAGCGATCTCGACAAGGTGACGCAGAACCAACTCAACCGTGGCGCGCGCTTGACTGAGTTGCTGAAGCAGCCGCAGTTCCAGCCGCTGACGTGGGTGCAGCAGGTTGCGATCCTGTTCGCCGGAACGCAGGGCCTGCTCGACGATGTTGAGGTCAGGGACCTGCGGGCGTTTGAGGATGGTTACTATCCGTATCTGGAGTCTTCGCAGTCGCAGTTGATGGCGGACATCGAGAGCAAGAAGGCGCTCGACGACGACATCAAGGCGCGGTTGAAGGCGGCGATCGAAGAGTACAAGAAGGACTTTCTCGACGCCAAGAAAGATGCTGCGAAAGAGACGGCAAAGGCTTAAGGACCGATGGCAAACGTACTCGATTTACGGCGCCGCATCCGCAGTGTGAAGAACACGCGGCAGATTACGAAGGCCATGAAGATGGTTTCGGCTGCGAAGCTGCGGCGCGCGCAGGAGCGTGCGATGCATGCGCGGCCGTATGCGCAGATGCTGACCAACGTGCTCGAATCGCTGGTGCGGCGCGCGGACATGTACGACGACGAGACGGGCGAGATCGTTCATCCGCTGTTGATCGAGCGCGAAGAGAAGAACGTGCTGGTGGTGGTGATCGCGGGCGATAAGGGTTTTGCCGGCGGCTTCAATTCGAACATCGGCAAGGCGGCGCAGAAGTTTATCGACGAGTGTCGCGGCCAGGGCGAGAATGTCGACGTGGAACCGGTTGGCAAGAAGGCGATCAGCCTGTACAAGAAGCGTTTTCCGGCTGCGGTGTACGAACATAAGGAAGAGCTTTACGATAACGATCTCTCGAAACACATCGAAGATATTCGGCATCGCGTGGAGCCGATTGAAGTGGCGTTCGAGCATCCGACGATGCTGCTGCGGGCGAGCTTCGACGATGTAACGGAGATGGCGCACTCGATCATCGAACGCTACGAGCGCGCAGAGATCGATTCGGTTTACATCGTGTTCAACGAGTTCAAGTCGGTGATCTCGCAGCGCGTCGTTGTGGAGAAGCTGCTGCCGATCCGCAAGCTCGGCTCGAACGAAAGAACGGTCTCCGAGGAGATGACCGAAGAGCAGAAAGAAGCGGCCTGCAAAGCGGCGCAGAGCGCTGGCGTTTCGATTGCGGAGCCGGAAGAGACGGAGTTCGACCGCGAGGCGAAGAAGTTCGGCACGGCGGAGGTGGACTACATCTACGACGACTCTCCGGAGAAGTTGTTCCGCCACCTGATGCCGCGGTACGTGACGACGCAGCTTTTTCATGCGCTGCTGGAGTCGATTGCCGCGGAGCATGCCGCGCGCATGACCGCGACCGATGCCGCGACCAAGAATGCGGGAGAGTTGATCGATTCGCTTTCGCTGACGATGAACCGGGTTCGGCAGGCTGCGATTACGAAGGAAATTATTGAGATCGTGAGTGGAGCGGCAGCGTTGTGAGGCGAGTTTCGATCAGAAGAATTCTGGTCGTACTTGGATTGTTTTTCGCGGTTGGTTTGGGACTTGTGGTGTTGATTGTTGGGGGTTGGCTAATTTGGGGGAGTTGGGTTTCCCCGATGGAAAAGCGAGCTATGAGAGTCGCGCCGGATCGAATCGATGAGGTAGCACACTGCGATGGAAGCGCGCAAAATGATTGCGATCAAAGATTTCAAGCTGCCAAGCTGGCAATTGTAGTGTGTCAGAAAAAACAAGTAACGGCGTACGATAAGCAACTCGTCCCACTGTTGAATCTGCAATTAGACGGAGCGCGGACGGAATACAAAGCTAGAGTCAAAGCAAGTACGGATCAACGCTATGCGCGAATGTTAGTAGTTCTTGAAGATTCGAATCGTGAGACGGAAGCGCTGCTCCGATCGCATCTTCAATAGATTTGAAGTAAGAAGGCTAGAGGTTTATGGCAGAGAATATCGGCAAAGTCATCAGCATCAGCGGCCCGGCCGTCGATGTCCAGTTCGAAGAATCGAAGATGCCCGCCATCTTCCAGGCGCTGCGCATCGTCGGCGACGGCTTTGTTACTCCGAACCCGATTGACGTCGTCGTCGAAGTGCAGCAGCATCTCGGTGAAGGCCGCGTGCGCTGCATCGCGATGGTTGCGACCGAGGGCATGGTGCGTGGCATGAAGGCCATCGATACCGGCGCGATGATTACCGTTCCTGTGGGCCGCGAGACGCTTGGACGTGTCCTCAATGTCCTCGGTGAACCTGTAGATGAGCTTGGGCCGGTGAATGCCAAGGTGCATATGCCCATCCATCGGCAGGCGCCCGCGTTCGACGAGCAGTCGACTTCGGAAGAGATGTTCGAAACCGGCATCAAGGTCATCGACCTCATCCAGCCCTTCTTGAAGGGCGGGAAAATTGGATTGTTCGGCGGCGCCGGCGTGGGCAAGACCGTCGTCATTCAGGAGCTGATCAATAACGTGGCGCTGCAGCATGGCGGCTTCTCGGTGTTTGCCGGCGTCGGTGAGCGCACCCGCGAGGGCAACGATCTCTGGCATGAGTTTCAGGAGTCGGGCGTTATCGACCTCAAGGATTTCTCGAAGAGCAAAGCCGCGCTGATCTACGGCCAGATGACCGAGCCTCCAGGGGCGCGCCTGCGCGTGGCGCTCACCGCTCTCACCGTCGCCGAGTACTTCCGCGACGAGGAGGGCGCCGACACGCTGCTGTTCATCGACAACATCTTCCGTTTCACGCAGGCGGGCTCCGAGGTTTCGACGCTGCTGGGCCGTATGCCTTCGGCCGTGGGATACCAGCCGAACCTCGCGACTGAAATGGGCGAGTTGCAGGAGCGCATCACGTCGACCAAGAAGGGCTCTGTAACGTCCGTGCAGGCCGTGTACGTGCCCGCCGACGACTTTACCGATCCGGCCCCGGCGACGACGTTTGCCCACCTCGATGCGACCACCGTGCTTTCGCGGCCGCTGTCGGAATTGGGTATTTATCCGGCTGTCGACCCGCTCGCTTCCACGTCGCGCATTCTCTCCTCGCGCATCGTTGGGCAGGAGCACTACGACGTGGCGCAGGGCGTCAAGAAGATTCTGCAGCGCTACAAGGACCTTCAGGACATCATCACCATCCTCGGCATCGACGAGCTTTCGGAAGAGGACAAGCTCACCGTATCGCGCGCCCGCAAGGTGCAGCGGTTCCTTTCGCAGCCGTTCCATGTCGCGGAAATCTTTACCGGCATCCCCGGCGCATACGTCAAGATTGCGGACACCGTGCGCAGCTTCAAGGAAATCATCGAAGGCAAGCACGATGACATTCCCGAGCAGGCGTTTTATTTGAAGGGCGGCATCGAGGACGTTCTCGCGGCGGCGGAGAAGATGAAGGCGCAAGCATAGCTTTTAGCCGCTAGCTCTTAGCCTTTAGCTAAAAGCTAGGAGCTAGGAGCTAGAAGGTGGGTTTACGAATGGCTGAGACTTTGGACAATTCGGGGCTGATGCAGGTGCGGCTGGTGACGCCGGACAAGCTGCTGGTGAACGCGACGGCGTCGGCGGTGGAGCTGCCGGCGATGTCGGGCTACATGGAGGCGCTGTACGGCGCGGCGCCGCTGCTGGCGGAGCTTGGCGCGGGCGAGGTGCGGCTGCACGGCGGCACTTCGGGCGACCAGATCTTCTTTGTGGCGTGGGGCTTTGTCGAGGTGCTTCCGGACCGGGTGACGATCCTCGCCGAGACGGCGCTGCATCCCAACGAGATCGATCCGGCGGAGGCGCAGGCCGAGCTTGTGCGCTCGCAGAAGATGTGGGACGACGCCGGCGACGACCAGGACAAGTACGACGAGGCCAATGCTGTCGCGCGGGTTGCGGAAGAAAAGATTGCGAGTTCGCAGGGCAAAGGCTAAGGCCGCTGCCATGCGGGTAGAATGTCCGCATGAGCGAGATCGACTATGGGCCGCTGCGAAGGGCGATGGACCGTCTTCGAGAGGCCCTCGCGGAGCGAGAGCGGCTGCCGGACAACGACTTCGTGCGCGACTCCGTGGTGCAGCGCTTCGAGTTTACCTTTGAACTGTCGGCTGTGATGCTGCGCCGCTTCCTCAAGACATACAGCGTGAAGGACGGGGATGTACACGACCTGACTCTTCCGTCACTGATTCGGGCCGGAAGCGAGAATGGGTTGCTGCTGCACGGCTGGGACCGGTGGTACGACTATCGCAAAGCGCGGAATACGACGAGCCATGCCTACGACGAGGTGCTGGCGAAGTTGGCTACAGAGCTTGCGCCGGAGTTTCTGGAAGAGGCAGAATATTTGTATAAGAGGCTCGTGGAGGAGACGGTATGACAACGGCTTCGCTGGAAGCTCCACCGATTGCCGTGACCGAGGAGCAGTGGGCGATCCTTTCCGATGTGTTTGGCCGCCATGCGGGGGGCAGGCCGGTGTGGGCCTACGGATCGCGGGCGCGGGGAACGCGGGTGAGGCCGTACTCGGACCTCGATCTCATCGTGGGCGGGCCGCCATTGCAAGGGCTCGAGGCGTGGAAGCTGGAAGAGGCGCTGGATGAGTCGAGGCTGCCGTTTCGGGTGGAGTTTCAGCATGAGTCGGCGGTCAGCGCGGAGTTCCGCGAGCGGATTGAGAAGGATTTTGTGGTGGTGCAAGGGACGGGTGTGGTTGCTTAGCGCGGCCCGGTAATCACCTTCGCTAACACATATCTCAAATCGAGATGTGTGGCACTCGGCTATGCCCTAAACCACTTCGCGGCACCCGTCCTTTTCGGATTGAGGTGTGATGCGGCGACCGCTCCCAACATCGATGTCAGTTCGGACTCGAACTCGCGACTCACATCTTCATAACCGGTTCTAGCGTGGGCGATTTCATGCAAAAGGGTTCCGGCAAACTCTGAAACCTGCGCCAATTCACTTCGCTTGATGATTATCGAGAGTGTGCTTGGGTCCCATAATCCAGCCGCATCGCCGCCATTTAGGAAGTCAGGGCGCATCGTCTCCGAAATACGAACTTCACGAACCTTCTTGGGCAGTCCCCCTACAAGATTTGCAATGGTTGTGCATTGGTCGAACACAGCGCGTTCCGCCTTTGTAAGCTTGTTCAGTGCTATGAACTTGAACTCGAAGCTTTGATTCCACTCCGATTGATATACCGAAAGGTCTCGTACGGCGTTTCCCTGGATATCAAGAGTGCCTACCAAAGAATTCTTGATATTTTCTGGCAATGTTACGATCCGGAAGCCGTCTGCCTGAGCGTGATCGATAGCGTCCCGATTCGAGATTAGCTGTGATGATGTGACGAAGACCACCTTTGTGGCTGCATTGAGTGTTTGTGAGGCATGAATTGCGACGTCCGTCCACTTCACTTCGTCGCGATTCGTCCCGACCTCTAGCTTCATCAGGTCATCGACAAGGATTCCTGCGACCTCCTTTGATGTTGAGGCGAGCAGCATCTGCTTTACGCGCTCGGTATACGCAGTCCGTCCGACGTTGGTGCGCTCACGATTTAGTGCTTTACGCATCGCTGCGGTTAGCGACGTGATGTTGTATGAGAACGCAAAGTTTTCTTCTTCCGCCACAAGCATGCCCGTGACGTAAATTCTTGCTTTCTCTCCAGGAGCCTTTCTAAGAATCTGCCCAAGTTGGGTCGCTTCCAAAGCGGTTTCGCCCGAAAACTTCAAAAAGAACCGCTTAGCTTCCGATATATCCTTGTCTGAAGCCTTTCTCAACGACACGTCTGTCCCTACTAATGATTTGTTCTGCGGCGGATGGACTATCGCGTGAAGGGTAATAACGTCTGTGAATCCTGCCTTAGGGATTTGCCCAAGCGTGATGTCGCCGAATCTCGAACAGATGCAAACTTCAACGCCTCTTCGGTTCAGAGTTGCGAGTGCATCCTTGAGACCGACTCCAAATTTACCTATAACCTTTGTGGGGTTAGTGAGCTTCTCTAGATTCTCATTCTGCGTCAGGTGCTCATAGCGAAGGCCGCGTCCGAAATCTCGAATGTGCCATGTTCCATTAGGTTCTCTGGAAATCTCAACATCCCTTGTTCGTGAGAGGATTTGCTCATCAAGCGCGTTTGCGATGAGTTCTCTGATCGCATGACATGTTTCCCAGCCCTCCAGAACCTTCTCGATGTTGAGGTCAAAATTGCGATCATCGGCAGCATGCGGCATCGTTTTAAACCCTCACTTTTGTTTGTACGAACATTTGCGAAAGTGTACCTCAGCGGCTGAAGCCGTAACTGCCTTCAACGACTAAGGCACGGCTGAAGCCGTGAGCCTTCGCTCAGGATGACGATTTTGGGGTGGGATTGGAGAGGGCTAGTCGCTGTCTTCTATTCGCTCGTGGGTGGTGATGAGCTTTGAGTCCCATAGTTCGGCGAGGTCTTTGAAGCCGGGGTTGGTGGTGCGGATGAGGTTTAGTTTCTTTTCGCGGCGCCAGCCTTTGAGTTGTTTTTCGCGGCGTATGGCGTTGCGGATGTCTTCGAACTTCTCGTAGTGGAGGAGGCGCGTGCAGTTGTAGGTTTTGGAGAAGCCTGCGAAGATACCGTTTTTGTGTTGAAAGATGCGGAGACCGAGCTTGCTGGTGACGCCCGTGTAGAGGACTCCGGTTTCGCTGCCCATGATGTAGGTGTATCCGGGTTTCATCTGTTTCCCCTTTGGATCTCTGCTTGGGGTGCGGTGGTTGAACGGTTCGAGCGGCTGCGGCGATGCGTGCAGTTTGGCAGGTCCTTCGGCTGCGTAGCTCGCAAAGTGCCGCGAGCTACTTCGCTCAGGATGACACACTTGGGGTGGTTTGAGGGAAGGCAAGGCAACTCGGTGGCTGAACGATCCGAACGGTTTTGGTGATGCGTGCAGTTTGGCAGGTTCCTTCGGCTTCGCTCAGGACAGGCTCTTCGGCTGCGTAGCTCGCAAAGTGCCGCGAGCTACTTCGCTCAGGATGACAAATTTGGGGTGGGTGGGCGAAGGCAAGGCAACTCGGTGGTTGAACGGTTCGAACGGCTTTGGTGATGCGGGCGGTTTGGCAGGTTCCTTCGGCTTCGCTCAGGACAGGCTCTTCGGCTGCGCGGCTCGCAAAGTGCCGCGAGCTAATCCGCTCAGGATGACACATTTATCAGGGTGTGAGCGAAGGCCCGCCCCTTTCAGATCAAGGGACTTTGGATATTCTTAAGCCTGGCGTGCATGAGTTCGCAGGCTTCCGCACTTTCATCGATGAGCAGGAAGTTGCGGCCGTTGCGGGCGGCGGCAACTCCCGTCGTCCCGCTGCCCGCGAAGAAGTCCAACACCGTGTCGCCGGGGTTGGAGTGGACGCGGACGATACGCTCTAAAATGCCGAGGGGCTTTTGGGTCGGGTAGCCGGTTTTTTCCTTGCCGGTGGGGGAGACGATGGTGTGCCACCAGACGTCGGTGGGGGT
>DASRLB010000290.1:0-3547 GCA_035648695.1 Acidobacteriaceae bacterium | reverse complement strand
CTAGGAGTCTGTCGGGCATAGATTATGTGACGGGTCGATGGTGTGAGGAGCAGATTCTGTTTTAATTTGTTCTATGGGCCAGAACTTCTATCCTGACGCAATCAACCAGACGCTGATGTTTGCGCCGTCACTTCACGATTGGCTTCCGGAGGGGCACCTGGCGCGGTTTCTGGTCGATGTGGTATCGGCGCTGGATCTGAGTTCGATCTACAAGTCGTATGAGGAGAAGGATGGCCGTGGTCAGGCAGCCTATGCGCCGGAGATGATGGTTCGCCTGCTTCTGTACGGGTATGCGACGGGCGTCTACAGTTCGCGCAAGATTCAGACGCGCAGCTTCGAGGATGTGGCCTTCCGATATCTTTCCGGCGACCAGCATCCCGATCACGCCACCATCGCCGAGTTCCGCAAACGTCATCTGGAGGCACTCTCGGGTCTGTTCACGCAGGCACTGCTGCTGTGTTCGGAAGCTGGCTTGGTGAAGCTGGGCCATGTGGCCATCGATGGAACCAAGATCAAGGCCAACGCCAGCAAGCACAAGGCTATGAGCTACAAGCGCATGAACGAGACCGAGACGCGCCTGCAGCAGGAGATCGATGCGCTGTTGCGCCAGGCCGAGGCGACCGACGCGGCCGAGGACGCGCAGTACGGTAAGGATCGGCGCGGAGACGAACTGCCTGCCGAGTTACAGCGGCGTGAGAGCCGGTTGCGGAAGATCCGCGAAGCCAAGGCGGCGCTGGAACAAAAAGCAAACGAAGAGGCCGCGCAGCAACGCGTCGAGACAGAGCAGAAGTTGGCCGAACGCGCAGAAGAAGAGCGGCGTACCGGCAAGAAGAAGCGTGGCCGCAAGCCGGTAGCGCCCGATCCCGAGCAGACCAGGCCAGACGATGCGGCGCAGCGCAACTTCACCGATCCGGAGAGCCGGATCATGCCGGATGGCGCCAACAAGGGCAGCTTCGTGCAGGGCTATAACGCGCAGATCGCGGTCGATTCCGCGTCGCAGGTGATCGTGGCCGCCGAGGTGACGCAAGCGACGAACGACAGAAAGCAGCTCCTGCCGATGCTCGCGCAGATCGAAAAGAATCTAGCCAGCAAACCGGAGAAGGTCAGTGCCGACACGGGCTACTTCAGCGAGGCGAATGTGACCGATGAGTCGGTAAAGGACGTTGACCTGTACGTGGCGACGGGCCGCGACAAGCATGGCGACGTGGTGGAAACGATCAGCGATCCACCGCCACCTGAGGCGTCGCCGCAAGAAGCGATGCGCCACAAGTTGCGCACCCAAGCCGGACGCGCCGTGTACAAGATGCGCAAGGCGATCGTCGAGCCGGTCTTCGGACAGATCAAGGAACAACGCGGTTTTCGCCGCTTCAGCTTGCGTGGCAAAGAGAATGTTCGCCGCGAGTGGAGACTGGTGTGCGCGGCCAGCAACATGCTGAAGCTGTTCCGGGCCGGTTGGGTTCTGAAAATGGCATAAAACGACGGGAAGAGGAGCCGTTTTACCCGAAACTGCAAAGAAATCCTGCCATAAGCTACCAACAGGATGACTGCCTGCGCGCCCCCGTTCGAAAACCAGTCCCGCAATCCGCTGCTTCGGGCTTGGCAAAAACGCTATGCCCGACAGACTCCTAGAGCCTCCGACTTTAACTAGAGCCTCCCGCTCCGTCAGCAAGCCAAAGGGCCAACGGCCCGACACATCACAGCCTAGGCCGAAGGCCTAGGTACAGGCCCACCAACGCAACAAGGGCCACGGCCCGACATACACCGACGGGGGTCGAAGGCGCCGGCCGAACCACCCATAACTCCAAAGGACGGAATATTTTGCCCGTAAGATATTTGAATAGAACAATATACAGACAACACCCACAAGTCCGCCACCAACTCCCCTGAATCGAATACTTTGAGCCAAAAAGTACGGGGGGGGAGGCCCCCTCCCCCTCCCCCCTGCGTCTTGTAGTGGCCCAGGCACGTATCCTCTGTACACCTGTATTTCCGATGTACAGAGAGGCTCCTCACACGATGCTCCGTAAGCCGTTGCTCCTCGCCGCCGCAATCGCCCTCACGCTCCCCGCGTTCTCCCAGACCCCCATCCGGATCACCGCGGACCTCACCGAGGCGCCCCGCAAGCTCTACCACGCCGAGATCGATCTGCCCGTAAAGCCCGGCCCCAACACCTTCATCACCCCGGAATGGATTCCCGGCAACCACCGCCCCACCGGCCCAGTATCCGACATCACCGGCATCGTCTTCACCGCCAACGGCAAGCCTCTTTACTGGCGTCGCGACGACCAGAATCTCTACGAATACCACGTCGAAGTACCCAGGGGCGTCACCACCCTCCACGCCCATCTCGACTGCATCGTCACCTCCCGCGCCGACGACAAGATCGCCGTCCTCGAGTGGGAGAAGCTCATGCTCTATCCCGCTAACATCCCGGTTCGCGACATCGCCATCCAGCCCAGCGTCACCGTCCCCGCCGGCTGGGGCATCGGCACCGCCCTTACCCCCGTCGGCTCCTACGACCCCAACGCTAAAGTCGGAGGAACCACCGAATATGAGCCCACGAACGTCGAGCAGCTTGAAGACTCGCCCGTCATCGCCGGTGAATACTTCCACGAGTTCGCCCTCGCTCCCGAAGTCACGCCCAAGCACTTCATCGATGTCGTCTCCGATGAGCCCAAAGACTCCGACCTTCGCCCCGAACTCCTCAACGAGATCTCCAACCTCGTCCGCGAAACCGGAGCTGCCTACGACTCGCGCCACTACCACGTCTACCACTTCCTTCTCACCCTCTCCGACATCGCCGGCGGCGAAGGCCTCGAGCACAGTCAGTCCTCCGACAACGGCGTTGGCGAGAAGTCCTTCGCCACTCAGAAGAGCCAGCTAGGCGATGCCGACCTCCTCTCCCACGAGTTCACCCACTCCTGGAACGGCAAGTATCGTCGCCCCTTCAACCTCTACCAGACCGACTTCGCGACCATGCAGCAGGGCTCGCTCCTCTGGGTCTACGAGGGCATGACGCAGTACCTCGGCAACGTCCTCGCCGCCCGCTCAGGCCTCAAGTCGCAAGCCGCGTATCGCGACCTCCTCGCCGCCTCCGCCGCGCAGCTCGACTACAAGTCCGGCCGCGAATGGCGTCCCACCGAGGACACCGCCACAGCCGCCAGCGTCCTCCGCAGCGACGGCCCAGCTTGGTCCAACTGGCGTCGCGGCCAGGACTACTACCAGGAAGGAGAGCTCTTGTGGCTCGATGCCGATACCAGGATTCGCGAGCTCACCAACGACCAGAAGTCCCTCACCGACTTCCTCCACATCTTCCTCGGCAAGGGTGGAAACACTGGCCCGCTCATCGTCCCCTACCACCGCGAAGAGCTCATCGCCGACCTCAACGATGTCGTCAAGTACGACTGGGCAACGTTCATCCACGACCGCATCGACCTCATCAACCCCCACGCCGACTTCGACGGCATCACCCGCGGCGGCTACAAGCTGGTCTACGAAGACCATCCCTCGGACTCGCTCTCCATGCTCATGAAGGCAGGTGGTCGGC
>DASRLB010000289.1:0-2833 GCA_035648695.1 Acidobacteriaceae bacterium | reverse complement strand
ATACTGCTGCCGCTGCCGGCCTGCCCGTTGTTGGTGCCGTGCGCGGACGAGCCGTTGCTTCCGCCTGCTGCAGAGCACGCAGGCAATAGCCAGAAGCACACTGAACCGACGACGACTGCGAGAACAGCGGTGTTGTTCATGGTTCTTGATCACCGAAGTTAGCATTCGGTCTAGCGGGCGGCTGCCAAAATTGTGGAATCAGTTCCATGTTGCTGGACTGTTCCGGCACAGCTGCGAGTTTGCGTCCCAACGGAAAACTTTCTAGGCTCCGGCCCATGGTGCGTCGTGACGCGACGGAAGGACTGAGCCCGCAAGGGGGACGTTCGGCCGAAGCTCGCTGCGTTTCTCCAACCGGTGAGAGACCGGTCCCGGTAAGCATCGGTGCGCCGGGTAGCAGGTCCCAGACGTCGAAGGGAGACCTTCGCGTCCGAGCGGGACGTCAAAAGCCCGTGAGGCGGCGAGAGCCGTCCAGCGGGGAGCAAGCACGCGGGCCGCAACATGAAGTGAAGCCTGCAGCCTCGACAGAGGAACAATCCGGGAGCCGAGCCACTCATGTCATGGCGAAGGCAACATCCGTAGCGAGAGCACCGAAGCTCGATGCGGATCCCGGCGGGGTAGAGGGCGCAGCACGCGTGCAAGGAGAAGCGCGGAACACGAGAGGCCCGTCTGCACGGCCCAAGTCAGGGCAAAGCGGGTCGTATAAGCCGAAGGCGAAAACGGTAGCTGTGCAGCGGGAGTCCGAGGGGATCGTAGTACCGATGATGGTCGCGCAGAATAACGCGACAGGAGGGAAGGGTCCTTGCGGTGACAGTGCTGAAAGAGCAGGTAAGCGCGAGGGAATGGCCGGCACGACCGGACCTAACGACCCCGGCGGCCGTAGGCCGCGCGACAAAGTGCGAGAACTGCAACGTCAGCTGTGTGGTGCAGCCAAGCGGGCACCGGGAAGGCGCTTCCACGCGCTGTACGATCACATCTGGAGGCGTGACGTCCTTCGGGAAGCGTGGAAGCGAGTGAGACGGAATCGCGGCGCCGCTGGAGTCGATGGCCAATCGCTCCTCGTCGTAGAGCAGTACGGTGTCGAGCGCTTCTTGGAAGAGCTCGGCTCCTCGCTGCGCGCAGGTGAGTACCGACCGAGCGTGGTCCTCCGGCGGTACATACCGAAGGCTGATGGGAAGAGGCGACCACTGGGCATCCCGACGATCCGGGATCGGGTGGTGCAGATGGCAGCGAAGCTGGTGTTGGAGCCAATTTTCGAGGCGGATTTTTTGCCGTGCTCGTACGGTTTTCGGCCGAGGCGGAGCGCGACGATGGCGCTGGAAACCCTGCGAAAAGCAGGGGCCAAAGGCGGCCATCACGTGCTCGATGCTGATATCCGCGACTACTTCGGGAGCATCGAACACGACAAGCTGATGAAGCTCGTCGCTCGACGCATCTCGGATCGCCGAATGCTGAAGTTGGTACGGCAGTGGCTCGAAGCAGGTGTGATGGAGGACGGTGTGGTCTCGCCGACAGTGGCGGGCACGCCACAGGGCGGAGTGATCTCGCCCTTGTTGTCCAACATCTATCTGCATGTGCTCGATGTCTTGTGGACACGCCACAGCGCTCCGCTCGGAACGCTGGTGCGCTACGCAGACGACTTCGTGGTGATGAGCCGCACCAGGAAGGATTGCGAGCAGGCTGAGGCGCGTATCCGGGTCATCCTGAAGCGTCTGGGTCTCGAGCTACACCCGGATAAAACGAGGCGAGTCGAACTCTACGATGGCAAGCAGGGCTTTGACTTCCTCGGCTGTCATCTGCACAAGCGTCTGAGCGGCTACCTGTGGGAGAAGAAGCGGCAACGCCTCTATTTCCTGCATCGCTGGCCGTCGCAACGCTCGATGCAGCGCATCCGGCAGCGCGTGAAGGAGATGACCCCGAAAGGGCGATGTCACGCGGACCTCCGCGACCTCATCGCTGACTTGAACCCCGTACTTCGCGGGTGGGGAAACTACTTTCGCACTGGCAACGCCGCTCGACGCTTCAACCAAGTCGACACGTTTGTCTGGCGACGGTTGCTCACCTTGCGCGTGAAGCGCAAAGGGCGGCACCTGAAGCCGGGCGACGTGTCTCGCTGGTCGCGCGACAGCTTCCACAACCTCGGCCTCCATCGCCTGCGCGGCACCGTCCAATATCCCGAGCCTATCTCCTACAAGGAGTCGGCGTAATGTTGCACCACGAGAAGTCACCGGTAAGCCGTGTGCGGGAAATCCGCATGCACGGTTTGAAAGGGGGTCTTGCCCTTTCGTCCGTGACCTTCACTGGATGAAAGGGCAAGATCTACCAATGCTGAACAGCTCCGGTGGCGGTGGCGGGACGCTGTCGGCTGGCACGGCCCGGGTATGCCCGCCTTGGCAGTGCACAATCAAGGCCGCAATGTTGTCTGGCCCGCCGGCGACATTGGCCAGCTCGATCAGGCGGTCGGCAATGGCTGCCGGAGCTTCTGCCCGGCCCAGCGCTTCGGCGATTTCCGGCGCGGAAACCGGCCCGCTCAGGCCGTCACTGCACAAGAGATAGCGATCGCCACAGACCACTGCGTACGAGCGCATCGAAACGCGCAGCTGGCTGTCCATGCCTAGCGCGCGCGTGACAACATTCTTAGGCAGCTTTGCCAGAACCGCGTCGTCCAGCTCCGGGCGCTGCTCGACCACGTCAGTGAGCAGCGAGTGATCCTTAGTGAGTAGCTCGAGGTGTCCAGCGCGCAGTCGATAGCAGCGGCTGTCGCCGACGTGAGCCACGTGCATCAGCCCCGAGCGCGGCGAAAAGCAGAGCGCGACCACGGTGGTGCCCATGCCGC
>DASRLB010000288.1:0-8931 GCA_035648695.1 Acidobacteriaceae bacterium | reverse complement strand
GTGGGCCCGGCGGCGGGGCGTGGAAGTGAGGCTGGTGGGGGTCGACCTGAATCCCTATGCGGCGCGCGCGACGACGGAGTTTGGTGGGGATGAGGGGATCGAGTGGGTGACCGGGGATGCGTTTTCAACCGCCGGGGATGTGGATGTGGTGGTGAGTTCGCTGTTTACGCACCATCTGGAGGAGGACGAGGTCGTGCGGTTTCTGCGGTGGATGGAGGCGACCGCGCGGCGGGGGTGGTTTGTGAACGATTTGTGCCGCGAGGCGGCGCCGTATCATGCGTTTGGCTGGCTGGCGAAGGCGGCCGGGTGGCACAGGTTTGTGCAGCATGATGGGCCGGTGTCGTTTCGGAGGGCGTTTCGGGAGGACGATTGGCTGAGGATGTGCGCGGAGGCCGGGATCGCGGGAGCGGACGTGGAACTGCGGCGGTGGAGGCCGGCGAGGCTGTGCGTGGGCCGTTTGAAATGACGGCAGGGGAGGCGGATTTCAGCGAAGTCGATGCCAATGTGAGGGTTGTGTCGGCTATGGGACAGACTTTTTTTTCGATTTAACAGAAAATGCGCGCATGAATGTTGTCGGAGAAAAGACGATTGAAAGCGCGGAAGTACACGATAACGGGGTCATCGTGTCGTATGCCGACGGTAAGTTCGCGTTTTATTCTGGGGCGCTTTTGCGGTCGTTCTTTGAGCAGGCGGACGAGTTGCATGGGACGACGGAGGATGCGGCGGCCGACGCGACGTGGAAGCGGCGGGGGTGAGGCGCGGCGGTGCGGTTTTCCGTCCGGTTGCCGGTTGCGAGTTGCCGGTTTCCAGTGTGGTGAGGGGGACGGAGTTCGCGATTGGGGCCGGGTCGCGGTAGGATAGTCAGCGTTATGAGTCCTGCTGCGAAAGCGATGAATTCGTACTCCCCTGCGGTCGACGCCTACATTGCGAAGGCGGCGGCGTTTGCTCAACCGATCCTGCGGCATGTGCGCGAGTTGGTGCATCAAGCGGCGCCGGGAGTGGAGGAAACGATCAAGTGGTCGATGCCTTTCTTTATGTACCGCGGCATTATTCTGGGCAATATGTCGGCGTTCAAGGCGCATTGCAGCCTGGGGCTGTGGGGGCAGGAGATCGCGGCGCAGGTGCGCGCGGATGGCGCGACGTCGGGCGGGGCGATGGGGACGTTTGGCCGGCTGGAATCGGTGAAGGACCTGCCCAGCGATAAGAAGTTGATTGCTTATTTGCAGCACGCGGCCAAGGCCATCGATGAAGGGACGCGGACGAAAAGCATTGAGCGCCCGGCGCAGCGCGTTGCCAAGCCGGAAGTGGAAGTTCCGGCGGAGCTTGCGGCGGCGCTGAAGAAGAACAAAGCTGCGCAGAAGGTGTTTGACGGTTTCGCTCCGAGCCATCGGCGCGAATATATCGAGTGGGTGGCGGGCGCCAAGCGGGACGAGACCCGCGCCAAGCGTGTGACACAAACGGTGGATTGGTTAGTAGAGGGGAAACGCCGAAACTGGCAGTATGAAAATTGTTAGGTCTGCGGCGAAAGAGAAAGCGCTGCGTAAGAGAGTTGACGGGCCACTGAGTGCTGCGGTGGGCGAAGCACCGGCTGAACTGGATGTGGAGCAGTTTCGGCGGCGGTTGATGGTGTGGTATCGCAAACATGCGCGGAAGTTGCCGTGGCGCGGGATCCACGACGCGTATGCGACGTGGCTTTCCGAGATCATGCTGCAACAGACGCGGGTGGCGGCGGTGCAGGTGCGGTATGTTGAATTTTTGAAGCAGTATCCGACGCTACAGGACCTGGCCGCGGCCGACGAGCGGGACGTGCTGACGCTGTGGAGCGGTCTGGGCTACTACCGGCGGGCGCGGATGCTGCATCGGGCGGCGCAGTTCGTGGTGCGGGAGCTGGGTGGGCAGCTGCCGTCGACGGCGGCGGAGCTGAGGACGCTGCCGGGAGTGGGCGACTACACGGCGGCGGCGATTGCGAGTATCGCCTTCGGCGAAAGCATTGCGGTGGTCGATGGCAATGTGGAGCGCGTGCTGTTGCGGATCGCCGGGGAGCCGGAAGAGAAGACGGCGGCGGCGCGGGCGCAGGTGGCGCGGGTTGCGCAGATGCTGGTTCCACCGCCGGGCAAAGGGCGCGGACGGGCCAAGGGCAAAGGGCCGAAGGCGAATCCGCCGGGCGACCACAACCAGGCGATGATGGAGCTGGGAGCGACGATCTGCGTGCCGCGCGGGCCGCTGTGCCTGCAATGCCCGGTGGTGGAGTTCTGCCGCACGCGCGGCGAGCACGTTACGATGAAGCGCGAGAAGCAGCATGTGCGGCGCGCGGCGTACCTGCTGGCGGTGCGGACGCGCGACGCCCGGGTCGAGGTGCTGCTGGAGCAGCGCGCGCAGGAGGCGAGCCTGATGGCGGGGATGTTTGAGTTGCCGCCGTTGCCGCTCGACGCGGTGGATGGGCACTCGCCGGTGCTGCGGGTGCGTCATGCGATTACGGACACGAATTATGCGGTTGAGGTGTATGCGGAGAGCGAAGGGGAGCCGGAGACTGCGGGATTGCTGCGGGAGGTCCCGGCGAATGCAGAGGATTTGCACTGGGCGAGCGCGCAACAGTTGCATGTGCTGCCGCTGACGGGACTGGCACGGAAGGTGCTGGTGCGGATGGGTGTGATGAAGTTGGGTTGAGGGCGGGGCTTGAGCGCGCAAAGTCCTATACTTTTGCGATACGGATTTGGGAGCGTTCACGATGATGCGAAACAGGATGCTGTGTGGGTTGCTGCTGGTGGGTATGGCGGCGCAGGCGCAGGTGGGCGCGAAGGCGAGTGACGACGCGGGGATTCGGAAGGCTGAGGCGAGTGTTCGGCCGCAGAATATCCGTGCGCAGGTGAAGTTTATTTCGGATGATTTGTTTGAGGGGCGGTATCCCGGGTTGCGCGGTGGGGAGCTTGCGGCGAAGTACATTGCGACGCAGTTCGCGCTGTATGGGTTGACGCCGGCGGGCGATGATGGAACGTATCTGCAACAAATTGATTTTGTCGGGATGAAGGTGAAGGCGGCGGAGACAACGTTCGCGGTAGAGGGCAAAGGCTCGCCGATGATGTTGAAGTTTGGCGATGATTTTGTGGCGTGGAATCCGAGGCTGACGGCGGCCACCGATATCGATGCGCCGATTGTTTTTGTGGGGTACGGGGCGACGGCTCCGGAGTTTGGCTGGGACGATTATGCGGGCGTCGATGTGAAGGGAAAAGTGATCCTTTGCATCGTGGGTGATCCGCCGTCGAGCGATCCAAAGTTTTTTGGCGGCGATGCGCTGACCTACTACGGGCGGTGGACGTACAAGTTCGAACAGGCGGCGCGAAAAGGCGCGGTGGGAGCGATGATTATTCATCGCGCCGATCTTGCGAGCTATGGGTGGGATGTCGTCAGGAATTCAAATTCGAGTGAGAAGACCTTTCTGCGCGACGATGCGAATCCGCGCGTACGGGTAGCGAGTTGGGTGCAACTCGATGTGGCGAAGAGGATGTTTGCGGCGAGCGGGATGACGCTCGATGGGGCGTTTGAGGCGGCGGGGAAACGCGGGTTCAAGGCGGTGGAATTGCCGCTGCGGTTGAAGGCGCATGTAAGCAGTGAGGTGAGGAAGTTTCAGAGTGCGAATGTGGTGGGGATGCTGCAGGGTGCTAATGTGTCTCGGCCGATCAAGACAGTCCATACACCTTGCCCAGAGGGCGCACTTTGCGATCCTACGAAGCTACCCAAGGCGCTAGATCAGGCCGCGATGTACACCGCGCATTACGATCACCTGGGGTTTGTTCCGGGGATGGCGGGGGACAACATTTATAACGGCGCGGCGGACAACGGGACGGGCGTGGGGATGCTGCTGGAGATGGCACGGGCGTGGTCGGCGGCTGGGTTGAGGCTGCCGCATTCGGTGATTTTTGCGGCGGTGACGGCGGAGGAGCAGGGGCTGTTGGGGTCGGAGTATCTGGGACAGCATCCGCCGGTGCCGGCGGCGCAGATTGCGCTGGATATCAACTACGACATGCTGGTGCCGATCGGGGTCCAGAAGGAAGTGAACGTCAATGGAGCGCAGCGGACGACGTTCTATCCCGAGGTAGAGGCGACGGCGAAACGGTTTGGGCTGGCGATTGTTCCGGACCCTACGCCGAGCCATGGGAGCTACTATCGCAGCGACCATTTCAGCTTGTCGCGGGTCGGAATTCCGGCGTTCTCAGTGGATGCGGGGACGTTGTATGAGGGCCACGATCATGCGTGGGGAGCGGCGCAGGAGAAGGACTTCAACGACAACCGGTATCACAATTTTTCGGACAACTTCGATGAGACGTGGGACTTTCGCGGAGATGCGAACCTGGTGCGGTTTGGGATGGACCTGGGGTGGCAGGTGATCCATGCGCCGAAGACGGTGGAGTGGAATACGGGGGATGAGTTTGAGGCGGCGCGGAAGGCGAGCGAGGGGAAGTGAGTGCCGGTGCGATGGAGAACAGGCAACGACCTTGACGCAAAGTTCGCGAAGTTAGCCAAGTTTCGCGAAGGAGGTTGTGGCGAGTTAGTAGAAGTCGGCGCAGCTTAGGAAGTAGCCGCAGAGGCGGCAGATGAGTTTGCAGCGGCTGTCTTCGAGGCGGGAGCCGCAGGTGGGGCAGTAGACGCAGTGGTGCTCGGTGGTGTCGAGCGGGCAGGCGGTGAGGGGCTGCGCGGGTTCTGCGGTTGCGGGTTGGAGGGCGTGCGACATTAATGCAATCAATTTACGGTAAGCTGGGTTGCCGGGGAGTCGTCAACGCTTCCGGAGGCATCGAACTAGAGTCGGCCGGTTTCCGGCACGCATTTTTTACGAAGACGAGGAGAGGTATATGGATCGCAGCGCATCGGCAGTTTGGCATGGCGGGTTGAAGGACGGCAAGGGGACGATCAGCACGCAGAGCGGCGTGCTCAAGGACTCGCAGTACAGCTTCAGCACGCGGTTTGAGAATGGGATTGGGACCAATCCTGAGGAACTGATCGCGGCGGCGCACGCGGGGTGTTTTACGATGGCGCTGAGCGCGCAACTGACGACCGCGGACCATGTGCCGGAGTCGCTTGAGACGACCGTCGTCGTGACGATGGAGAAGACGGATGCGGGAATGACCGTAACGAAGATTCACCTGACGACCAAAGCGAAGGTGCCGAACATCGACAAGGCGAAATTCGATGAGTTGGCGAAGAATGCCAAGGAAGGTTGCCCGATTTCGCGGCTGCTGAAGGCGGCGGAGATTACGCTGGATGCGCAGCTGGTTTGAGAGCAGTGAATCGTTAGTAGTGAATAGTGAATAAAACGAGGCCCGCCGTGGTGGCGGGCCTTTTCTTTTTCTACACTCTATCCTCTACGCTCTAACCGCTGTTCTTAGAGGCGGCCGAGTTATAGTAAGTCGTTACGCATCCTTTGGCAAAAGGATAGCGCAATAAAAATATTTCTTTTGCGCTCACGAGTCGCGCAGGGGTTGCGTCAGACGGGCATTCCAACAATTGCGGTTACTCATGCGATTGAGTTTTTGAAGAAAATTTCTCGAGGGCAGAGGCGCGATCCGAAGTCATAGGAGATCGCTTTGAAGCAGTGCAGGGCTATACCTATCGTTCGCTCCGTCGTTGTGCTGGGACTCGTCTCAGCGGGATTAACACGTAGTGCCGCTTCACAAACTGCGCAGGCTGAGGAACCTGCGAGCACCAGCAGTTCGCAAGATACTTCGTTGGCAGCTGCGCTGTTCGCGCCGATGCTGCCGGATGCGCCGGGGTTTTCAAGCACTGCGGCAACTGCAACTGTGCCCGGTGCGAAGAAGCACAAGGTGGAGACGACGGTGTCGCTGGGCGGTTCGCCGCAACTGACTGCAACAAGAATTGAGAATGTGCCTTCGGGAGGATTTATTACGCAGAGTCTGCATCCGTCGCCGAATATCGTCACTACGTTTCGGCAGAGCTTCAGGCCGTGGCTGGGGTACTCGGTGAATGTCGGATATACGCGGGCGGCCCTGCACGATACGAACGATGCCGGAAGCGAATTGGTTGGAACGTATACCAACTTCTATGTGCCGAATAATGTCTGGGAGTTGAGTCTGTCGCATGTCGCGCAGATGCATCTGACGCACAGGCTTACTGCATTTACGGATGAGGGTGCAGGTTTTCTTGCGTTTCAGCCGGCCAAACGCGGCAGCACGTACACCATTCCGTCCGGCATAAATTGCTGCACGGTTGTGGGGACGAACTTTCGTCCGCTGATTGTTTTTGGAACGGGAGTGGATTATCACTTCGATCCGCAATGGGCGTTGCGGGCGGAGTATCGCGGCCTGCTTTATAAGTTCGCCGACTACGGGCAGAACTTACCGAAATTGATAACGATTACGAGTGAGCCTACGGTGAGTCTTACGTATACGTTTGGTAAGCACACCTATAAACAGTAAGGGCTCGCCCAACGAGACAGCGGCCGCATCCCCTAAAGAGTGCGGCCGTTGTGCTCTTAAGAGCCTTAGTGAGCGTGGCTGTGGTCGTGGGCGCCGTGGCCGTGGTGGGAGTGGCCATCGATCACTTCGGGCCCGGGCGGGGAGCAGCAGTCGTCGACCGTTGCACAGCCGGTGATTTCGAGCTGGATGGTGGTGTGGTGGATGCCGAAATGGTCGCGCAGTTGATGGTTGACGCGCTCCAGCAAGGCTTCGCTTTCGCCGAGGTCCATCTCGACGACCTGCATGTGGCTGGCCAGGGCATGGGACTGGGAGCCGAGGCTCCAGACGTGCAGGTCGTGGACGTTGACGACTCCGGGGACATTTTCCATCGCGGTGCGGAGGTCGGCGAGGTTGAGGTTGCGCGGGGCGCCTTCGAGCAGGATGTGGAGCGTCTCGCGGACGATGCCGATGGAACTCCACAAGATCATGGCGGCGATGAGGAGCGAGAGCAGGGGGTCGATCCACTGAAACCCGGTGAACAGAATGGCGAGGCCGCCGAGAATGACTGCGGCGGTGGAGAGCGTGTCGCCGAGCATGTGCAGGAAGACGCTGCGGATGTTGACGTCGCCGGAGAACTTCCAGAGCAGGGTGGCGATGGCGCCGTTCATCAGGACGCCGGCGGCGGCGACATACATCATAAGGCGCGGCTGAACGGTGACCGGGTCGGCGAAACGGTGGATGGCGGCGATGGCGATCCAGCCGGCAAGGACGATGAGAGTAAGGGCGTTGACAAAGGCCGCGAGGACGCCGGCGCGCTGGTAGCCGAAGGTTTTGTCGGCGGTGGCGGGGCGGCTTTGCAGGTAGACGGCGACGAAGCTGAGGCCGAGCGCAAGGAAGTCGGAAAGGTTGTGGCCGGCTTCGGAAAGCAGTGCGAGGGAGTGGGCGCGCAGGCCGAAGTAGAAGGTCGCGAGGATGTAAAGCAGAGTCAGGCCGAGCGAGAACTTGAGGATGCTCTGGATGCCGGACTTCGGCGCGTCGGATTTGGCGTGGACGTGCATCTTTCTAGTGTAAGCGTTTGTGGTGATGGTAGTTGGGGATGTCCGCGAGCGGTCGATTCGGTGGTTGAACGGTCCGAGCTTTGTGGGTGGTGCGGGCGGCGTTGCAGGTCCTTCGACTGCGTAGCTCGCAAAGTGCGCGAGCTACTTCGCTCAGGATGACATATTTCATGGGGTTTAGAAAGGGAGCATGCGCTGGGGCTTCATGCGGAGGCCGCTCCAGGCTTCGGAGACGATGATGCTGTTGCCGGGGTTGCGAGGGTCGTATCGGACCTGGACGGGCTGGTCGATGCGGTAGCCGGCGGTGCATTCGGGGAGGAGTGAGACGTCCTGCGCGCAGTCGTAGGTGACGCCGGCGATGCGGTAGCGGAAGAGCAGGAGGTCGGGCGTGGGGCTGATGCTTTCGGCGCCTTCGTGGGAGCGGGCGTCGACGATGCTGCCGTCGGTGATGCGTCCGTGGAGGGTGAGGTGGTCGCGGCGGCGGCGTTCGAGCTCGATGGCGGAGGGTCGCCGACCGCGGATGTAGAGCCAGGCACTGCCGGCGGCGGTTGCTGCGAGTGCGGCGATTCCGGCGGCGATGCGAGGGTGCGCCGGGATGCGGGTCTGCTGGAGCAGTCGGGAAAGATGGGCGAGAAACGGGGCCATGGGGGAACTCTCCCAGCATAGAACAGGAGCGGCGATATACTGCACTGTGCGATCAATGAAGAAGAACCCGCCCTTGTTCCCGCCCGCTGTCCATCCGCTTGATCTTGGAGAGGGGCGGCGCGTGCGGTCGACGACCGTGTTGTGTGTAAGGCGGGGCGACGCCGTGGTGATGGCTGCCGATGGGCAGGTGACGCTGGGCGCGACCGTGATGAAGCATTCGGCGAAGAAGATTCGGCGGCTGTATAACGAGAAAATTCTGGCGGGGTTTGCGGGGTCGACCGCGGATGCGTTCAGCTTGTTTACGCGGTTTGAGGCGAAACTGGAGCAGTATGGCGGGAACCTTGGTCGCTCGGCTGTCGAACTGGCGAAGGACTGGCGGACGGACAAGCTGCTGCGGCAGTTGCAGGCTCTGCTGATTGTCGCGGACGCGAAGCAGATGTTTTTGCTGAGCGGCGATGGGGATGTGATCGAGCCGGATTCGGTCGCGGATGGGGCGATTGCGACGATCGGGTCCGGGGGGAGCTATGCGCTCGCGGCGGCGACGGCGTTGATGGAGAATACGGAGTTTTCGGCGCGGGAGATTGTGGAGCGGAGTATGAAGATTGCCGCGGAGATTTGTATTTATTCAAATTTGAATGTGACGGTGGAAGAGTTGAAGGGGGCGTAAAATAGAGGTAAGGAGTGCAAGCATGCAGGAATTTGTCGCGACCGATCCAAGCCGAACTATTCGCCTCTTTTCCAGTTTTGAGGAGCAAGAGCAGGAGGACCTTCTCTACTGGTCCCGGCAACCGGTATCGGCTAAGGTCCAAGCCGTAGCAGAACTG
>DASRLB010000287.1:0-19179 GCA_035648695.1 Acidobacteriaceae bacterium | reverse complement strand
GCGCCGAGAATCTCGAAATCCCGCGCAAACCGAGACCAGCCCATGCAAAAGCGACTCAAATATCTCCATGCCTCAACAAAGCACAAGGCAACGCCGGAGAAAATAGCGAATTGAGTTCCTTCTGCTATTTAGAACTGCTGGAAGAGGAGCGTGTCCCTTGACAACGCGCCCGAGTAAAACTACGACTACTGCTACGACCCCACCACCACAAGAGGGTACGCCCAAGATTGAATCGGTCTTGCAAGACCACCAGTTCGGTTTGCAGTTTGTTTTCGATGTTAACAAGCAGATTGGAAAACTGGAAGTGTGTGTGGAGCATGTCGAGAAACGCCTCGAAAAAGTTGAGACGAAACTTGATGCCCTTCAACTGGACATACATGGAGCCAAAAAGATGGGGTGGGTTTTTGGCATCATCGTTTCAGCCATTGGAGCCGTTGGCCTTGTTTTTCTAAACAAAATACTGGACGTAGTGGTCAATCACTATAAGCACTAATCTCTTGGTTTAGCCAACGTATTTATCACCGTTGCGGACACCTTTCGCCATGGAGCCCAGGGTCCTAAAGCACTTAGCCTCGGGCAATAGAAATGGAGGAGGGGAGGGGCCCTACTTCGGCACCGGAGCCACATGGAATCGTAGCGTCGTATTCGTGGGCAAAGTCGCTTCGGTGCCCTTGGCTGGAGCGCTGTCAGGCAGGTCTTTATGCCCGAGCTCGCCGCGGAACGTCAGTGCGTCGGTAATCGTGGCGGCAGGGCCGACATGCACCACCTGGAGCGTGATTTCGCCGCGGCTTGAGATTTTGCCTGCGGCAGCGACCGCCAGAACCGTCACTCCAACCCTGGTGCCCGCCGGCAGCGTGCGCCCATCGGATGTCCGCACCGGAGCCGCAAGCGTTGCGTCCAGCATGTCGCCGTTGCGGACATGCGCGGAATCGATTGCCTTCAGCAGCCGCACCGCGACCACGGCGTGGGCCGGCAGCGACACTCCGTGCGCAGCCTTCGCTACCGGACTGGATTCCGTTGCCGCATCGGTCGTCGGAGGATTGGCAGGCGGAGTCGTCGGCCCGGTCGCCGAGCTATCGACGACTGGAGCGGAGGTCGTACCCGGAGGGTTCGCCTGCGACTGGGCGTGCGCTATTCCGGCGCAAAATAGCGCGAGGCACAAAACCGAAATCGCCCCGGCGATGCAGCGGTCACTCCCTGGCTTCTTTCCCTGGTGCGTCACGATGTCCTTGATTTCCCAACCCTGCCGAGTCTTGCATAGGATGGGTTGAATGGCGGTGGATGTTGCTCGCGGATTCATCGCAGCCGTCATTCTGGAACACTTATGTCGCTCGCAGCAGAACTCGCAACCGGATTGGCCGCGGCCGGAGCGGTCGCCGCAACCCTTGCCAATGCGGCCCTGCGGCCCGCTTCGCAGGTCTTCGGGCACACGCTGATCGCCGGCAACGATCCCCGCGAAGTCGCCCTGACCTACGACGACGGCCCCAACGACGCCTGCACGGAAGCGCTGCTTGAACTGCTCGATCGCCACAACGTGAAGGCGACTTTCTTCATGATCGGCCGTTTTGTCCGCCAGCGGCCCGATATTGCGCGGCAAGTACATGCGGCAGGGCACCTCGTCGGCAACCATACGATGACGCATCCGTGGCTCGCGTGGCAGTCCGCTCGGCGAATCGGGGAAGAACTTCGCGGATGCCAGCAGCTGCTTGAGGATGCGCTTGGCGCGCCGGTCCGGTATTTCCGGCCGCCTCACGGAGCGCGCCGTCCGGCGGTCTTCCGCACGGCTGCGGAACTGGGTTTGACAATCGTCCAGTGGAACGCGATGGGACAAGACTGGAGACCGATTTCCGCCGCGCAGATCGTGGCGAATCTCGATCGCGGCCTGGCTCGCTCTCGCAAGCGAAACAGGGGAGCGAACATGCTGCTCCACGACGGCAGCGACGTTGCCATGGGGGCGGACCGCAGTCGAACGGTGCGGGCAACCGAATTGCTGCTGGAACGCTTCAAGCGCGACAGTAGCCGCGTGGTAACAGTCGATGTCTGGAAGTGAGGTCTTAGAGGACAACGCGAAGACGCGAAGGGCGCTAAGGAAACGCAACGGGATCCGCGGCGAATGCCTGGCGTGCTTTGCGCCTTGGCGTTGTCTGTCGCTTTTGTGAGGAGTGTGGTGCGCCCGAGAAGATTCGAACTTCTGACCTACAGCTTCGGAGGCTGCCGCTCTATCCAGCTGAGCTACGGGCGCATCTACGCTTATGGTAGCATCGCGCGCTTGGCGAAGTCAGTCCCGAGGGTTGACTTTGGCTCGCTGCCAGTCCAGCATCAGAGCGGGCGGATTGCTGCCAAAACGTCCGTCTGTTGCTCAAACGTTCACAGACCATTGAGAAAGGGAGTTCCCATGTTCCTCCGTGTTCTTTCCACCGCCGCTTGTACGGCCGTTCTGGCCACCGCATCGCTGGCCCAGGCGCCCGCAAAACCGTTGGCAAGTCCGCCGGCGACCGCAACGGCCACGCTCGCGGGCCAGACGGTCACCATCAAGTACAACACTCCGTCGTTGCGCGGACGCCATCTCGGGGGACCGGAAATCGTGCCCTGGGGCAAGGTGTGGCGCACCGGCGCGAACCCCGCGACGACGCTGATTACGCCGGTCCCGCTGCACATTGGGACGATGTCCGTTCCGGCCGGGACGTACACCATCTACACGCTGCCGACCGCAACGACGTGGATGCTGATCGTCAACAAGCAGACGGGACAGTGGGGGACCGAGTATCACGCAGAACAGGACCTCGGCCGCACCGCGATGAAGGCGCACAAACTGCCGAGTTCACAGGAAGTGATGAGCATCTCGTTCGAGAACGTGAAGAAGGACTCGGCGGAGCTGCATGTTCGCTGGGAGACGACGGATGAGTGGGTCAAGGTCGAGGCGAAGTAGAGGTCTTTCAAACTGCAAACGCAGAGTACGCAAAGGCCGCAAAGTTGACGCAGAGTGGTATTCCGGAATCAAACTCCGCGCAAACTCAGCGAACTTCGCGAACTCTGCGTTTGCATTTGCTCTTACAACCGATTCACAACGCGAGCGATTCCATCCCGCATCGAAACCACATTGAAGTTCAACACATACCCAAGTCGCCGCGAAGAGAGTCGCAAATAAGATAATAGTTGCGCTCTGTGAACAGGCGAAATGCCCTCGACCGACTTCGTCTCAAGAATGACTTCGCCCTCAAGCAGAATATCCAGCCTGTATCCCACGTCAGCGATTTTCTGCCCGTCATAGACCAACGGAACGGGCACCTCTACCAGCACCACGGCTCCGGCTTTTGCCAGCTCATACGCCAGGCACGCCTTATAGCTGCTTTCCAGCAATCCCGGCCCGAGCGCAGTATGCACCCGGAACGCACAGTCCAGCGCCAACTTGCCTAGCTGATTGATTCGTTCCTCGTTCATCCAGCAAAGCTACCACTCCTTGCTAGCAGAATCCGGGGTCAATGGCGTGCTCGCAGGTGGCGCTTTCCAGCGCAGGATCGGCTTCCGCGCAGCCGCTGTTTCGTCGAGGCGCTGGAGGCGGGTGGTGTGTGGGGCGGTTTGGACGAGCTCGGGGTTCTCGGCGGCTTCCTGCGCGATCTGCTTGAGAGCGTCGACAAGAAGGTCGAGCTCTTCCTTCGACTCGCTCTCGGTGGGCTCGATCATCATCGCGCCGTTGACCACCAGCGGGAAGCTGACCGTGTAGGCGTGGAAGCCGTAGTCGATGAGGCGCTTGCCCATGTCGCCGGTCCTGACGCCGTTCTTCGCCTGCAGCTTGTCGGAGAAGACGACCTCGTGCAGCGAGCGCGTCTTGTAGGGCAGATCGAATGTGCCTTCCAGTTTGGCGCGGATGTAGTTGGCGTTGAGCACAGCGTCTTCGGTGGTCTGGCGGAGGCCATCGGGGCCGTTGGCGAGGATGTAGGCGAGCGCGCGGATGAACATGCCGAAGTTGCCGTACCACGCGCGCACTCGGCCGACCGACTGCGGACGGTTGTAGTCGAGCCCGAGCGTGCCGTCGGGGTTGGTGACGACGACGGGCGTGGGGAGAAAGGGTTCAAGTATCTTCTTGCAGGCTACGGGGCCGGAGCCTGGACCGCCGCCGCCGTGGGGCGTGGAGAAGGTCTTGTGCAGGTTCAGGTGCATGACGTCCGCGCCGAAGTCTCCGGGGCGGGTCTTGCCGCAGAGGGCGTTCATGTTCGCGCCGTCCATGTAGAGCAGAGCACCCTTGGCGTGGAGGATGTCGGCGATTTTGTGGATTTCGGACTCGAAAACGCCGATGGTGGAGGGGTTGGTCAGCATCAGGGCGGCGATGTCTTCGTCGACCAGCTTTTCGAGTTCGGCGAGATCGACCATGCCTTCGGCGTTGGATTTGAGGTTGGCGACCTGATAGCCACAGACTGCCGCTGTTGCGGGATTGGTGCCGTGGGCGGAGTCGGGGATGAGGATTTTTTTGCGCGGATTGCCCTGCGACTGGTGGTAGGCGCGGGCGAGCAGGATGCCGGTGAACTCTCCGTGTGCGCCGGCCGCGGGCTGGAGCGTGATGGTGTCCATGCCGGTGATTTCGATCAGGCAGTCGGAGAGGAGCTTCATGATGCCGAGTGCGCCCTGGCTCAGGCTTTCGGGTTGGTAGGGATGCGCTTCGGCGAGGCCTTCGAGGCGCGCGACCGCTTCGTTGATGCGGGCGTTGTACTTCATGGTGCAGGAGCCGAGCGGGTACATGCCGAGGTCGATGGCGTAGTTCCAGGTGCTGAGGCGCGTGAAGTGGCGGATGATTTCGATCTCGGAGAGCTCGGGCATGGCGCCGAGGTCGTCGGTGCGGGCCTGGTCGCCGAGGATGGCGGCGATGTCGATCGCGGGCACGTCAAGCTGCGCGAGGCGGTAGCCCTTTTTGCCGGGGGAGGACTTTTCGAAGATGAGGTCTTCGTTTTGATTGACGTGGGTGGTTGCTTTACGCGGTGTGCCTACAAACTTCTCTTCTGCCATGGTCACTTCCTAAGTGGTGCGTGTTTCGTTCTTGCGTTCCGGCTGTTTGCGAATCTCTGTCCAATACTCTTCACGAACATCATCATCGATCTCGGTGGGAGTATTCGTCGCATAGAGAGCATCTCCGCCGCGCTTCTTTGGTCCGGAAATCCAAAACCACTCTCCACCCTCAGCGCAATAGTTAGCCTTGAAGCCAGTTGCCTTAGAAAACTCTCTGCCGCGGTAAGTAAGACTTCGTCCACTCTTCGAAAAAGTCACGCGGCCTATTCGCGCAGGACCGGTAAGATTTGCCTCTCCAGAAGAAATTTGACCCCAAGGTGTATCAACAATACCGCCGCCTTTACTTTCGATGTACATGATGCGTGTCGGATGTGCCACGGCTAAAACTCCTGTTCGTCCGAATCGTTACCGCTTTCGGAGTAGCTCCCGATCACCGGCCCATCCACATCTTCGCCGTGCAGCGACAGCCCGAATGCGGTGCCATTTTCCAACTCAATCGTCAGTGACTCTTCGTCTTCAAGGATTGCCTTCTCGACGATTTGCCCAATGTGTGCGCAGAGAGCGTTGCGGTACTCGGGCTCTCCGAAGGCAACGCTGAAGTCTGCCAGCAAGACGTAAGGCCACGCGTACAGCGTGAACCGCGGGCCGTCGAAGTGGAGGCGCAGGTGGTCGCCGATGAATTCGACTGCGGTGAGTTCCTGGCATTCGATTGCGGTAATGTCCATGCGGGCCTCGGTGGTGCAAAACGCAGATTCCCTTCGGGAATGACAACAAAAGAATGACAACAAAATCAGAGCGTTGCGGCGGCGGCGTCCATTTGCGCTTTGGTGGTTAGCTCTGTCGCGCACCAGAGGGTGGCGTTTTCGCCGAGCTCTGGGTACCACTTCGAGAGTGCAAGGCCGCCAATAATGTGCTTGTCGAGAAGCTTTGCGTTGAGTGCTGCGGCGGGTTCAGCAGAGGTCAGGACAAACTCGTGGAAGCTTGGCGTGCCTTCGAACTTCGTTGAGGCTCCGGCGCTTTTCAGGGCTGAGCGTAGGTAGGCAGCCTTGGCCAGGTTCTGCTCTGCGAGTTCGCGGAGACCCTGCTTGCCGTAAACAGTCAGGAAGATCGTCGCCATGAGGGCCATCAGCGCCTGGTTGGTGCAGATGTTTGAGGTGGCCTTCTCGCGGCGGATGTGCTGCTCGCGGGTGCTCAATGTCAGCACCCATCCGCGCTTGCCGTTGCGGTCTTTGGTCTCGCCGACGAGGCGGCCGGGCATCTGGCGGAGGAATTTTTCCTTGCAGGCGATGACGCCGCAGTAGGGTCCGCCGAATCCGACGGCGACCCCGAAGCTCTGAGCTTCGAGGGAGACGATGTCGGCCTCGACGGGAGCTTTGACAGCGCCAAGCGAGATCGCTTCCGCGATGGAGACGATAAGCAGCGCGCCCTTTTTGTGGGCGATGGCGGCGATGGCGGCAACGTCTTCGATGGTGCCGAAGAAGTTTGGCGACTGGATCAGGACGCAGGCGGTGTCGGCGGTGATTGCGGCATCCAGCGCGGCCAGATCGACGCGGCCGGTTGCATCGACGTAGCCGACTTCGGTTGCCGGGATGCCCTGGTGCTGCGTGGCTGTGTGGAGGACTTCGCGGTACTCGGGATGGACTGTTCTTGCGACTACTGCCGCGTTGCGGCCGGTAACGCGGACCGCCATCATCACGGCTTCGGCTGCGCCGGTGGAGCCGTCGTACATGCTGGCGTTGGCGATTTCCATGCCCGTGAGTTCGCAGATCATGGTCTGGAACTCGAACATGGCTTGCAGCGTGCCCTGCGCGATCTCGGGTTGGTAGGGCGTGTAGCTGGTGAGGAATTCGCCGCGCTGGACGAGGGAGTCGATGATGACCGGCCGGTAGTGGCGGTAGGCGCCCGCGCCTAAAAAGCTGGCGAACATCTTGCTGGCGGGCTGCGTCGCGAGTTCGGCGGCGTCTCCGCTGGCGATGTTGCCGGCGAAGGCGCGGAAGCGGTCGAGGACTTCGGACTCCGAGTGCTGGCGCGGGATGTCGAGGTCGCGCGTGAGGCGGAACTCTTCGGGGATCGTGTCGAAGAGTTCTTCGATGGATGCGACGCCGATGGCTTCGAGCATTTCGGTGCGGTCGGCGGGGGATTTTGGGAGATAACGCATGCAGGGGTTCTCAGTTCTCGGTTCTCGGTTGTCAGGGAAGTGCCGTAACGGAGAACGGACAACCGACAACCGAGAACGCTCTAGTGGCCGGTTTCTTCGGAGACAAATTTGTCGTAATCGGCGGCGGACAGCAGGCCGTTTACCTCGTCGGGATTGGTCAACGTCAGCTTGATGAGCCACGTATCGTTCGCGGCGGTGTTGATGGTCTCGGGAGTTGCGTTGAGCGATTCGTTGATTGCGGTAACCGTGCCTGTGACCGGCGCGTAGAGATCGCTGACTGCCTTCACGGACTCGACCGAGCCGAAGGTTGAGCCCGCTTCGATCTGTTGGCCGACTTTTGGGAGCTCGACGAAAACGATGTCGCCCAGCGAGCTTTGCGCGTGGTCGGTGATGCCGACGGTGCCGGTGTCGCCGTCGACCTGGAGCCACTCGTGCTCCTTCGTGTAGCGGTATTTTTCTGGATAAGCCATTTAGAAGTCTCCGATGAAAATTGTAGAGGAATGGGCGGCGCTGGGCTAAGACAAAGGCGCGGTAATCGGTGGCACGGCCATCTTCGGACGTTTGTAGAAGGGCGTTGGGACAACTTTCGCCTTTACCGGCTGTCCGCGAACTTCGACGGCGACTTCAGTGTCGAGCGCAGTGTACGCGACCGGTACGTAGGCCAGAGCGATGTTTTTCTTGATGAAGGGGCCGGGGGAGCCGCTGGTGACTTCGCCGATTCGCTCGCCATCGAGGGAGAGAACGGGGTAGCCGTCGCGTCCTATGCCTCGCTCGATCATCTCCAGGCCGACTAGCTTGCGGACGGGACCTCCTGCGTCCTGGATTGCCTGCAGGGCCGCTCGGCCTACGAAATCCGTGCCCTTGTCGAGCTTGCAATAGCGGCCGAGATTGGCTTCGAAAACGTTGATGGTGTCGGAGATTTCGTGGCCGTAGAGGGCCATTGCCGACTCCAGGCGCAGCGTATTGCGCGCGCCTAGGCCGCAGGGGAGGATGCCGAACTCCGCGCCTGCCGCGAGGACTTCGCCCCAGACGCGGGCGCTGGTCGGCTCGTCCGAGGGAACGTAGATTTCAAAGCCGTCTTCGCCGGTGTAGCCGGTGCGGGCGATCAGGACGTTGTGGCAGCCGCAGACTTGTCCCCAGGTGAACCAGTAGTTTTTGATCGGTGCGAGATCGACGCCCGTCAGCTTTTGCAGCGTTGCCTGCGCCTTCGGGCCCTGGATTGCGAGTTGGGTGTAGTAGTCGCTGACATCGGTGATGTGTACGCCGCTCATGCCGGCGAGGACCTTGCGCACCCATTGCACATCCTTCTCGCGCGTGCCGGCGTTGATGACGATGAGGTAGTCGTTCTCGCCCAGCTTGTGCAGGACAACGTCGTCGACGAAGGTGCCGTTTTCGTACAGCATCGCGGAGTAATGCGCCTGGCCGATCTGGAGCTTGCTGGCGTCGTTCATCAGGAGCCTCTGCACCGCTTCCAGTGACCGCGGCCCACGCAACTGGATGTCGCCCATGTGGGATACGTCGAACAGGCCGACGCGCTCGCGGACCGCCATGTGCTCGTCGATGAGGCCGGAGTATTGCACGGGCATGTCCCAGCCGCCGAAGTCGACCATCTTCGCCTTGTGGGAGCGGTGGGTGGCGTTCAGCGAGGTGCGGCGCAGCGAGATGGGGGTGACAAGGTCGGGCATGGTTTTATCCTACCGGGTGAGATGCAGCCCGCGTGCTGACAGGAGCGCGCCGTTCACGATACAAACAGACAGCCGGTTTTGTCGATTACTTGTGCTGCCTGCGGCGCGCGCGGACGAAGCTGCTTACCGTGAAATAGCCGAACACCGCGAAGAGAAAGGTGTACAGGTAGAGGCGCTGGGCTGCCGATGCACTTGGAGGGAGGCGCACTGCCGCGTGCCATTTCCAGACCTGCTCGCCTGTGACCAGCGCGAATAGGGCGAAGAATAGTCCTGTGACCTCCAGCCAGAGGACGCTCGAAAATTTTGCGAACGGACTCCAGACGGAGCGTTTGAGGATACGCGCCTGGTCCTTGACGAGCTTCGGATCGGGGATGTGCATCCTGCTCGCGATTGGTCGTTCGGGAGGCTTCTCGGCAGGTCTGGCGGGTGCAGAGGGGTTTGGCGCGGCCGCAGCCTCCGCCGCGCCGATCAGCGACTTTGCCGCAGCGCGAGCTCCCGTTCCCAGCGCTCGTCCGAACCGGACCCTGTCCATTCGTCCAGTGTATCGGCTGTCCGCGCTATGGCCTAGCGGCTGCTCGCGAGCGGGACGACTCAATAAAGGGGAACGTTCCTGGTTCCCCGTGCATCCAAGCTCCCATGAAGGGCGTACAAAGCCTAGAGGGAGAATGAGGAACATGAAAAGTTTTGTCTGGATGGTTGGCGGGGCCTGTGCAGCGGTAGCGGGATTTCTGGTGTGGGGACCGAAGCGTGTGCAGCCCGTGCAGGAGCTTGCGCATCGGCTGGAAGAAGCCTGGGCGGACCATCACACCAGTGTTTAATGCGGGGGTTTCGACGGTTGTGGCCCTGGAAGGGAAAGCAAGTCCCGGGGGCTAAAGCCCGCGTTTGTAAGCAGCTTTAATGTCCGGGATAAATCTCGAACCTATCTCAGAAGCAAAGGCAAGGACCAATGTCCGGATAAATCCCGGATCTATCTCCTAAGCAACATGACAATGTCATGTTGCTTTCCAACTCTGCCGGCCGGAGCCGGCCCTTGCTCAGAAGCAAAGGCAAGGACCAATGTCCGGGATAATGGGTTGATGTTGGCGTTTGCTGCCTCGTCTGCCGGGTGCTTACGCAGTGGCGTCAATTTGAGTCCAAATCTCCAGAGGTTGGCTTGGTTTGCGCGCGCTGGAGCAGAAGCATAATCTGGACTGACCAAAGCGCGCGCGACGCCAGACCCGCAATTGCCGTTCCCGAAGGGTTCCAGGGAAGACCCGATGCGTGGTAAAAATCAGGGGAACTCCAGCGAGCCGGGAGGTGGCATTGAAACAGCAGGTAAAAGATCTAATCCAGAAATTGGGCGAGGCGATCCACGAGTCGGTTTCCGACTCCGATCAAATTTCAGCCGTGGTCCGCGAGATTCGCGAGCAGGGTTTCGATGTGGTGCTGATGCTGGAGGCGACGATCGGCCTGAGCGAAGTGGACGATGAGAGCGAGACGGAGGCCGTGGAAGGCGAGGCGGCCGAAGATGGGCCGTTCACGCACAACGATCTCACCTTCCTGAAATCGCTTCGGATAACGACCGAAGAGCACACCAGCGCCGGTGACGCCGACAACCCCAGCAGTTAGCCGGCTTTCCCGGCCGCCGCAATCGCAACAATGCTGTGCTAGACTCGCGTTCGTTCCACGGACGCGCGTTTTTGCATCTCTAACAACTGTAGAAGAAGGTCGAGGGAACCCTGACCATGAGAGATACGCTGGGTGTTTTGCTCGCCGGTGGCGCCGGTGAGCGGCTGTTCCCCCTAACGCGCGATCGCGCCAAACCGGCCGTCCCGTTTGCGGGACAGTACCGGATCATCGACATCACGCTCTCCAACTGCATCAACTCCGACCTGCGCCATGTGTACATCCTGACGCAGTACAAGGCGCTGTCGCTGAACCGGCACATCCGCGAAGGCTGGGGATCGGTGGTGGCGAGCGAGCTGGGCGAGTTTATCGAGATCCTGCCGCCGATGCAGCGGGTTTCCAAGAGCTGGTACCAGGGCACGGCGGACGCTGTGTTCCAGAACATTTACTCGATTGGATCGGAAGAGCCGAAGCATGTGCTGATTTTGTCCGGCGATCATATTTACAAGATGAATTACGCCCTGATGAAGCAGCAGCATTGCGAATCGGGTGCGGACGTGACGATTGCCACGCTGCCGGTCGTTCCGGAAGAAGTCTCCGCATTCGGCGTTGTCGAGGTTGCGAAGAACGGAGAGGTCACGGGCTTTGTCGAGAAGCCCAAGGAGACCAAGATCCGCTCGCCGTTCAATCCCGACATGGTCGACGTGTCGATGGGCATTTATCTGTTCAATACGGACGTGCTGATCCCGGAGTTGATGCGCGACGCCGAAGACCCGAACTCCAAGCACGATTTCGGGCACGATATTCTGCCGAAGATTCTGGGTCGAGTGAAGATGCGCGCGTACAACTTCGTCGACGAGAACAAGCAGCACGCGCTGTACTGGCGCGATGTCGGCACGCTGGAGGCCTACTACGAGGCCAACATGGACATCGCGGCTGTTGCGCCGACCTTCAACTTGTACGACAAGGCCTGGCCGATGCGCACGCGGGCGTATCAGTATCCGCCGGCGAAGTTTGTGTTTGGCGAGCCGGGACGCACGGGCATGGCGATCAACTCGATCGTCAGCGCAGGGTCGATCGTTTCGGGGTCGGTGATTCGCAACTCGGTGCTTTCGCACGATGTGCGTGTGAACAGCTACGCGGACGTCGATTCGAGCGTCATCTTCTCGCACGTCAACATCGGGCGGCACTGCCGTATTCGCCACGCCATCATCGACCGCGACTGCCATATTCCCGATGGGACCGTGATCGGATACGATCCCGCTGAGGACAAGAAGAATTACTTCGTCTCAACGGAAGGCCTGACGGTTGTGACTCGCGACTATTCGGTCTACGAGAACCCGGTTTCGCCGGACTTTCTGAATGGCAATGAAGGATGGTAAGAGCAGTGATTAGAGCGTAGAGGATAGAGTGTAGAGAGGACAAAACCGAAGGCCAGCCATGGCTGTGGCGGGCCTTTTGTTTTCTTTACACTCTCCCGTCTACACACTATCCACTATCTTTTTCCAAACCGATAGATCGCACCCAGCGAAACCGAGACGAACTCGCGGGTTTCGGTGCCGAAGTGCTCGAAGGTCATGTCCGGCGCGATGCGGATGGCGATATTGGGCTTGTAGTTGAAGTCGATGCTGCCTCCCGCTGCTCCCCAGGGCGTTGAGCCGTTGGGGTAGAGGCCGATGCCGGTGGCGGAGGCGGGGCTGCCGCCGGGGTAGTTCTGGATGGCGTGGTCGAAGGTGCCGCGGCTGACTCCGGCGAGCGCGTGATAGTCGATGGCCACGTAGCGGTTCCTGGGGCCGCGCCATTGCACGCCGCCCGAGTAGATGCTCTGCATCACGAGGACGCGGTTGTAGTACGGGTTGGGGAAGATGGGGGTTGTGCCGCCTCCCCAGCGATAGTCCGCGGCGACGCCGAGGTGGTCGCCGAGCCAGTAGGTAAACATGCCTTCGGCGCCGCCCATGTTGTAACGCTTGGGCAGGTTCTGGCCGGCCTGGCCGTTCATGAAGTTCAATCCGCCATAGAACTCGTACTTGTTGTCGTAAGTCGGAACGCGGCTTGGTTCGACCTTCGCGTTGGCGCTGACGTGGGGAACGCTCTGCGCGGGTGTTGCGGCCGGCGTGGGCTGCGGCGGCGCGTCCTGCGCATAGGCAGGAACCGCGGCTAGTGTTGCGAGCAGGGCGAAGGCTGCCAATGGGAGCATCTTCGATGTGGTCTTGTGTGTTGCCGATTCCAAACTCATTGCGTGGAGCATCTTCCTCACTGGCTGGCGCGGGAGCGCATATCTCTCACTCGCAGCGTTCGCCGGAGCGTTCTTCCAAGGATATAACGTATAGACGCAGCCTGGAGCGCTTGGTGCCTATCTTCGTATTTGGCATCTCATCATTGGGCCGCAAATACCGGATACGCATCTGGAGGCGCGGCGTGCGACAATGATGGGGGCTGCGCCTTACGTCTACGGAGCGCAGAAAGGACCACTGTTATGGAAATATTTCAACCCTGGCATCTGATCATCGTCGCTGTTATCGCCATTATCTTCTTTGGCGGGCGCAAACTGCCCGAGCTTGGCAAGGGTCTCGGCGAAGGCCTGAAGGGTTTCAAGGACGGCCTGAAAGGCATCACGGACGAGCCGAACGCCAGCACCAAAGTCGGCGAAACCGCTCATATCGTTACGCCCAAGCCTGACGAAACGCCCAAGGTGTAGTGCTGCGTACGTTAGGTCCAAGTGCTTGTCCGCGCTGCGATTGAAGGTGTGCATAAATGAAAATGAAATCCTCGTTCCTCGTAAAGCCGCACAGTAAAGTGCGGCTTTCGCGTCTCTCCACCTCGGAACATCCGGGCTTCGACGACAAGGACGCCACCGAGCCGTTGTTGACCGAGCACGCCAAGCGGCTCACCGATCTGCAGGAAGTGCTCTACGCAGGACAGCAGAAGGCCGTGCTGATCGTGCTGCAAGGCATGGACACCGCGGGCAAGGATGGGACGATCCGGCACATCTTTTCGGGCATCAACCCTCAAGGCTGCCAAGTGGCGTCGTTCAAGGTGCCGACCGCGCTGGAGGCGCGGCACGACTTTCTGTGGCGCTGCCATGAGCAGGTCCCGCCGCGCGGGATGATCGGCATCTTCAACCGGTCGCACTATGAGGATGTGCTGTGGCCGCGCGTCCACGGGACGATGGGCGCGAAGGAGATGCGGCATCACCTGGACGACATCAACGAGTGGGAAGCGATGCTTTCCGACAACGGTGTCGTGATCCTGAAGTTCTTCCTGCACATCTCGCGCGAGGAGCAGACCGCTCGCCTGCAAAGCCGCATTGACACACCGGACAAGCACTGGAAGCTGTCGCCGGCGGACTTTGCGGAGCGGAAGTTCTGGCCGTCGTATATGGACTGCTATGAGGAACTGCTGTCGGCGACCAGCCATAAACACGCTCCATGGTTCGTGATTCCGGCGGACAACAAGTGGTTCCGCAATGTCGCCATTTCCGGCATCCTGGTGGATGCGATGCAGGGGTTGAAGCTGAAGTATCCTCCGCCGGCGTTCGACCCGTCCGGCATCAAGCTGGAGGACGAGAGCCTGAAGTCGGTCGAGAAGAAGGCGAAGAAGCGCAGGAACAAGAAAGCGATCGACCTCGACGCGCAGACGACAATCCATGGCAGCACCAAGCAATAATCTGTACGACCGGTGCGACCGGTGATAGCGGAGACGACGACGCTGCGATTCCCAGACATTGCGGTGAAGCGCGCGACGGATGAGCAGGGGAAGCTGCCGGACTGTGCTGCGCCTGCGGTCCATTAATCTTCCTCGTCTTCCTCGTCTTCGTCGTAGTTTTCGAGCCATTCGTTGAACTCGATGATTTCCTGGGGGTCTTCGTCGGGGGCGAGTTCCTGGCCGGTGGGGTCGAGGACCGTGGAGCGGACGACCTGGTTGGCCGAAGGCTGGATGTTGAGGTTGACGGCGTTGGAGCTGGCGACCTGGAGGCCGTAGAGCATGGTGGTGGCGAGTTTGGGGTCGAGGCGGTGCTGGCCGAGAGCGGAGATGAGCATGGAGAGCGCGACCTGGATGGATTCGCGGTCTTCGAGCGGGGGGAAGTCGAGCACGAGCGGGGCGGCTTGAGGGGCGACTCCGGAGAGACACTCGGCGAGGATGGGTTCGCGCTGGCGGTTCTCGGTGGTGTTGAGCGGGTGGATGACGGTGGGCATGGCGTCGGCGGGTGGGTTGAGGACGCGATGACGCTCGATGCTATGACCGTGGTAGTAGCAGAAGGCGCTGGTTCGGAGTGCGGGTGAGCAGCAGCGGCGACCGTTGGTGCGGATATGGCGGCAGTAGGTTGTAGGCATGGCGTTGGCTCCTTTTTCGGTTGAGGTTCGAGGGATTGAGGCGAGAGGAGCGAGGGGGACCCCCCTCCCCCTCCCCCTTCGGGTACTTTGTACGGAAGCGCTTTGTTTTGTAGGTCTCCAGGGTGGGAGGCCCCCATAAGCTGCTCAAAGGAAAGCAGTTGCGTACAAAGTATTGAAGGGTGGTCACTTAGGCTCCTTTCGGTCGATCGGGTTGGTTTAGCGGGTTAAATGGAAAAGGCCGCAAGCGGCGTGAGCCGGTTGCAGCCTTTGGTTTTCTCTGGTGGTTTAGGCCGGAGATTTACTGTCTACTTAATTGTATCGAATCAGGTGGTAATGAAATACCGTTTTTGGATAAATAGTTTCGCCAATGTTAATGCGGTGTTTAGGTGGTTTTGCACAGGCTGGGGGGCTTGACAAGATTTTGGGGATTGGCGGTTTGGGCTATGCGGAAGAAAGCAATTTTGTCGCTGCGGCTGCGCCTGCGCTCCGGCCTCCGGCAGAGCGGAAGCGCCTGCGGCGCGGCTTTTTATGGGCGGGTTGGAAACCCGCCCCTTCCGGGGAGTTGGGGTGGGCCGTGAGAGCCAGGGCGGTCGTGTTTTGCGCGACGCCCACATCTTATGAAGAGAGATTGTAGGCACCCGGCTGGCGCATTCTCAAATTCGAGCATATTCTGGCGATGTGATCACAGAACTCCGTTTAGAGAATGCGCGCATCTATGATGAGAAAATATGGCGCTTCCCTCTTAGTAGCCTCAATATTCTTTGCGGCACCAACAGCGCTGGCAAGTCGACCATTTTAAAGAGCCTTTTGCTGCTACGCCAAAACGTTCTTTTTAGAGAAGCAACTGCCTTCGGAACTCAAGGTGGTCCGCGTCTTCGCTTCTCAAATAACTTCGGTGACCTTGGAAACTTCAAGTCGTTCGTCTCCCATAACGATACTTCCCGAGATTTGCACCTAGGCGTTTCCGTAAGAGCGCAGATGGCTGGTGAGAACTATCGTCAACTCGACCCCCTTGCCCAAACTAATGGGGTAATCGATCCGGAAACGGACGAAGTAATCGAAGAGACACAGCCATATTTTCTCGATGCCGATTTTTGGTTCGGTGTTAAGCCTCTGATTGCAATTGACGCGCAAGCTGAACTGAAGCAAAGCCAATTGCAGTTGGACGAGCTCGAAGAAGATAATGCTGCAGAGCATCGCGCAGTGCTGAAACGCGCAGAGTTTGCAATTCGCTCAATCGATGGTCAAGCCCTCTCCACTTTTCAGATCGTCAGAAGGCTCGTGGAGAATAAGATTGGCGTCAGCGAATACTTTCTTCGAATGTCGAAGACGCTGCTCGATGCCAGTGCTGAACTCCGGCGAATACAATACATTCCTGATATTCATACAGACTTCGGATTGATCAAAGCCGTGCTTTCTGGCCTATATCCGGATCGCCTTCAGGGCAAAGGGCAAGCTGAAGAAGTTCCAACCTCGGAAGAGTCGAGCGTGCGATTTTGGCCGGTTGCATCTTATATGGATGAGGCGTTCGGCGATCTGAGGATCGCGATGAATCGCATCGTATATCTTGGCCCGCTTCGCGCGCCGGCAAAGAGATACTACCCCATCCAATCAGACGCAAATCTTCAGAATGACGTCACAGGGGAGTTTCTCCCGAACCTTCTCCGTGAGCGAATCAATACGCCTGTGTTCAGCGCAAAACCTGTATCACATGCTGCTGGAAGAGTAAGGTTGGCGGAAGCTCTCAATTCTTGGTTGTATTTCTTGCGAACGGGTGATCCGGAACCGATATCTCCATTCGAACGGGAAATTAAAGTTGAATCAATGCAAGATGTGCTTGTGGAACTTGGAATAAGAAGTGCAGGGGGAACCGAGACACATGCCCTTGCGGATTCGGGGTTCGGGTACTCTCAATTGCTTCCCATTCTTGTTCGAGGGTTAATGTTACCGACTACGGGCACACTCATAGTCGAACAACCGGAACTGCATCTCAACCCCGCTCTACAAGTTAGACTGGCTGATTTTTTAGTAGCAATGGCTGCTCTCGGGAAACAGATCATCGTTGAAACGCATAGTGAGCATATTGTCAATGCAATCCGGGCAATCTCGGCCGAGAAAGATGAGTTAGAGTCGTCAACTCGCTGCACTGTGCTTTATCTTGAAGCCGTTGCGGGCCGGCCGCAGCTACACAAGCTCAGCATGCTGTCAGATGGAACTGTCCCTGATTGGCCGCCGAGCTTCTTTGGTGAGGCAGCGCAACTTTATGGCCGCATCTTGCGGGCGAAGAGGAGATAGTTAGTTGCCGCCTGCCGTATGTCTTCCGCCCACTATCCTTGACCAGAGCTTTCCCAGAGAGCTTTCAATACTCCAACGAGTCGTGGAGACCCTTGGCGCGCTCGAACGTGATGTTGATAATCAGTCGGTAGTCTTATTACTAACAGAAGCCACTGAAATGTATGTGGCCGACTTCAACTGGCAAGAAGTTACATCCTACCCGATCCTTCAAGTAATCCATTCACTGATAGTTCAGTGGTTGCTTCAACCGAATGCGGGAGTGCGTTTAATTCCAACAAATGACGGTTGCACGTTTCCGCATCCAATTCCAGAAGGAAGCGGTGACGGACCGCTGATTGCATTATGGCGCGATGAAATCGGCTTTCTCTTCGACAGATATCAACGGGGTAATCCGGGAACGCCGTTTGTAGGCATCGCTTGTATCAATGCTTTTTCAAAAGAACCTCTTGGGCAGTACGAAACCCCTAATGAAGGCAACCAGTTTCCGCTGGTGGGCCCAGATGAAATCCCGACATTGTCTTCTATCTATGTTTGGCAAATCGACACCGACCTCCATCAGAGGTCAGTGTCATACGCAGCTGCTAGAAAAAACCTTCCGCTCTTAGGAGCGGTCGTGGCTCCTAGACCTGTTGGGAGCCACTACAAAGTAACGATTCCTGGTGCGCCAAGAAGCTGGCCGCTTGATTGCAACTTTGATGTGGTTCCCGATCACTATCTGCGTGAACTCGAGCCAATAGCTCGCCTGCCCTTCGATGTGATCAAGTCGGTTTTATTGAACGGAACGTTTCCACCTATGACAGACAGACTCCAAACCTGACAACCAAAAACCTGCCTGACGGCGGGGCAGTTGCTGCGATCTCTCCGCTGCGTCCGCGAAGTGCTGCGGACTTCGGTCGAGATGACAAAGGTTGTGGCGCCGTGGCGAAAGTGCGGTTCGGTGGTTGAACGGTCCGAGCCGCGTGGGGGGATGCCAGCGGGGTGGCAGGTTCTTCGGCTGCGGCTCGCAAAAGCGCGAGCCTTCGCTCAGAATGACGAGTTCAGGGTGGGATGGAAGAGAGCGGTCGCGCCTTGCGCGATATCCCACCCTTCGCAAAAGCGCGAAAGATGGGCCACCCGGTTTGTGCGGCTGCGGAAGAAAGCAGGTTCCCTGCGGGAATGGAAAGCAAGAAAAGCAACGCCAAAGGCCGGGGTTATCCCGACGGTGATTGTAGTATGCAGAGTGGCTGTGCGGGCGGTTGAGGTTCCCCACTCATGCGCAAAGAACAAGAGCGCGCATGAATGGGCCACCCCGGCGGTGGTGGATGAGTGGGCCACCCGCCGGTTTGTGCGGCTGCGGAAGAAAGCAGGTTCCCTGCGGGAATGGAAAGCAAGAAAAGCAACGGCAAAGGCCGGGGTTATCCCGACGGTGATTGTAGTGCGCAGAGTGGCTGTGCGGGCGGTTGAGGTGGTGTGGGGTGAGGGGGACAACCCCCGAATTAGTCTCCACTCGCGCGAGCAGGCAGAGTATGCTTTCGCCATGCTGCAAGCCACACCAAGCTGGAGACAAGAGGACGACAGGACGATCCTCGCGAACGCGGCGGCGAGAACGGAGGCGGCCGTCGCATGAAGAAGAGCGGGCTGCTGCTCGTCGTGCTCATTGTGTCCGGCTGGAGCGCGTTGAGCGCCCAGAACCTGCCTGCGGCCGGCGAGCCCGTCCTCCTCGGACGTTCTGCCGTCGCCCTTACGGGTCCGTGGAAGTTCCACATCGGGGACAATCCCCAATGGGCCGATCCAAACTACGACGATTCCGCGTGGGAGACCGTCGATCTGACGCCACGGCCCGGCGTTGTGGACCCTTTCACCGCAGATCCCAACTACGTTCCGGGGTGGACGACCCGCGGCCACGCCGGGTATTGGGGATATGCGTGGTACCGCATCCGCGTTGCGGCAGTGGCCGGGCCCAGAGAGAAGCTGGCCGTGATGGCGGACGGGGTAGACGACGGCTATCAGGTCTTCGCCCAGGGAGAGCTGCTCTGAAGCAGCGGAGAGTTTCGCGCGGGGAAATATCCCGTCGTCTATTTCCCTCAGCCTCAGATGTTTGTGTTGCCGCCTGTGCCCGGTC
>DASRLB010000286.1:0-28550 GCA_035648695.1 Acidobacteriaceae bacterium | reverse complement strand
TGGTGGTACCGCACCACATTCCCCATCCCCGCCGCCAACAAAGGCCGCCTCACGTGGCTACACTTCGCCGGCATCAACTACTCGGCCGACATCTGGGTCAACGGCCACCAGGCCGGCTCCATGCGCGGAGCCTTTATCCGCGGCGATTTCGACATCACCCCCTTCGTCAAGCCCGGCAGCCTCGCCACACTCGTCGTCATCGTCACGCCTCAACCCCACCCCGGCATCCCGCACGAGCACACCGTCGCCCTCGGCATCGGCAAGAACGGCGGCCAGACCGCCCTCGACGGCCCCACATTTCTCTCCACCATCGGCTGGGACTGGCTCCCCGCCATCCGCGACCGCGACACCGGCATCTGGCTCCCCGTCACCCTCTCGTCCACCGGCCCCGCCCTCATCAAAGATCCCACCGTAGTCAGCACCGTAGACCTCGCCAACCACACCGCCGACCTCACCATCGCCACCACACTCGTCAACACCTCCGCCAAACCCGTCACCGGTATGTTGACCGGAACCATCTCCGGCCAGGGCGACCCCATCGTCATCCATCGCGACATCACGCTCGATCCCAACACAACTACATCGATCTCGTTCGATCCCCTCCACCTCACCGGCCCCAAACTCTGGTGGCCCAACGGCTACGGCGCTCCAAACCTCTACCACCTGCAACTCGACTTCAACATCGGCCGCCAAGCCTCCGCCACCGAATCCACCAACTTCGGCATCCGCAAAATCGAGTACCAGGTCGCCGACTCCGAGAACCTCACCATCTCCGTCAACGGTGTCCGCATCATGGTCCGCGGCGGCAACTGGGGCCTCGACGAGGGCATGAAGCGCATCCCACGCGAGCGCCTCGACGCGCAGTTCCACATGCATGCCCTCGCCAACCTCAACATGGTCCGCAACTGGGTCGGCCAAAGCACTAGCCCCGACTTCTACGAGATGGCCGACAAATACGGCATCCTGCTCTGGGACGAGTTCTTCCAGCCCAACCCCGGCGACGGCCCCAACGTCACCGACATTCCGACCTACCTCGCCAACGTCACCGACAAGGTCGTCCGCTACCGCAACCACCCCTCCATCGCCGTCTGGTGCGCCCGCAACGAGGGCTACCCGCCCAAGGCCCTCGACGACACCCTCAAAGTCCTTATGGCCAAGCTCGACCCCACCCGCCTTTACCAGTCGAACTCCGCCGACGGCCGCGGCGTTTCCTCGCACGGCCCCTACTACTGGCGCTCGCCGCGCTTCTTCTATCAGCTTCACGAGAGCTTCAAGACCGAAACCGGCTCCGTCTCCGTCCCCACCATCGAATCCATCCAGAGCATGATGCCCGAGAAAGACTGGGAGACCATCAACGACGACTGGGCCCAGCACGACATGGCCCGCGGCGCCCAGCGCGGTGACGAGTACCCATCTACCCTCGCCAAACGCTACGGCCACATCCGCAACCTCGCCGACTTCGTCCGCAAGGCCCAGCTCGCCAACTACGAGGCCTTCCGCGCCATGTACGAAGGCCGCAACGCCGAAATGTTCAAGCAAACCACGGGCGTCCTCACCTGGATGAGCAACCCCGCACAACCCAGCTTCGTCTGGCAGCTCTACCACTACGATCTCGAGCCGAACTCCTCGCTCTACGCCGCGAAAAAGGCCGCCGAGACCATCCACGTCCAGCTCAACGAAGCCACCGGCGCCATCGAAGCCGTGAACAACACCCCCGCCGCCCTCTCCGGCCTCACCGTCACTTCCAGCGTCTACAACTTCGACAGCAAACTCACCGGGACCAAAACCTACCCCATCGCCCAACTCCCCGCCAGTTCCACCATCGACGTCGCGGAAATCGAAGTCGGAGCCCGCATCACGCCCCTCTACTTCATCAAGCTAGACCTCACCGACGCGACCGGCAAACTCCTCTCCACCAACTTCTATTGGCAGAACGTCGCCCAGGACGACTTCACTGGCCTGACCAAACTCCCCACCGCCACACTCGACGCCACCGTCGCATCCCACGTCGAAGGCGACAACACCATCCTCACTGTCACTCTCCACAACCCCACCCCAACCATCGCCCTGATGACCCACCTCCAACTCCACCAGAAGCAGTCCGGCCGCCGCGTCCTCCCCGTCTTCTACTCCGACAACTACATCACCCTCGTCCCCGGAGAGGCCCGCGCCATCACCATCCAGGCCGCCACAAAGGACCTCCAAAACGACGCGCCCCTCCTGCTCCTCGACGGCTTCAACGTCGACGTCAAGCCCACCGACGGCATCGCTCTCAACCTGAACGCCCAACCCTCCCACTGGCCCGCCACCAACATCGTCCCCGACTAACTCAAAACTCATAACTCATAACTGAACAAATCCCCGCATCCGCCAATCCACCCCTCTAAGCTCAACACCTCTAAGCTCTTCGCTCGTTAAAACCCGCTCTCCTCAACTCTCAAATCCTCGCCCTCAACAGAACCCGCACCTGAACCGCACCAGATACGAGGAACCCATCCATGGACAGGCGCAGATTTCTATCCGGAGCAGCGACCACCATCGGCGCTCTCGGCATAAACGCCACAACAGCGTCCGCCGCCGCAGCAACCCCCGATCGCCAGCGCCTCAACGTCCTGCTCCTCATGTCCGACCAGCACAAGCGCAGTTGCATGGGAGTCGCCGGCGACCCGGTAGCCGTAACTCCGAACCTCGACGCCCTCGCGCGCCAAAGCGTTCGCTTCACCAACGCCTATTGCACCAATCCGGTCTGCGGCCCATCGCGCGCCTCCATTATGACCGGCCTCTACACCCACCACCTAGAAACCACCGATAACTCCACGCCGTTTTCCCCAAAGCATAAAACCGTAGCCCACCACTTCGCTAATGCCGGCTACTTCACCGCTCTCGTCGGCAAAATGCACTTCTCCGACGCACAAACTCATGGCTTCAACTACAAGCTGGAGTTCAACGACTGGTGGCAATATCTTGGCCCCAAAACAAAGCTCTACGCCGACGAGCTAGGCCGCCCCAACTCCGGCGCTGGCTTGCCCCAGGTCGAAACCCTCTGGAAAGAAGAAGGCGATCCCTGGAAGGACCATCGCACGAAAGACGGCCGTCTGGGCTCCGTCGCAGTCGGAAGGGTCTCGGAAATCCCCGAGCAGGACCACTTCGATAACTTCGTCGCTCGCGAATCGATCCGCTTTCTGGAGAACTACGCGAAAGAAGACGGACCATTCTTTCTCGTCTCGTCCTTTCTCAAACCACACGATCCATTCATGCCCGCACAGCGTTTCGCAGATATGTTCCCGCCTGAAAACATCAAGCTTTCCCCAACTTGGAATAAGGCAGATGTAAAGAATCTCCCCGCCGAAGTAACTCACTATATCGAGCGTTGCCCCTGGACTCCGGAACTTAAGGACGCCTCCGAAGCACGCAAGCGCACAGCTTTCTACTATGCCAACCTGGCGCAGATGGACGATTGCGCCGGTCAGGTCTTGCGCGCCCTCAGCCGCCTCGGCCTCGACCAGAACACCATCGTCGTTTACACCTCAGACCACGGCGAAATGCTCGGCGATCTTGGCCTTTGGAATAAATTCGAATTCTACGAAGGTTCCTGCGGAGTCCCCCTAACAGTCCGTATGCCGCAGAATGCGCCCGCACTTTGCAACCAGCCAGTCAGCCTTATTTCCCTGCCCTCAACCTTGACCGGTCTATGCGAGATTCCCACATCAGGCCCAAGCGATGGCAAGAGTTTCGCCAACCTCGTCCACCAGCCAGACTCCGCCGCCAAATACGGCCCCGTCTTCGCCGAATATAACGTAGGCAATCGCGCCGCAAAGTACATGGTCCGCGACGGAAACTATAAGTACACTCACTGGGTGCATGACATTGACGAGCTCTACGACTTACACAGCGACCCGGAAGAGCTACATAACCTTGCCGCTCAACCCACGCATAAGACGACCGTAGAGCGTCTCAAACGGAAACTATTCTCATGGCATCAACCCTCTGAAGGTTGAGCCGACGCGCTCAATTGCCATTACCCCAATCATGATTCGGCGTCGCCGACATCACGAAGTCTAACTCACCACCAGCCATAATCTCGGAGTGTTCAATCCACGGATGGTTCAAAGCCACACCATTCAGCTTGGCCGACTGGATGAAGATCTTGCCTTTAGAAGCTCCAGGCGCCCGAATTTCAAACTTCTTGCCATTAGACAGCTGAACTTTCGCGTAATCGAACTGTGGCGCTCCAATCGAATAACGGGGAATTCCCGGAGTTACCTCATAAAAGCCTAGTGAACTCAGCACATACCACGCGGAAATCTGCCCACAATCATCGTTTCCAGGAAGTCCATTTGTGCGAGCGGAGTAGTTTGTCTCCAGGATTCGACGCACATGCTCCTGCGTCTTCCAGGCTTCTCCCGCATAGTCGTAAAGATAGGCAATTTGATGACTCGGTTCATTCCCCTGATCGTAATATCCCTTCGCAAATAGCGTATCGAGTTTATCGATAAACGGTTTCGCTCCTCCAACCAATGCAATCAATCCAGGCAAATCCTGGGGAACAAAAAAGGTATACTGAATCGGCGAGCCTTCCGTAATATACGAGGCATCGACATCCGGATTGAACGGCGAAACCCACGATCCATCCGCATGTCGCCCACGCGCAAAGCCAGTGGCCGGATCGATAACATTGCGATAGTTCAGCGCCCGCTTTTCAAACAGTTCCGCATCCTCCGTCTTTCCAAGCGCGCGAGCCACTTTCCCCACTAAGTAATCGTCGTACGCATATTCCAGTGTGCGCGACACCTGTTCATTTTTGTGGAAGGCATTGAGAACATGGTCTTCCAGAGGAACATAACCATACTTCAGATAGGAGTCGAGCGCACGTCTGCCGCGGCCATCTTCATACAGCGCATAAGTTGTTGGATCCTCAGTGGCATTTTTGCGCATCAGCCGATACGCTTCCTGAATATCGAACCCTCCTATCCCCTTGAAATAGGCATCGGCAATGACAGCATCGGCGTGATCGCCCACCATCTCCGATGTATAACTATTCCACGCCGGATAGATCGGAAGAAATCCGCCTTGCCTCCCTTTCTCTACCAAGGACCGCACCATATCGCCGTCCCGCCCAGGATCGAGGATCGTCAGCAAAGGGTGCTGTGCACGGAATGTGTCCCACAGCGAATAATCATCGTAGTAAACAAACCCTTGCGCCCTTTCCGGATGTTGCCCTCCTCCAAAACTGGGATACGATCCGTCAACATCACTGAATATCCGCGGTAGCAAAAACGAATGATAGAGGGCCGTATAGAAAATATGTAGTCTCGTCGGATCGCCTTCGACCTTTATTTTGCCAAGAACTTCATCCCATGCATTTCGTGCATGGTTTGCAGTCCTATCGAAGTCCCAATCGGGAATCTCCTCTGTCAAATTACGTCGGGCCTCGTCAATGCTGATAAAAGACGTGCCTATCTTTGCCTCGACAACCTCACCGGGCTTCAGGTCGAAGTAAATATACGCTCCAGGCGCTCCCCGATCTCCCCTCTGCTCTAAAGCACCATCGTGCCTTCCTCCGTCAGACCATGTTCCTCCGACATGAAAAGGATGGTCCACAACCACAACGGAATATCCACTAAAGCCAGCCGGCTCACCGCTCCCCGCATAGAGACGGCGCACAGGATTGACAGCCGTAATCTCGCGCGACGGGGAGTCGATACGAACATTTCCATCTCCCGCGCGCGAGTTGCTTTGCACTAACAACCAGCACCTTCCACCATGTGCAAAGCGAAAACGCATCACTCCCGCGCGCGCCGTTCCCGTCATCTCGGCCCGGATGTCGTACCTACTCAACGTGACGCCGTAGCGATACGGAGTAATTACCTCGGTTGATCGAAAAAACAACGACGAGCGCGCAACTTCCCCGAGCCGGAGCTTTCCGCTGAGCGGCATCAGAGTGACACTGCCATAGTCTTTCGTGCAAGACCCACTCATGAAGTGGCTACCGCGAAACCCCTGGATTCGCGCATCGGAGGCGTAATAAGGCGCAACGCATTTAAGCTCGCCGCGTCGTGTTTGCGGGGTCCATTGGGTCATCCCAAAAGGAACCCCGATAGCTGGAAATGTTTGTCCACCACCCGAGGTTCCAATGCGAGGGTCGACCCAGTCGGTCGGAGAACGTGTGTGTGTTCCAGCAAGGCCGAATAGACTAAAGCACAGAAGGGAGAATACCGTGAGCACCCGCATGAGATTCTTAGCATCACTAAGTATTCATCAGCGCGCAAGTGATTTAGCAGTAAAGAGTCGCTTCTAACCGTAAGAAGATGTACTCCGCTCCGCATAGCTGAGACGCTCACGGCATACCCGATACATTCTTGAACTGGAACGGTATCGCTGTTGCCTCAATGAATTACCGTCTCCGAATAGTCAGCAAAGTACTCCCCTATTTCCGCGAAGGCGCCGATCCGTAGGTCATAGAAGACACCGACCTGTTCCATTCTTCATTCATCAGCAAGAACGCACCTAGGCCGTGCAAGTCATTCGTCTTGCGAGGCCGATCCAGATACCATTGCAGATCGCCGACGTTCGTTCCAATGCAAATTCCCGCAAGGTCCGCCGATCCGTCGGGGCCAACCGACATCCGGCTCATTACCCCCTCGTATCCTTTATGAGCGGCTGCCTTATAGTGCTTCGGAATATAGCCGCGCTTCACCGCAATATCGATGATGTAAGTGAACATGCTGGAGCTCGACGTCTCCGTCCAATTCCCCTTCAAGTCCGGCTTGTCCACTATCTGATACCAGAGACCGGTTTGCCGGTCCTGGAAGTGCGCCAGCCCGCCGATAAGATCGCACAAGATATTAATCAAGTCTTCTCGTTGCGGCTGATTATGAGGGATAACATCCAGAGCGTCCACTAGGGTCATCCCATACCATCCGAGCGCGCGCGCCCAGAAGTACGCGGAGTGATGCGTAACCGGATCGGCCCAATCTGCCTTCCCACTCTCATCATAAGCGTGATAGAGAAGACCATGAGTTGTCGATTGCAGATGTTTGTGGTACACCAACAACTGACGCACTGCCTCGCCATTGGTATACTCGAAATCTCCGAATGCGCGCCCGTAACGCAGCAAGAACTGGAGGGCCATGTAGTTTCCATCCAACCATAGTTGCCATGCTCGCTCCGGCCTGTTTCCATGCCAGAATCCCCCGTCAGTCGTCCTCGGATAGGTATCGAACCGTCGACGAAACTTATCCGCCCCCAACCTATATCTCGGCTCATGTGTCTCTTCGGACAACACGATAAGAAGATTGGCGGCCAGGACATTGTCAAGCGCTTCGATCGCCTCGTCCAGATTGCCCTGTTTATCGATATGAGTATCGACAAAACCCTGAATATAGTCGAGCAATCGCCGTTCTTTTGTTCTGCGGTACACAAGATATTGCCCGAAGAGAAATAGCCCTTGCGGATAGTTCCACCCCCCACATTTCGTTGGGTCTGGATTTCGTTTGAAGTTTGAGTCTACGACTCGCTGTGACCAATCAACCGATCCCGGCAAAATGCTTGCTGCCGCCGCCAGAGCCGTACGCGAAAACATGCCGCCCGCCCCACCGGCAAGTCCGGCGGCAGTCCACTTGATGACTTGGCGACGTTCAACGATAAGATTATTCTTCATGAGGGTTCTCCCGTTCCTGTCTTTTTGTTTTGCCCACCACACATTGACACAATACATTGCGGCGGGACTCTCCAACCCTAAGTCGGATAGTAAGGGGGCCATTCGTTTACCGGCGGCGGCAGGTCTGGCGAAAAGCTGGCAAGCCGCCGAAATGGTTCTCCCGGCTTTGGGTCCCAGTTCCGCCAGGATGCCGGATTGGTGTCGGCCGTGCGCGACCTGGCGCCTTCTCCATTGCCGTTGACCGCCGTCACACAATATTCGATGACATCACGATGAGTGGCATACTCGAAGTCACCTGGCATAGCAACGACAGCACGAACGCTCGCGCGCCTATCTACGTAAGTACGATTCAGCCCGCGGTACAGTACCTGAAACTCCCCTTGCTGGCTCGTTCGCGCGTAAAGCCGATATTCAATGACGCCCAGGACCTCACCCCAACTAAGTGCCGCGGCGCCATCGGACAGCTCGACGCGCAGGCCGTCCGGGGGCTGCGGCGTGTGGCTAGTAACATAAATTGGATACTCCGAACCCGGATCGCTTTCCCACTTGGAATTTAGTGCGACGGCACGCACGTGGACCTTTTGACCTTCGCTTAGGCCACTTACTTTCATATCGCGATCGCTTTGCAAACCTAGGCTCGTCCAGGTCGAGCCGGAATCCTTACTACATTCGAGCCGGTATTTGGTCGCCGCAGCCACAGTATCCAATATAACTCGTGCGCCTCCAGCATAGTTCTCGGTTCTCACAATGCGGGGCGCAATTGGGACGGGTAAACTGTCCGTCAATTCCCAGTGATGATTTCCCTCTTTGAGGTCAAGAATAAGCGCATTAGCTTCACGCCTTCCCGTCAGAGCTTCGCCATCTACGTAAAAAACAGCCGTATCGGAAAGCGAAGCTACCGTAATGTTGACGGAAGCCGCTTTTGTGGCAAAGTATTCCCCGCGTGCCGACTGACCGGCGACGATAGATCCAGCAATGCCAAGATCCGTATCTGCTGTACTAAAGGCAATTTCCGGTATCCCAATCACAGTACCGTGAAACATGGCGAACTCGGTCCTGTCTTTGGTCCGGCGAATCAGGCCGGAAGTCCCCTCGAATCTGGTCGCACCATCTTTGTAATGAATGGGCTCTGGATCGCGGAAAACCAAATCGTCGATGCCCGGAGCGCGGACGCGGCAACCGAAAGGAGTTGTCTCCGTCTCAATATCCTTGCGATGGCTGACCACAGCCATCGAGTCGCCAACACCGTCGATCCACACTCCGGTGGTCGAATTCGTCTGAATTTCCGTTCGCTGGAACTCCCTGACTCCAGTCCATCCCCGCACCAATTTGATTGTTGGAAGTTCGCTACCTCGGCGTACAAACCACGAAAGCCTGTGATCAACGGAACGATTCAGCACTTGATCGTAAAGTACAAAATAATCGTGTCCGGCCAGCAACACGCTTCGGCCGACATACTCTGGCGCGGAATATCTGGTTGGCCCTTCACGCGGCACGATTTCCGCAAACTGGCCCACGCCCAGATCGTAGAAAGGACGCGATAGCACGTTCATTCCTATCGATCGGAAAACTCCATCCTTATACACTCCAAAGTTGGTGCAGAAATCTGTATCTTGATCGTCGCGGTCGCCTACATCTTCCGATGCGTTGAAGCTATAAGCCTTCCCTGCCGCAAAAAAATAAAGGACACCGCATCCACCTTCCGCCGAAAGTCCCCAGCGATAGTTTGGCCCTTCGTCGATCTGCTGTAGATGAACAGACACTTCATCCGCACTGCCCACGGCCGACCGCAGAGTGATGCCATATCCCGTAGATTTCGAGCTGCGCAAATGTGGATTGGTGCCCCGATTGTCTTCATCCCGATACATCGCATTCCACGCATCTACCTTCCCTAACGCGTCTTCCATGTCCTGGTTCGTCGGTCGCGCGGCCCACATCGCATGTTCGGCTGCCATGGGCGCATAATGCCGCAGACAGGTGCCGAGGTACCACATAGACCTCGGCGGGATGCGCCGTTCAGAGTGTGCTCCTTGCGGCGGATGCACGCGATGCGGCCCAGCGCCCAACGCAACGGCGCCCCACCCATGCCCCCGGTCTTCAGTCTGTAAAGCGACAAAAGCCTCTGGCGTCTCGCCCAGAAACGGCGCGGAAAGTGAATTGACTAGCCACTCCGCCATTTCTGCAAGCTGAGGAGTTACAAAGCGTTCGCGGCCGTCATACTGTCGGAGCAAAAAGTCCACACGGGCCGATGGCCTCAGAAACGCCCACACATAAGTTCCAAGATTTTCGGTCCATCGACCACCAGCAGCGTCCCACGTCTTCACCGCGGGCCGAGTATTATAGCGAGTATTCAATTCAATAGATTTTTCCCACAGGTCTGCCCAGGTGGACGCCATCGGATGGTCGGGAAATAGAAATGACATCGCGGGCGGCGCCGCTTTAACGTCGGCCATGAAATTTGGGTGACCGCTCAGCATCGGCACCAGCGGCATGAATTCATCCGCGGCAGTGACATAAGCGATCAACAGGAACATCGCCGTAACTCGACTGCGTTGCCCTTCACTCATCGTCGCGTTGAACCGATTGAACCCGTCGACCCACCAGCCCAGTATCTGTCTGCTCGGTACGGGGCTGAAGTTCACAATGTTTCTGCCCGGAATACTGCCCGTCGCACCATTTTCCCGAGTCCCAAATATTGGGAGGCTGCACACAAATTGCGAAGTCAGCACCCGACGCTCAAGATCATTGGCATCTTTAATAATTCCGTTTTCAAAAACAACGGCGGGTCGGCGCAAGTTGAAAGGATATTCCAGCACCCAATCCTTCACACAGTTCAAGTCAAGCGTACCGTAGCGATTCTGCAAAAACATGGTATGCGATGTATACGCAAGCCCCACATCGTACGAAAGGCCGTCCTGTTTTATCGATCGCGAACTCGTCTCCAACTCATGCATTGCTTCTTTATCTTTAGCGTGATCGTAGAAAGCTATACAGGTCGATCGGCTTCCGCGTGAGACAGGCCATTTCCAAAAGAATTTCCCATCCTCATGGTAGTAGCGCACCTGCAATGTCTCGGATTCAAGGTGGTTAGCGTATTCATGGTCCTGCCAACCATCTACTTTATCGATAAAGACACCAAGCGCATCTCCCGTCTTCAGGTCCCAAAAGTTCGCCGACGTGCCACTATGGAATGCCGTCCAAGTCTGGTATATCCCTAACTCAAAGGGCAATTGTCCGCCTGGCAACGATGAAGTATGCAATGGAAAGGCCTCATCGACTCGTTCCCACGGATAATCGTCATAACTCCGGACAAAGCCGACCACGGGAATGGGATGGTTCGGCGCCTGGCGGTGAGTGACATCGAATCCAGTCCAGGTCGATGTCACGAAACCACGCGCGCCCGGCCGCATTCCTTCCATATCTTCCTGCAAGCGGACGAAATCAAAACCGCCGGTAGATTGAATCCTTGCGATATAGCGAGGACCGTCCTGCATGTCATAGGTAATTTCGTACGCGATAAACAAAGGTCCATCCGCCGTGCGATTGGCCGTAATGCGGATGACCTTATCTCCCGCTACGTCAAGCACGGAATTGCCGATCCATGCTCCTCCTCGCGACACCTGGAGAATCGGCCCCGGAGCAGCGCCATGGACTTCCTGGCTCGCCGGAATGCGAACCCGCATCGCTCCTGAATCGAGAACGATAGTCTTCCCCTCCCGAACTTCTTTGACCTGTGGCTGATCGAGCAGCGGCGACTCTGCAGCGGACAGAACAAACTCTCGCCGCCCCCCGCTGGGAAGGTCGGAACAAAAATGCAGCGTCGCCGAACGAACTCCGGCGCCGTCGCGCATAACCGCGGAAAACTGAATAGGTACTCGCTCTCCTGTATCAAGGCGTGTCAACACCAGTCGGTTCAGATCGACCGTCTGCCGGAATTCAATCGGGTAACTCAGCAGAGTCCGCGGCCAATAAAAGAATGGATGTTCCAGCGGGTCGTTCAGCACCAATCGAATCCGGCGATAGTGGTCCCACGTGGCTGCTTCAGGCGCCTGCGCCGACGCCCCTGAAATCGCCGACACCGCCGAGGGAACAGCCACCATGCCGATACAGAATTTTCTGCGATTCAAGCTCTCACTCCATGATCGATCTACTTATAGGATTCGTTATCGGTTGCCAAGTTGCTACGCATGGCGCATCTCTCTGCAAGCCTAATATTCATCTAAATATCGATGAGGACGTACCTACCGAGATCGGCAACTCGCAAGTAAATTTACGGTAAGACAGTTAGCAAAGCCCTCTCACTGCATAACAATGGAACTGACGAGCGGAACGTCCTGCGACGAAGAGCCAGCCATGATTGCGTACGTTCCAGGTTGAATCCTCCAGTCGTGCTCCTTGATCGACCAATAAGAAAATGCACGCGCGTCCAGCGCCACAACCACCTCACGCGATTCCCCGGGAGAAAGCATAATTTTGCGAAAGCCTTTGAGCTGGCGAGGGGCCTCATCACCGGCCTCAATGCGCGGAAACGCCACATAGACCTGCGCCACTTCAGCGCCTTTGCGCTTGCCGGTATTCGTTACGCGAAATCGAACAGTGGCCGTGTGCGTCCCCGCACGACCTGCAGCAACTGTCAGACCCGAATAGGAAAATGTCGTATACGACAGACCAAACCCAAACGGAAAAAGTGGCTCGACCTTATGCGATTGATACCACCGATAGCCAACCTCCAGCCCCTCGCTGTAATGCACAGTATGTCCATCGCCCGGATACTCCGCCGGATCGCGCGCCACAGTGTCCCGCCCACTCTTCGGAAACGTAAGCGGCAGTTTCCCCGAAGGATTTACTTCGCCGAAAAGAATATCCGCGACGGCATTGCCATCTTCCTCGCCCGGATACCAGGCTTCGAGCACCGCGGCCACAGAGTTCAGCCACGGCATCAAAAGCGCGGACCCGCTCTTGAGGACCACAATCGTTTTCGGGTTCGCAGCCGCGACCGCCGCAATCATTTCGTTCTGCGCCGCCGGCAATTCAATCGCATGGTCATGGCCTTCCGTTTCATCATCCCCCACCATAACGATCGCGACGTTCGCGACCTTTGCGGCTGCCACCGCAGCCCCCACGCTGCATCCATCGAGCACGTCGACGCGCGTGTGCGGCGGCATGTGCGCTTCGATTCCATCCGAAGGCTCGATCGAATAAACCGGAATGACATGCGAACTGCCACCGCCGCCAGTTTTCGCCCGCAAGGCACCCGGCCCAATCAGCACGATAGACTTCAACCCGTTTCCATCGAGCGGCATCACATCGCCCTTGTTCTTGAGCAGCACCATCCCCTGCTCCACCATCTCCCGCGCAGCCTTGCCATCTTCCAGCACGGATACCGCACTCGGTTTCGCTCGCACGCCAAACATCCCAAACCGCATCATCGCAGCATAGCGGCGCACCAACATATCGTCGATCGTCGCGATCGGCACCGCGCCTTGTTCCACCGCCGTCTTCAGCGCAGAAGAATAATATTCACCGACTGGCATCTCCAGGTCGAGCCCACTCAACGCGCTCGGAACCGTACTGTGTACCGCGCCGTAATCGGAGATTACGAACCCTTTGAAATGCCACTCCTTCTTCAACACGTCATTCAGCAGCGGCCCATTCTCACAGTTGAATGCGCCATTTACTTTCTGATACGCGCACATCAACGACGCCACATTGGCTTCCTTCACAGAGGCCTCAAAGCCCGGCATATAGATCTCGCGCAGCGCCCGCTCGCCGATGAGTTCATCGATCGTGCGCCGGTCCGCCTCCTGATTGTTAGCGAGGTAGTGCTTAACATTGGCGAGCGCGCCCACGCTCTGCGTTCCCTCGATACTCGCAACCGCAAGCCGGGCGACCAGATAGGGGTCTTCGCTGAAGCTCTCGAACGCGCGCCCGTTTTGCGGCGCGCGAATAATGTTGATGTCCGGCGACTCCAGCAAATCGGACCCGAGTTCGCGCGTCTCCCGCCCTGCGATCATGCCGTAGCGACGCGCTAGATCGACGTCCCATGAAGCTGCTAGGGAAATCGGCGCAGGCAGCGCGGTTGCTCGTAGTTGCCGGCTCAGGCCCCCATGCCCTACGCCCGCCGGTCCATTCGTAATCCGCAACGGCGGGACGCCCAGCCGCGGTAATCCGGGCACGTAGCGAAAATGCACGCCATCCTCAATGCCATGCACCTGCGCGATCTTTTCCTCCAGCGTCATCTTCGCGACAATCGCGCGCGCTCGCGCCTCCGCATCCTCCGCGGGCTTTTGCGCCCCGGAGCATGGCGCCGCGGCCATCAGAGCCAAACACAAGCTGACACAAAGATAATGAATCAACGGACGCATGACGCCTTTCTCAAACGGGTCAATGAGAGGAACGAGGATTTCCCTTGCTACGGTTCATCGGATGGGCCTCGGTATTGAAAATGACCGAGTCGAACATAATAGTCGAAGCAGGAGCATAAAGAAGATAGAAATATTTAAACGTTTCCGCGAAGAGATAGCTCCCCATCTGGTTGCTCTTCTGCTTCGTTCTCACGTCCGCGAGCCCGGCAAAACCGTCATCGGCGCTGCAATACTTCACCAATGAATCGAACAATACCGCACCCATCGTAAGATATTTCGGATCGTGAGTGTACTGGTACAAATAATACGTCGACTCAATGATCTCCGGACGCAACGGATATTTCGGTGACACGATGGCCTTGCTCACATAATCGAACTTATCCGGCTCGATCCCATCTAAATTCCACATACTATAACTCGAATCCTGAAGCTTCCTTGCGCGCTCAACATCACCCGACAGCGCCAGCACGGCAGGGAAAAAGGCGTCGAGCGCCCCATAATCAGTCGACGTACGTTCTCCTGTAAGGGCATTCGCCTGTCCATACCACAACCCATCGGGTCGTTGATCGGCCAGGTAGCGATTGATGGCCGTCAAACTCTCCTTCCACATCCGCGCGCAATCTTTGTCGCCAAACAGAATAGAAGCCTTCAGAAGATATTCATAGTAGGAATCGATCCCACCCATAATGCCGGCTGTAGTATTAGTCCACTCACCCGTCTCAACATTGATACCGGCGCCAACCAATCCCCGCGGCAATGATCGTCGGTACAGTTCCGTGATCGCCCGCTTCGCCGTGTCATAGTAGATTGGCTTACCCGTCAACCGCGACAACATGCCGAACTCGATCAACAAACTTCCCACCTGCGCGGGATTGCTATTCACGCCGTTCACGGCGCCGCTGTGCAGGTTGACAAACTCGTACGGCATTCCAGTGGACGATTTAAATGCCGGAAGCAATCGCTGCCCAAGATCGTCCGCCAGTTCCAACAGACGCTTATCGCCGGTTAGTTGATAACCCGACAACAGCCCTCCCAACAGCCGTATCGTAATTTCAAAATTGCTTACGGAAATATCCTGGTCCAGATTCAACTGCGTGTCGATTAGTTTTCGGTCTTCATCGGCCTGCGGTTGCAAGCCCATCAGCACCAGCGTATCCAGGGCGTCGACCGGTGTAATCAGCAGCGAACGGCCATACCAGTCGTGCCCTTCGTGGCTCAACGGCTTCAACTCATCATGCCCCCACGCATATTTTTTGTAGCCCTCCCACGACCGCAGACACTCCTGCCGCACGCGGCCAGCCATCTCTGCCTTCTGTGCATCCGTCACGGGAACAGCCGCGACCTTCTGCGCGACGCCGGAAGTACACAGGACGGAGAGAACCAACACAAAAAGAAATTCAGGTAATACAGGCCCTACGCCATCGGCAAATCTATTGCGAATACTCATCAGGTCCATTCATCATTAGTGTTCCGGTCTAAGCGTGCCGGCCCCGGGAAGTTGTCCCGGAGCCCGCGACGCAGTCGTCAACAAATCTCAAAACAATATTTTTGCTGAGAGTTGTAGCATTCGTGTTCCACCCCAGCCGGTGATCTGGCCGAAGTTCACAGTGGAGCTGATTGTGTTTTGTGGCTGCTGAGGCAGTGGATGATTCAGAGCGCTGAATGCATCCGTACGGAATTGGAACTTGAGCCTATCATAGATGGCAAACTCCTTGAAGGCGGAGAGGTCCACATTCGTGTTGCGCGGCCCAAAAATATCATTGCGCCGCTCATTGGCAAACGTGTTAGCGGTCGGCTGCGTAAAGCAGGAGGTCTTGAAGTATTGGGCAAACGTCTTAGGCCCGGTGTTGGGGTTACAGGATTCCTGACCGCGCATCTGGAGCCCGCCGCCAGTATTGGAACTATCGTTGCCCAATACGTTGAACGGCATACCGGCGTTGACCGTCAGGAAACCGCTGATCCTCCATCCGCCTAGCTGATTTTCAAACCAGTTACCACCATTCAGGAAACGTTTGCCCTTGCCGAACGGAAGCTCGTAAATGCCAGACGCCTTATACACATACTTCTGGTTGAAGTCCGACGGACCATAGTCCACCTGCGGGATCGCTCCCGCCTGGCCGGTAATTTTATGGTCCGAGCCCTGGAAGTCCATCGACTTCTGCCACACAAAGTTCGTGTTGAACTGGAAGCCATTGACGAAGCGCTTTTTGATCTGTATCTCCAGACCGTTGTAGTTGGAAGCGCCACGTTTGGAGTACTGCATGATACCGCCCTGCACAGCCTGATATGGCCTGCGCGAGTTGATATCGGCCGTGCTGCTTGGATTGATATCGCCCGCCGCCGGCAAAGAAGCCAGATTGATATTGCCGTAGTTGAAAATGTGGTGCGTCGAGCTTCCAATGTAGTCCACTTGCGTAATCCAGTCGTTGCCAATCGTCCTTTGGACCGCAAGGTTCCACTGCTCGGAATAGCTTGTCGGCATCGATTGCGCGAAGGTAACTCCACCCGGTGCGAAGGTGCCATTCGGCGAAGGCATGGCCGTCCACACGCTCTCCGCGTTTGCCAACGTGAAGAACTCCTGCTTTCCAGGCGCTGCACCCGTATTGGGATTAGCTGCCGCGGAACTTGCAGGCCAGATCACCGGGTTCACTCCCGACTGGGTGCTATTAAGCGCAGTGTTATAAAGCGGATCGGTCGTGTAGTCGACCAGATCATAGTAGGAGTACTGGTAGTAGTAGATCCCGCCGCCACCATGAATAGCAGTCTTATCGTTCAACTGGTACGCAGCGCCAAGCCGCGGGCTGAAGTTGTACTTGTTGGAGTTATATCCCGCTTCGGTGAATTTTCCTGTGAGGGGGTTCAGATAACCCGCGTGACCATACTTCTCGATCGGTGTGGAGAATTTGTCATAGCGCAGGCCAAGGTTGAGAGTGAGGTTCTTTCGGATCCGCCAGTCGTCCTGGACGTACGGCATGATGTTGTTCTGGTGGAAGTATCCAACCTGGCTGCCCGCTGTCGCATTCGTGCTGGAGTAATCTCCCAGCAAATAATCCGCCAGTTGATTCGCATCTGGGATACCTCCCGTTCCCGTGGCAACCCATTGTCCAGGGTTCTGCCATGCTGATTTGGTTCCCGAGATGGTCAGCGCACCATTGAGCCCGTTATAGGTGTACTCGCCATTGGCGCCAAGCGCCCCGTTGGGACTGCCAGTGAACCAGACTGCGTTGTAATCGATAAGATCGAACTCGCCACCGAAGAACACCGAGTGTTTCCCGTGGTTCCAGTTGACCTCGTCGCTGTACTCGAACATGTTCTGCTTCGCGGAAAGCGGTGAGCCGCTAGGACCGGAGTACCCGCCGATATTGAAGGCCGGCCAACCCCACACACCAGGCGACGGATTTAGACCGGTGAGACCAAGTTGGGTGAAATAATTCGTTCCATTTCCGATGTGCCCGAACTGCTGCCCTGTCAGCGAGCGGCTAAAACCGACACGGCCCGTGTTCACTAGATTGGGAGTGAAGACATGGCTCTCTTCAACATAGAAATCTTTTCCAAACAACTGGTTATCTTCTTTGCAGATGCAATCGTCCACAAACTCTGGCCGAATAATATCCGGATCATTCGCGTTGTATGCGCCGTAAATATGGTCTTTATCGCTGATGTCGTAATCCACGCGAAACAGGTAATCGTCATGGACAAACTTGGTCCGAGTGTGCGTCGACGCATAGTTGTCCGCCGTAACAGTGCTCAGGTTGTTAGGCAGCGGATAAACCATATTAATGTAGGCCGTTGCCAGAGGACTGATTCTGTTCGCGGGGATGACATTGTTGGGGAACTGCTGTAGCGCCGTCGGACCGCCGTTGGGTGTGAGCGTCGCGTTGAACGTGGTGGGATCATAGATGTAGGTCGCCTTCTGACCCTGGGAATTCGCAACCAGGTCCGCGCTAAAGTCTCCAGACCGCTCGGCCGCCGTCGGCAGATAGTCGTTCAAGGTGCTGAGGGTCTGGTCCCGAAATCCTTGGTAGTCGACGAAGAAAAACAACTTCTTGTGGGTCCACGGAGCGTACCAGCCGGCGTTAGCTCCGAACTTGTTGGATCTCAAGTACGGTGCGGCCTTGGTGGCGTTAAATCCCCGCGCGTTGAACACATTATTTTCAACATAGTCATAGACCCGCCCGTGGAGTTCCGTCGTGCCGCTCTTGGTAAGCACGTTGACGACATTGGCGCCGTCATAGCGAGCGTTGGCGCTATTGCGAATAACCTGGACCTGATCGGTAGCTTCGGGCGGCGGCTGTACCGTCGCCTGCTGGTCGAAGTAACTCATGTCGACTACGCCATCCTCCAGATAACTCGCCGACCAATAACCCGCTCCGCCAATCAACAGGGTGTTGCTCTGCGCGTTATATTGCGACACGTTCGACCCGATATTCGAATCACCCAGCGCCGACCCGGCCTGCACACCCACCTCGGTGGTCTGCGCGTAAAAAGTGTCGCCGCGATATCCCGCATTCGCCGGAGAGTTTTCGAGCGTCTGCGCATCCATCACGTCGCTCAGATCGTGGCTTTCCGTCTGCAACCCGAGCGACCCGGTGGAGAACACATCCACCTTCTCGCTCGCCGATCCCACCTTCAGCTTGAAGTTGATATTGAGCGTCTGGCCCACCGAAACCGTCAGCGCGGACACATCCACCTGGAACCCCTTCGCATCCGTGCTCGCCTTATACGGTCCAGGCGGCAGCGCCGGCACCGAGAAAAATCCCGTGCCGTTCGTAACGCCGGTACGAATCTCGCCCGTAGCCGTATTCATGATCGTGACCGTGACCCCGGGGACGATCGCCCCGCTCGGATCGGTAATCGTTCCAGTCACAGTGCCCGACACGGTCTGTCCATGGGCTGCCCCTCCCATCAATAGAAGGACAATCAGGCCGACGATGATAAGCAACCCGGCGTGCAACACCCCCAGGCGAGAGCGATCCAGGCGGGATGGAAGTTCCATTCTTAGTACGTGTGCTAACGGCATGTCTCTAGACTCCCAGGTAGTTGGTGGTTAATGGTGCATGGATCCGAATTCAGGCGGTCTCGACGTAATTGCCTGCCGCATTTGTGTGACATGAGCCTCAAAGCTCTCGCGGATCTCATTGTGCAGGGCCCGGTCTGGAAAAGGTTTGAACGCACTACTGTCATCTGCAAACTCCGCCCCGCGCAACACAACGGGGAATAGTTTTTTTGAAGAACGGGGACGAGTATGGTCGGCTCAAATAACGGCTCGCAAGTGAATTTACGGTAAGGCATACAGTAAAGAGTCGTCGAATCAATCAGTTAGCGCCGGCCGGTCGCCCACCGCCGGGCAACCCTTTCGGCGCCACCCACGTGAAGGGCGGGGTCGCTGCCTGCACAAGTAGGGTAGCCGCAGCACAATGCCTACCGCGCAAACGGCACACCGGTCCGCAGATACTCCGCATAGTGCTGCGCATATTCACTCTCATAAGCCTTTACCGCAGCCGCATAACTCATCACTGGCGTCCCAGCCCGTCTGCTCCACACGAACTCCACCACCTTCGCCCCCACCGGCACTTCCACCACCCCATTCGCCGGCTGGACCACCTTCCCATCCACCTTCACCGACCGCGCCTCCACAAACCACGGCAAATGAACAAACATATGTTCCGGCCCCCGCGTCCCAAACTCCGTCTTCAGGCGCAGCACCGCCTTCGAGTCCCCCACCGACTCCAACTCAAAGCTCACCTCGCCAAACATCGTCGGGGCCCGCGAAACCGTAATCTTCTTCCCCGCCCCAATCCATTCCGGCGACACCACCGACAGCAAGTGCAAATCCCGATCGCCCTCCTCGCGCACCATCATCGACCGCATCAAATTCCTGTACTCCGCCGCGAACCACCCATGCGGCGACAGGTTCCCCATAAAGTCCCTGCTCCCCCATGGCCGAATCGCGAACTCAAACCCCGACTGCGTGCTGCTCGTATGCAGCAGCAGCGCATAGAATTCCTTCACCGCCTGTTCCTGGTCTCCGCGCACCACCTCGGTCAGCGTGTTCTTGATCGTCAGATAGTGGTGCAGATACTTGCCCTCGCCCGGCTGCTCATAAACAATCAAACCCTCGGCATACCGTTTCTGAGTCCCCGCGAGCGTCGCCGTCACCTTCGGATCATGCGGATCAAGCTGCGGTTCCGGCACCACCCCCAGCAAATTCCCCCAGTTCGCGCCGCCATTGTCCCCATCGAGGGCAGGAGGAATGAACTCCCCATTCGCCCCGGCGCGAGCATCCAGCACCGGCAGAAAACTCTTCCGCAGCGCATCGTAGTCTCGCTGAAACCGTGCCACATCCTCCGTCTTCCCCAGCGCCTGCCCCAGCGCCATCGCCCCCTGTAGACCATCCAGCGCCAGAAAGTTATAGCCCGTCAGGTGCCCGGGGACATACTCGTTGTCCCGCACGTCGGTGGCCGGCATCAGGTGCAGCGGATCGGCGGCCGTCGCCTTCTCAAACCAGTCCACCGCCCGCAACACCGCCGGATAAACCTGCTCCGCAAACGCGTGATCGTGCGTCAGCCGTTCGTGGAACCCATATGCCCAAAGCGCCTGCCCCCACCCATCGAACTGCCCCTTCTGCGAAAGAAAATTTCCGTCCGGCTGCTGCTTCCGCGCATAAAAATTCAGCACCTCGGCCGCTTTCCGCGGATATCCGGTCACATCGTACATATGCACAAAGTCCGACGAATCCCGCAGATAGAAGCTGTGATAATGCGTCTGGTTCACTGTCTGGATCCAGTCGTCGCCCACATGGTTCAGCGCCAGCAGGTCATTTACCAGGCAAGTCCGAAACAGGTCGTTCGCCTTCGCCTCGGGGACCGTAATCGTAGTCCCCTTCGCCACCTCTGCCTCCCAGTAAGCCTTCACCCGCGCGTGATAGTCGTCGAAACTCGCCGCCTCCAGGCTCTTTACATCGGCGCTGCCCTTCGCGGCAGGCAGCAGCAGCATCTTGAAATCCAGACTCCGGCTCGCCCCCGGCGCAACCACAAAGCTGTACATCGCCGCCCCCGCCGGGGTCGCCGGCTGAATGGTCAGCTTGCCCGTCGTAGAGACCGGCCTCTCGTTATATCGCCGGTAAAGCGTCATGCCCAGCGCCGGCTTCGGCTCCTCCGGAAACAGGTACATCACCTTCCCGTCGCGCACAAAAGCATTCCCATCGAACCCGTACACCCAGTCCGTCCTGAACGCCTCGCCCGGCTGAAAATATCCACCCTTCTCCGCCGGAGTCGCAGGCCGGTTGAACCGCTCATCCCCAGTCGCCTGGTTCGTCATCTGCACCGCCTGATACCGCATCGCCGTCGACAAAAACCCCGCCCGCGCCTCTTTCCCCTTGTTCATCACCGTCACACGAACGAAGTCCGCAACCGCACCCTCCGGCTGCTGCCCCAGCGACGCGGCAAAAACCGTAAACCGGTACGTGAGCCCACCCCGCTCGACGTCATAGCTCTGGATCGGCAGGTACCCATCCTCCAGCGTCCGCGTCCTCGCCCCCGAGTCCACATCCAGAGGGGCCCAATCCGGCCCCACAAAAAACATTAGTTCCCCAAACCCCGTATATAGATAGCCCTCCGGCGTAATCTCCGTCGCCGAAGGAGCGCCGGCCACACCAATCTGGTCCGTAGGCCGCGCAAAGTAAGAAAACGGCCGATCGCTCCGGTCCATCGACGGCGAAGGCATCTGCCCCACCACCCCCACACAAACCAACATCGCGCCCAAACCGGCAACACATTTCTCCATCGACATTTAAACCCTCCCCAAACGACCTCACCAAGCTACAATCAAAACCGGCAACTGGAAACTCACACCTGGAAACCGGAAGCCTTAAACTCGAAGCTCGTAGCTCGAAGCTCGAAACTGAATGCACATCCCAATGCCCACACCGCCAACGAAGTCCGAACCTAACCCTTGTGTTTAAGAGACTTTGAACAAATAAGGCGGGAGGGGCCGTCGATCGGCTACAGTGTTTTCATGAATTCCAGTCGGCTTTCCTCGCAGCCAACCCGCGACCCGGACTTTGCGCCAACCGTCGACTCCGACATCGTCGGCAAGCCAACCGCGGTCAAGCCCCAGCGACTGCTTTCCATCGACCTGCTCCGCGGCCTGACTATCGCCTTCATGATCCTGGTCAACAACCAGACCGGTCCCGAGCCGTTCCACCAGCTCTCGCACTCCGACTGGAACGGCTTCACCGCAACCGACCTCGTCTTCCCCACCTTTCTCCTGCTGGTCGGCCTGACGACCGTACTCTCGACAGCGGCGCGTCTGGCCCGCGGGGCCACTCGCAAGGAGCTCTTCCTCCACACGCTCCGCCGCGCCGTCCTGCTCATCCTCTTCGGCTTCGTGGTCAACAACTTCCCCTTCTTCCACCTCGCTACGGCGCGCTACTACGGCGTCCTTCCCCGGATCGGCATCTGCTACTTCGTCGTCGCGACCCTCTACCTTCTATCTCCCACATGGAAGGACAAAGCCGTCATCGCCGTCGCCTGCCTCGTCGGCTATTGGGCGCTGATGCGCTTCGTTCCGGTCCCCGGCTTCGGTGTCCCAACACATGGCTTCCCCATCAACGACCGCGATGCCAACCTCGCCGCGTGGCTCGACCGCCAGATATTCTCCGCTCCCCACCTCTACGAACGCACCCGCGACCCCGAAGGCCTGCTCTCGACTCTCCCAGCCATTGCAACCACGCTCTTCGGCCTGCTCGCCGCGCTCTGGCTTCGCTCCGCCAACTCCACCGCCCGCAAAGCCGCGATGCTGGCCATCGCGGGAGCCATCTTCCTTGGCCTCGGCCTCGCCTGGGACCCATTCTTCCCCATCAACAAGAAGCTCTGGACCAGCTCCTTCACCCTTTACGCCGGCGGTTGGAGCCTCCTGCTCATGGCCGCCTCCATCTACGTCGCAGACATCCTGCGCCTCGGCCGCCCCAAAGACCCCACCGCGCATCCACTCCTCTACCAACCGCTCATGGTCTTCGGCACCAATGCCATCCTGGCCTACATGATCTCCGAGTTAGGCGCGAGCATCCTCCACGCCGCCCACCTCAAGTCGCCAATCACCCATTTCTTCGCCACAGCCATACCCCACCCGGCCTGGTATTCCCTCCTCTACTCCCTCGCCTTTGTCTTGGTTTGCTGGCTGCTGGTTCTACCGCTGTACCGCAAACGCATATTTCTCAGAATCTGAAGGCCGCAAGCCACGAGATTTATGGCCGTCCCATCTCGCGTCGGATGTTGTCAAGCCCCCCAGCCTGTGCAAAACTTCCAAACACCGCATTAACACAGGCAAAACTAGTTCTAAAAATCTGGCGTGTTATATCGCGCAACTCTATACAATTAAATCAGCACTCAAAACTCACAACTCAAAACTGAACAGAAACCCTGCCAACGCATCCGGCAGTCAACCCTCTGAGCTCATTCAAACCCTCGCTCCTCAACCTCGCACCTGCGCAGGAAGGCACTTCCTCTTCGCCCCTCCAAAACTCGGACTGGCAGCTGGAAACTGGCAGCTCAAAGCTGAAAATCAACCCAAAACCGCCAACCAGCCGCTAACCCTTTACGGAGGAATATCTTGACGCCTAAGCCATTTCGATTCAGTCGCTTGCAGTAAGTCGTCGCGCTGGAGCCCTTCATTCTAAAGCACTTACCCCAGGGCAATAGAAAATGAGGGAGGGGGAAGGGGGGCCCGGTCGGGTGAGGACACTATCCCAGCCGGTAAACCCTTTTGGCAGTGAGCCCGAAGATCTGTTCGCGGTCGGCCTCACGCATACCGGCGGCCCACTCCCGGAGTGTCTCCCACCAGCGCCCATAGTCGCTCGCCACCAAGCAAACAGGCCAATCCGATCCGGCCATCAACCGCTCCGCGCCAAACGCCTCCAGCGCGGCGTCCATATACGGCCGCAAATCATCCAGGCTCCAGTAGCCCCAGTCGGCCTCAGTCACCAACCCCGAAAGCTTGCAAGAAACATTGTCGTGTTCTGCAAGCCGCATCAAATTTTCCCGCCACGGCTCCAGAATTCCGTCCCTGATCCGCGGCTTAGCCAGATGATCCAGAACAAACGCCTGTTCCCGATGACGCTCCACGAACCTCACAGCCTGCGGCAAATGCCGTTCATGGATCAGGATGTCGTACACCAGACCAGTACCGACCAGAGCCGCAACGCCGCGGTTGAAATCTTCACCCAGGATAAAGTCATCGTCCGGCTCATCCTGCACCACATGCCGAACGCCCTTGAGCTTGCCGCAATCCGCAAACTCGCGCAGCACGCCCGGAAGTTCCGCACTCGCCAGCGGCACCCACCCGACAACGCCGCGTATCGCCTCATCCTCAGCCGCGACTTCGAGCAGCCACCGAGTCTCCTCCACGCTCTGCCGGGCCTGCACCACAACCGATCCATCGATGCCTGCATCGCGCAGTTCCCGATCGAGATCGCGCACCACAAAATCTCGCCGCAACACCTCCATCTCCGGCGAAATCCAGCCGTAATCGTCGGCAGAGTACCGCCAGAGATGATGATGCGCATCGATCGTTTCAGCCATAATTTCCGCGGTCCTAGACGTTCTGCGGCACAACCTGAACTGCATCCGGACCGACGCCACGAGTCAGCTTCGGCACCATGAACGCATACAGCGCGACGACGACATATCCACCTGCGGGCAGCAGGTAACCCAACGCCAAACTGCCCGTCTCGCGCGCAATCCATCCCAACAACGGAGGAAAGATGGCGCCACCGAGAATCGCCATAACCAGAAAGCTGCCGCCCAGCTTCGTGTCGTCTCCCAGGCCTTTGACGCCAAGCGCAAAGATCGTCGGGAACATCACCGACATAAAGAAGCTGGTGAACAGAATCGCGCTCGCACCGACGATCCCAGGATGCACAATCCCGACGCCCAGCAGGAGGATATTCAACACCGCATAAAGCCCGATCATCTTCGCAGGACTGATAAATTTCATCAGCGGCGTCGACACGATCCGCCCAACAGCCAGCGCAACCAGCGAGCCTGTCAGGAGGTATCCCGCAGCTTTGTCGGTCATCGAGGTATAGGCCTTCAGATAGAAGATCAGCGAACTCCACGTACTGATCTGCGCTCCGACGTAGAAGAACTGTGCCGCGACCGCCCACATCAATCCAGGATTTCGCAGCAGTCTCCCATACGCTCCGCTGCGAGGCGCAGCGACCTCCCCGGTTTCTTCGCTGGAATCGATGCTTGCCGGAAATCTGGCTCGCCCAATAAATATCGCCAGAACAAGCACCACGACGCCCAGCGCGACGTACGTCGGGACCACGCGCAGAATCTCTCCATGCAGATAAGCCGCATACGTTCCTTGCGCCTTCATCGAAGCAATTTCTGCCGGATTCTTCTCAATCCCCGAAAAAATAAACCATGTACCGAACAACGCCCCGGTAATCGTCCCCGGCGGATTGAACGCCTGCGAAAAGTTCAGCCGCCGTTCCGAAGTCGCCGGATCGCCGAACTGCGCGATCAGTGGATTGGCCGCCGTTTCGAGGATCGACGATCCACTGCCCACGATGAACAACGCAATCAGAAACGGTGTGTATTGCCCGATCACTGCTGCCGGCCAGAACATCAAGGTCCCGATGGCGAACGTGACCAGCCCCACCACCAGCCCCATCTTGTACCCGAACCGCCGCATCAACAGCGCTGCCGGCATCGCCATCACGAAGTACGCCAGAAACACAGCGGTCTGCACCAATTGCGCCTGAATGACGTTCAGTTCAAACGACTTCTTGAACTGCTGCACGAGAATGTCGGTTAGGTTGTTCGACATCCCCCAGACGAAAAAGATCAGCGTCGTCAGCAGGAAGGTGAGCATATATCCGCTCGGAAAAATGGACGCGTTGCTGGACTCACCGGATGGATTCTTTGGGGCCTGGCTTACGGCAACGTGCATCGGCAAACTCCACACCCGGCGTAACTGCCGCGCTCATTTGATTTGGACTGTGACTGCGCTGAATGCATCTCTTCGCACAAATAATCGCGTCTCACAGGCCGCCAACTCCTTGGCATAGCCAATGTAGACTACGCGCCCCACAAAAGCCACCCCTTGCGAATACCTGTAAAGCTCAACCTTGAGCGCTCACTCTATCGACAACCCGCAAGCTCGCGACCGACCTCGGCTACCTTCTGCACAAGAACCCGTCGCGCGTTCAGACCGAGGAACTCTCGCTCGGCTGAGGTCAGTTGCGCGAACACGGACACCGATTCCCTGCTGGCCCCACGCCTCTCGTATTCCCAATCTGCATGTGTGAGCAAAAAGGAACACATTTGAATCTCACAAAGTGCGATGCTTATGTTAGGTTAGCGACATTGGGTGCCGTATAAGTTCCTTAGTTCCATCACCCGGTCCGACCCTTGTTACCGGTTTTCCATCCGGGATCACGTACGGAAGGGGCCTGTAAGATGACGAAACTCAAAAAGATCGAGTTTGATCCAGCCGCTTTCCTCGCGCACGCTGGGCTTGGACGCCGCATTGTGCAGATCAAGGCAAAGCATGCGTTCTTCACGCAGGGTGGGGCAGCCGACTGCGTGTTCTATCTCCAGACAGGCCGCGCCAAGCTTACCGTTGTTTCCCAGAACGGCAAAGAGGCGACGATCACGCTGCTTCACGCGGGAGAGTTCGTCGGCGAAGAGTCCCTCGCCGGCCCGGTCGGCCTCAGAATGGCGACCGCAACAGCCATCACCGCATGCGTGGCTCTCAAGATTGAGCGCGACGAAATGATTCGCGTTCTGCACGAGGAGCACGCGCTTTCCGGCCTGTTCATGAAGTTCCTGCTGGCCAAGAGTATGCGGACCCAGGCCGACCTGGTCGATCAACTCTTCAACTCAAGCGAAAAACGCTTGGCCAGGATTCTGTTGTTGATGGCGGAGTTCGGCAAACCGGGCGAGCCGGAGATGCTGATTCCTTCGATAACGCAGGAGACTCTTGCCGAAATGATCGGCACGACGCGGTCGCGAGTGAGCTTCTTCATGAACCGCTTCCGTAAGCTGGGATTCATCGAGTACAACGGCCGCATCCGGGTCCACAAATCTCTGCTCAACATTGTGCTGCACGATCAGATGCCCGAGGACAACTCCGCTCGCCCGTCGATAGCGGACACATCGCCCGGTCCCACCCGGCCTGTAAAGCAGACGCCGCTCATGTGAGCAAAAGTGAACAGACTCCATTCCGCGGTCTCGATATTCTTCCTGCAAGGTTGCCCAACTCAGCAGGGAAAGAGGCGGTTATGTCCACCCAGACGAGTCCCAGGTTCCCGCATCGGCATAACAACGATGGCTCCCACGATTCGATTTGCACGGCGTGTCTCGCAACGGTTGCGCGGCGAGAAGACGAAAGCGAGTTGCTTGACTTCGAGTTGAACCACGTTTGCGACCCAATACGGCTATTCCAACACGGCAATTTTTCATCGTGGGACCCGGTGAAATCTCATATCGCGTCCTGATGGAGGCAACAAAGAATGGCGATTCCAGATTCCGGCGGCGACGGCAATATGACAGCGAATCTCGGGCAATTTAACCTGACAAATGAAATTGCTGAATCACAAAGGCAGCAGCCATGGCCCTCCGGTATTCACGCAAAGACATTGTTCAAGAAACAGGATTTTCGGGTCGTTCTGATCTCGCTGAATCCCGGCGCCCGGATAAAGGAGCACCACGTCGATGGCACAAGTTCGGTGCAGGTGCTGAAAGGCAGCATACGGTACAGCACCCAGGGCCAGACGCACGACCTGCAACCGGGAAGCCTGCTCACTCTTGCCGCTTCGATCAAACACGACGTCGAGTCGACGGACGACTCCGTCTTCCTTCTAACAATTTCCTGGCCGGACAGCCAGCACTTGCTCGCTATGCAACATCGGGGTTATGGCACTTAGGCTCTTTTTGTCCGTAATCTGTGAGCAGAGAGTGCAGGTTTTCCATCTTTCGCGAAGAGACGAGCGAGAAGAGAGCGGCCTGGCGCCATCATCGAACTCTTACACCTTTGACTGCCCGGACATGGTAGGGTATCCGCACTGAGACAAAAAGAGATTGCCGGAGTCCCTGAAATGATTGCATTCGATCCGGCCCACGCTGCCGTTCACTATCCTCCCGACCGCCGGTTTCGTATCTGGATCCGGCCTTCGTTGCTGATCGGCGCCGCTGTGCTGGTTTTGCTGCCCGTAGCCGCGGCGTGGATCGAGTTCCTTCTATATGGACTTCCCCACATTCCACCTGTTCCGCAAATCTACCCCAACAATTTCACCGGTCCGCATGGCTTTCCACTCTGGGTGCGCTACTGTCACTTCTTCAATTTTATTTTTGTCATGATGCTGATCCGCAGCGGCTTGTCGATCCTGGCCGACCATCCTCGCCTCTACTTCAACAATGACTGCACCCCGGGCAGCGAGTGGATTCGGTTGACGCCGATCAAGGTGCCCACCGACCGGCTCTGGACTGCCAAGGACGACGCCCGTTTCGTCTCGCCCA
>DASRLB010000285.1:0-7655 GCA_035648695.1 Acidobacteriaceae bacterium | reverse complement strand
CAAGAGCACGGTGGAGTGTTTTGGGAGCGTCATCTTGTAGTCGGCATCAATGCGGCCGAGGGATTTGTCGGCCCAGATGTCCCAGGCTTTCGGTGATGTCTTGAAGCCGAGTTGCTTGAACGGCAGCGGGATGTTGCGGAGCGTGTTAAGGTCCTCGCCGGTGTTGAAGATGGCGAGGGCGATGCTGCCGTCGGCCAGGGGGCGCGACCAAAACTGGATGGGGCCCTCCTGGAAGATGCGCTCGCCCTGGTGGCCGAGCGGGTCTTGGTCGATGGCGATGACCTGCTTGTTCATCAGGACGGCGGTTACGTCGGGAGTCATTTTGGTGAGGTCGTTTCCGGCCAGCAGGGGAGCGGCGAGCATGGCCCAGAGGGTCATGTGGAAGCGGTTTTCGTCGAGCGTGAGCAAGCGCATTTTGCCGTCGTGCATCTGGCCATTGCCGACTTCGAGCATGTCGGGGTCGTTCCAGTGGCCGGGGCCGGCAAACTTGGAGAGGCCCGCCTGGTTGAGGCCGATCATCGCCATGCGGTCGAAGTTGGCTTGAATGTCGCCAGTAGTGCGCCATGCATTGGCTCCGACAGAAGGCGCCCAGTCCCACACGGAGTCCCAGCCGTACTGGCAGAGGCTGTAGAAAATGGGGCGGCCGGTTTTGAGGATCGCCTTGTGCATGAGTTCGTAGGCGTCGCGCATCATCTGGTCCTGTTTGGCGCGGTCGCCCGGTGCGTCTGCCTGTTGCTTCTTGCGGAAGCCGCAGAGGTCGTACTTGAGGTAGTCGATGCCCCAGTCGGCGTAGGTCTGGGCGTCCTGATACTCGTGCCCGAGGGAGCCCTCGAAGTGGGCGCAGGTCTGGTCGCCGGGGGAGGAGTAGATGCCCAGCTTGAGGCCCTTGGAGTGGACGTAGTCGGCGAGCGCTTTCATGTCGGGAAACTTTTCGTTGCTTTGGATGAAGCCCTTGGCGTCGCGCTTGCCTTCCCAGGTGTCGTCGATGTTGACGTAGACGTAGCCCGCGTCCCTCATGCCGGTGGAGACGAGGAGGTCGGCGGTGTCGCGGATGTCCTTGTCGGTGACTCGGCCGGCGAAGAAGTTCCAGGAGTTCCAACCCATGGGCGGCGTGGCGGCGAGTTTGGCGGCGGGAGCTTGCGCGGAGATGGAAGCGGTTACAGTCAAGAGCAGGGCGACGACACGGAGGATTGATTTCATTGCACGTCCTTTGGGATGAAAATCGACTGCGCCAGAATACACCGTGAGTGGGTTCGGAGATTTGTGATGGCGCGGAGCAAAGGAAACGGCGCCCTTGCGGGCACCGTTGCGTGGTGAGGCGATGACGATGCTGCTGAGTTAGCTGGGCATCAGGACTGCATTGATGACGTGGATCACGCCGTTCGACTGGAAGACGTCGGCGGTTGTGATCCAGGCCGAGCCACCCTTTTCGTCGGTGATCTTGATCTTGCCCATGTGCTCGGTGAAGGTGAGCATTCCACCTTCGAGGGTCTTGGCGGAGTAGGTGCCGTGGCCCTTCTTGATCCACTCCTTGAGGTCCTTGGAAGTGATCCTGCCGGCGATGACGTGGTATTCGAGGATTTTGGTGAGAGTGGCCTTGTTCTCGGGCTTTACGAGATTGTCGACAGTACCCGCGGGCAGCTTTCCGAACGCTGCGTCGGTCGGAGCAAAGACCGTGAAAGGACCGGGGCCGTTGAGCGTGTCCACGAGGCCGGCAGCCTTGACGGCGGCGACAAGTGTCTTGTGGATAGGTGACTGCATCGCATTTTCGACGATGGTCTTGCTGGGATACATGGCCGCGCCGCCAACGGTTGGATCCATTTGAGCGGAGGCGGACATCGCGGTAAGAGCCATCGTAGCGCAGGCCAGGATAGTGAGTAGTGACTTCTTCATATTGGTTCTCCCTTTGGACGTGCAATCATGCAAGCATTCGTTCGATCGGTCGCACATCATAGGTACGAGAGGAACGTACTCGTGGATTGGCACAACGAGAGAAAGGCCTCGCTCGCTCGAATCCTTTGCAGGACTGTCGTTCCGTGCGTCGATCCTGCGCAATAAAAAATTGCGATGCAGGCAACCTTATGTTCGGCGTTGACAAAGATTGCGGCGGACCGTCAACTGGAAGGCAGCAGGGCCATGATGACTGAACCGCTTGAGGAGCAAAACCGGAATCTCGACCCTGTCCCCGCGGCGGGAGACGACTGCCCGCCGAAGGAAGACAAGCACGATCCGCATGCGCGCGGGCTGCTGGTGATCGGTGTGTTCAAGCTGTCGAAGGCGCTGTTTTTTATCGCGGTCGGTGCAGGCGCGCTGCACCTGGTGCATCGGGATGTCGGCGACGTGTTTCAGAAGATCGCTACGACGCTGCGCCTCGACCCCGAAAGCCGATTGTTTGCGATGCTCTCCAGCAAGGCCGACCTGATCAGCCACCACCAGCTTCGGAACGTCGTCAAACTGAGCTGGGGGTATGCCGCGTTGTCGCTGGTGGAGGGCGTGGGCCTGATGATGCAAAAGACCTGGGCGGAGTACCTGACGCTGACGCTGACCATCTGCGCGCTGCCCTGGGACATGACGGAGCTGGTGAAACATCCAGACCCGATACATTGGGGCGTCGTGCTGATCAATGTGGCGGTGTTGGCTTATTTGCTGTGGTTCATCTGGTGGCATCGGCGCCAAAAGCGGTTGCACCGCTGAAGAATGCGGCGACGGATTGTGGCGGACTCTTGGTAGTCAACCCTCGGCGGGGCGGTTGCTGCTATCGTTGTCGAAGTGGCATTGATGGCTTGATGCGACCCGGGCCCCCGGAGCGGTTGTGGAAGATGTGGCGACTTTCGCCCTATCTTCGCTACCAGATCGCTTCGGGCACGGCAAGTGAGGGGTTCGTTATGGACTCACAGTCGTAAACACAAGATGTAGTGTTACCAAGGCCGATACCCCCAAGCGGCTGGTTTTTCCACATTTCGCGTGGAAAACAGTGATCCAATTCTCAATTTTTTCTTTGACATCGACGCTGCGACGGGCCAGTCTAGTGGAGTGATGTGGCCAGAAGTGGTTAAATCACACTGAAAAGTGGTCGAAAATGGGTCCCAGAGAGTAGAAAGCACGAATCTGGACTGACTCTCCTCCGCGAGAGATTTTTGAAGCCGTTTGAGGTTGGACATGTCGTTCCGGGGCAATAACCCAACACGCATCGACGAGAAAGGCCGGCTGAAGATGCCGGCTGACCTCAAGCGCCAGATCGAAGACATGTACGGCCGCAAGTTTTACATCACCAGCCGGACGGGGGAGCGGGCCGAGATTTATCCCATGCGCGAGTGGGAAAAGATCGAGGACGAACTGGCCACCAAGCCGGCGAGCGCGGCGAAGACGAAGTTTATGGACGCGACCGGCTACTACGGCCAGGTCGTGGATATGGATGACCAGGGCCGGCTGCTGATTCCGCAGTTGCTGCGGGAGAAGGCGAAGATCGCCGGAGATGTTGGAGTGCTGGGACGAACGACGTTCCTGGTGGTTGTGAATGCGGAGCAGCACGAAGCGAAGCTGGCGGAAAACCCGGTGACGGATGCGGATGTCGAGTCGCTGGGCATAGCGGGTTTGTAAGGCACGAGATGGAAGCCCCCCAGGGGGCGATGTGAGGCGGAGTGATGGAAAGACCGCAACACATACCGGTTCTTTTGGAAGAGAGTCTGGATTACCTGAATGTGCGGCCGGGCGGCGTGGTTTGTGACGCGACGCTGGGGCTCGGAGGGCACTCGGCGGCAATCGCGAGGAAGCTGGGCGGGGCAGGGAAGTTGATCTGCTTCGACCGCGACCCTGAAGCGATGGCCAAGGCGCAGGCGAGGTTGGCGGCGCTGGCTGAGGAACTTCAAGGCGAAATGCCGGAAGTGCGGTATGTGCCTAAGGCGTTTTCGGAGGCGGCGAGCGAGATCGAGCCGGGCAGCCTGGATGGTCTGCTCGGCGATTTTGGAGTGAGCAGCCTGCAACTGGACGAGGCGCACAGAGGATTTAGTTTTCGGGCCGACGGGCCGCTGGACATGCGTATGGATACGCGCAGCGGAGAGACGGCCGAACAGGTGGTAAATCAGGAAAACGAGGAGGTACTCGCGGACCTGATTTACGAATTCGGAGAGGAAAGGAGATCGCGGAGAATCGCCAGAGCCATTGTCAGGGCGCGGCCGATTACGACGACAGCGGAACTTGCTGGCATCATATCGGCCGTCGCCCCGTCAATGAAAGGCGACAAGATCCATCCCGCGACGCGCACCTTTCAGGCGCTTCGAATTCGTGTGAATGATGAGTTGGGAGAGATTCGATCGCTGCTGCGAAGCGCGGGGTCTCTGCTGAAGCCGGGAGGACGAGTGGTGCTGATCAGCTTCCACTCGCTGGAAGACCGGCTGGTGAAAGATGCCTTTCGCGATCAGGCGAAGGCCGGGATTTTCGATGTGTTGACCAAGAAGCCGGTCGTGGCCAAGGAGCAGGAGTCGCTACGGAACCCGCGGTCGAGGAGCGCGAAGATGCGGGCAGCGCAGAGGCAGTGAATAGTTGGTAGTGAATAAGACAAAGACGATCCGCCTTATTCACTATTCACTATTCACTATTCACTGCTTTACAAAAGATCGGGCCGGGGTTGTCCTGCCGTGCTTTCTGGCGAAAGACAACCACGCAATACAAGCCCCTTCCTCATACAGCAGCCCCGGCCCGGGTTGCACTCGCGATGCGAGTTGAGGAGTGGCAAGAGTTTGCAGCACTGAAGCAGGGAGGACATTATGGCGACGATGGCGATGGCAGGACAGGAAATGGAGCGGATGCAGTCGCGGCAGCCGGCGCATGGCCGTGCCGCCAGCGTCGCCGAGCGCAATCGGCAGATGTTCGAAAAGCAGCGCCTGCGCCGCCGCGGGCCTACGCCGGAGATGTTCTTCGCGAAGCATATCGACAACACGCGCATTGTGAAGGCCGACGATCCCTACCGCAGGCGCGAGATGCGCCGCTTCACGGTCGCGATGGTGTTTCTGTTCGCGTTCACGATGACCTACGTGTGGCAGCACATGGAGTCGATCGAGGTCGGCTACAAGGTGGAAGCGCAGAAGACGCAGGTCCTGCAACTGCGCGAAGTGAATCGCCAGTTGCGGCTGACCCAGGCACAGTTGAGCGAGCCACAACGCATCGACCAGATTGCGAAGCAGCTTGGGCTGGATGCTCCGCTGCCGGGACAGGTCGTAAGGCCGGACGGCGCGACGGTAGTGAGTGCTCCGGTGCTGGCGCAGAACAAGGGACTCAACATTCAGCAATAAGGTAAAGGACAAGGAGATGAAGAAGGCGCCACGTCAGACGTTGACCGCACCGATTCGCCGGGCGCGGTTCGCCTGGGTGGCGTGTTTCTTTGTGTTCTGGACTGTGGCGATCGTGTTCCGGCTGGGCTGGCTGCAGATCGTGCGGCACAGCGAATTCGTCAAGATCGCGGCGAGGCAGCAGCAGCGGACGTTTGAAGTGGCTCCGCGGCGGGGCGTGCTGTACGACCGCAATCTGCGCGAGCTGGCGATGACGACGCTGGTGGACAGCGTGTATGCCGTGCCGAGCGAGCTAGGCGACAACCGCGAGCAGGCGGCGGAGATGCTGGCGAAGGTCGTCCACAACGACGACCTCGACCGCTTCACGACCGAGCAGCAGATACTGGCGCGCTTCAAGGCGTCGCGGAATTTTGCGTGGGTGGCGCGCAAGGTGGATGCGGACACGGCGACCCGCGTGCGCGAGTTGAACCTGAAGGGCGTGTACCTACAGAAGGAGTTCAAACGCTTTTATCCGAATGGGAATTTGGCGGCGCAGGTGCTGGGGTATGTCGGAGTCGATGACGATGGGTTGGGCGGGCTGGAGCAAAACTTCGACGACGAGCTGCATGGGATGCCGGGGCACATGTTGACCGCGGTCGATGCCAAGCGTCATGTGCTGGGATCGGATGAGCAGCAGCCGATGGCGGGCGACAACCTGGTGCTGTCGATCGACGCGAATATTCAATACATGGCGGAGCAGGCGCTCGACGCGCAGGTGGCGAAGGTAGGCGCGGCGCATGGGACGGTTGTGGTGCAGGACCCGCACACCGGGCAGATTCTGGCGCTGGCGGTTTCGCCGCGGTTCAATCCCAACGATTCGCGGCATCTCGATCCGGGGTCGTTGACGGATCTGGCGGTGAGCGATGTATATGAGCCGGGATCGACGTTCAAGCTGGTGACGTATTCGGCGGCGCTCGACGGGGGCGGAGTTGAACCGACGGACATTGTCGACTGTCAGGGCGGCGCGATGACGATGTACGGCCGCACGATGCACGACGACAAGGACGACCACTTCGGGCGCGTGACGGTGCAGTATGCGCTGGAGCACTCGAGCGATGTGGGCGCGGTAAAGATGGAGATGAAGGTCGGGAGCCCCAAGTTTTATCAGTACATGAAGGGCTTCGGGTTTGGCGAGCGCTCGGGGATTGAATTGCCGGCGGAGACGCGCGGACTGTTGGCGCCGGAGAAGAAGTGGGGCACGACGAGTTTTATGTCGATGGCCATCGGGCAGGAGGTCGGCGTGACTCCGGTGCAGTTGGTGACGATGGTTTCGACGATTGCGAACGGCGGCGTGTATATGCCTCCGCATGTGCTGCTGGCGTCGACCGACGAGATGAAGGGCGACCCGCGGCTGAAGCCGGCGGCGTTTCATCCCGAGAACGAGCTGCCGGCGAAGCTGCCCGACGGCGCGCACCGCGTGATCTCGGAGATGACGGCCGCGAAGATGCGGATGATGATGCAGGGCATCGTGCTCGAAGGCACCGGCAGGGGCGCGCAGTTGAATGGATATAGCTCGGGCGGGAAAACGGGGACGGCGCAGAAGATCGATCCGGCCACGCACACCTACTCGCATACGAAATTGGTGGCGAGCTTTGCGGGCATCGCGCCGGTGAGCAGTCCGGCGATTTCCATTGCGGTGGTGATCGACACGCCCACGATCGGAAGCCGTTACGGAGCGGCGGTGTCGGCGCCGGTGTTTCAGCAGGTCGCGCAGCAGGTGCTGGAGTATCTCGGCGTGCCGCACGATATGCCGCTGAAGACGCCCAAGGAAATGAAGGAGCTGGCAACGACGGATGCGCACGACGATGAGCCCGCGGACAGCACTGCAGACCTGAACGCGATGTTCGAGCAGATCAACAGTCTGCCCGCGGACGATCCGTTGCGGCATCCGGAGAACGCCGCCGCGATGGCGGAAAATGCGGCGGCGGACCGGGCCGCGGATGAAGCCTCGATGAGAGCGGCGGAGGCCGCGGCCAGGACGCCGAGTGGAGCGATGAAGCTGTTGCCGACGAAGGTGCTCGCGGCGTTTCGTGCGCATGGCGGCACGACGTCGCTGATGCCTGATGCGGAGAGCGAGTCGGCGCCGCTGGAGGCTCCGAAGATTTTGCCGGCGGTGCAGGTGCGCGGCGGCACCGCGGTCGTGATCGATCCGGCGAAGCGCGTGGCCGTGCCGGTGTTTCAGGGCGATGGTCTGCGCAAGGTCGTGCAACAGGCGAATGCGGCGGGCCTGAGCGTGCAGCCGGTGGGCAGCGGACTGGCGCGGGAGCAGGTGCCGGCGGCTGGAACGATGGTTCCTATAGGCACGGAGATTGTGGTGCGGTTTACGCG
>DASRLB010000284.1:0-11224 GCA_035648695.1 Acidobacteriaceae bacterium | reverse complement strand
CTGATGCGGAGGATGTGCATCGAGGCCATCTATCGCAGGCCCAACACCTCCAAGCCTGCGCCAGGGCACAGGATCTATCCCTATCTGCTGCGCGGCCAGGCCATCACGCGGCCCAACCAGGTCTGGGCCATGGACATCACTTACAGTACGCCCAGCCAGCGTAACTCGGTTGAAAGGAGGTGCGCTGCTTGAGCATGTCTGGGATGCAGAGCACGATGATTTGGTTGTGCCTGCCTTTTCTCTGCTGCGAGAGAAAATGAGCCAAAGCGGCGGTGACTTGCTGACACTGGCAAGGTGACGAAGTCCGCGGAAAATGGGGCTTGCGGCGAAGCGATTACGCCAAGATGAGCTTCTAGGCTGAGCATGGGACGGTTGAGGAACACGAACCTGTTAAAACGCATCTGAGGGTTGAAATGTCACCCCTGCCGACATCGCTTAACAGGCAGGATGCGAATTGTCGTCGATCATATGTAGGGTTAATTGACGACACGAATGCCGAATGGATATGTAAGCCGGGCGGCAGGGAGCCATGGGGAGCGCGCAGCTAGACCACGGCGTTTGCGACGACTTGCGGCAAGCAAGGAGAAAGACTGCGACAGGCAGCCTCGCCCATGTGATGAGTCCAGCATGTGAACTGGGGAAGGTTTGCACAAATGATAAGGGAGTGTGTCCCTGATGATGTGCAGACTGGCGGAGCCTCCGTAGTAGTCCGAGGCCGGGAAAGCCGGCCACATGGCGAAGGGAGGCAGTTGAAGTGGTTTGCTTGGTTAACTAACTGACTCGAGTGAGGTGAAGACCTTTGATAATCAGTGAAATGCAAAGCAAGCTGGCGACTTGGTCAACGGAGGACAGAGAACGCAAGTTCGATCGTCTTCTAAGACTGATTGCCGACAGGAACTGGCTGAGTGAAGCGGCGCGCATTACGCTGGCATCCAGCGGAGCGCGCACACCGGGTGTGGACGGCGTCGATAAGCGCATGATGGAGGCGAAACTCCAGCATGAACTGACGACAATACGCGAGGAGTTGTTGGCTGGATCATATAATCCGCAGCCTGCGCGCCGCGTGTATATACCGAAAGCAAACGGGAAGCTCAGGCCACTTGGTATCCCGAGCCTGCGGGATCGAATTGTGCAACGCGCAATGCTGATGGTGATGGAGCCGATATGGGAGAGCGATTTCCTCTCGGCCTCTTATGGCTTTCGGCCTGCGCGGAGCGTACATCATGCGATTCGCACGGTGAAACTTCAACTGCTGGAGGGGGATGAACAGAAGACTGCCGGGCGCTGGATTATTGAAGGCGACCTTGCCAGCTACTTCGATACGGTTCATCATCGCCTGTTGATGAAGGGAATCCGTAAGCGAGTTGCCGATCAGCGATTCCTTGCCTTGCTCTGGAAGTTCATCAAGGCAGGATGTGTTGATCGTGGTCTGTTTCGCGCTGCAAGCGAAGGCGTTCCTCAAGGCGGTGTGATTTCACCGCTTTTATCCAACATCATGTTGCATGAATTCGATGTGTGGATGGAGAAGAACTACCTGAGTAAGAAGGTGCGCAAGGACCGGTGGGCATGGAACTTCGCAATTCTCAAACAGCGTCCTATTACTGTGCGAGAGCACCGGCAATGGAAACCTGCCATCTCCTACTGCCGGTACGCGGATGATTTTGTGATCGTTGTCAAAGGAACTCGAAAGCACGCCGAGGCAGTTCGCGAAGCGTGCAGAGCATTCCTGGAAGGCGAGCTGAAACTCACACTGAATATGGAGAAGACCCATATCACGCATGTGAATGACGGCTTCGTGTTCCTCGGTCATCGCATCATCCGTAGGCGTGGACCATGTGGCCGCATGTGGCCTGTGACAACCATCCCGTGGGAGAAATATAGGGGATTCACTGAGCGGCTGGTCAAGCAACTGTCAGCAGACTTCAGCATGAATCGGATGGACATGATAGAGAGCCTGAACCGGCAGTTCGCCGGATGGGCGGCCTTCTATCAATACACCGACTACACAGCAACCGTGTTCAGAAAGGTGGACCGTACGGTCTTCTGGAAGTTCGGCTACTGGCTTGCGCGTAAGTATCGGCGTAGCTTCAGGTCGCTGATGCGTGACCATGTCCGGTCTCCAGGAGCAGGACGTGCCAAAACATGGGTGTTAAAAGGGCAGAACAGTCGGGGGTTCTATGGAGAGCTGGCGCTTGGGCGACTCGTCACCAGCCGCAAGGGGCGTTTCACTTGGCGCTCGCCATCGGAGAACCCGTACATCCTGCGCGATGAGGTACGCAAAACCATCAAATCGCGCTACGCTGATGTCGCTTTTGCTATGAGCAACACTTGAACAGAGAGCTGGATGCGCTGAGAGGTGCATGTCCGGTTCGGGGAGGAGAGACGGGGAAATAGCTCGACTACGCCCTGTCTCTTACTCCACTCCCCATGGCGCGTGGCTTCGTCTATTTGGCTGCGGTGGTGGATTGGTTCAGCCGCAGGGTTCTTGCCTGGAAGCTATCGATCACCATGGAGACTTCTTTCTGTATCGAGGCGCTCGAAGAAGCTCTTTCCAAGAATGAAAAACCGGAAATCTTCAACACCGATCAGGGCAGCCAGTTCACCAGCGAGGCCTTCACCGGGCGGCTAAAGGAAAACGGAATCGCTATCAGCATGGACGGCAAGGTCCGCTGGCGCGACAACGTCTTCGTCGAGCGGGTCTGCAAATCGATCAAATACGAGGAGGTCTATTTGCACGCATACGCCTCAGTCAGCGAGGCCAGGGAGCGGATCGGCAAATACATCTGGTTCTACAACTCCATCCGTCCACACTCCAGCCTGAAGGCGCTCACGCCCGATCAGGTATACTTCAACCGCCTGCCAGAATCAATGGCAGCCTAAAAGCAAAAACAAGAACTTCCACTTAAGAAAAAACAAAAACTGTCCGAACTACCGGGGCCACCTCACGCTTTGAAGTTTATACACGATGCGCAGGGCTCCAATATCTTTCTCCGTTAAAAAAACCGCCGTCCGCATCGCATCGTCCAGGGTCTCTGGCTCCAGATTGCCGTCCTTGATGGTGTTCGCCAGAACGTGCGCCAGTCGCTTCAGCCGTGTTTCGACGTTTGTACGCGCCACATACAAAGTTGCACTTGCTACCGCCTCCTGAAATTCCTGCGATTTGAGAGTTTTCTCAACCCGCTGTCGCATCTCTTCGCTCCAGCGATAGAGGCGACGAATATCGTCGACAAGCGCCTCCGCAAAGTAGATCAGATTGCTTTCATCCTTAGCGGCTGCAAGCCCTTTGAGTCCGAAAACCAAATCGGCTGTAACAGAAGCACCTTGATACCCTGCCAACTCAAGAATCTTCGATCCAATGCCGACCAGCTTTTCGACGGCAAAACTAACAGGAGATAGCGCTGATTGGTCGATTTTGAACTGAGCCAAAGCAGCCTCAGTTGGAGAATCAAATTGTCCCATGATTCATCTCGTCTGTCGAAGGTTTGTTCTCGCACCTTCCGGTCGCCCATCGATGGCTCCGCCGGCGGTGAGGCGAGGGAATCCGCTCTCTGCTACTCGGGTTTTCTCGGATAGATACGCCGGAACTGATCCTCGTGCTTGGCTCCAAGATCCCGCACCCTTTGCGCAACGACAGAAGCATTTGGGCGCTTTTCCTGCCCGTTCCAGCCAGCTTCATTTTGTGTGTCGTCCGTCGTTATGGTTCGACCGTTAAAAGTCGCTTTGTAAGTGCCGTCCGGCTTCCGCAAAACAATTGTGTCCTCCATTGGTATCGCTACCTCGGTATCATGATAGCTCGAAAACGGGACGACGGACTTCTCGCTGGCCCCCAGCCTCTCAACGACCAGCTACGATTTCCGCGCGGAGTAGGTAGGCTCCGCCGCCTGGCGGAACAGATCCTGAATGTGCTACCAACTTGTAGAAAAACTGGCCGCCACCGAGTTGAGTGGCCTTACCCTGAAGCGATCGCTGCCGAAGAGGCAAACAAGGCGCGCTTACTTATATCTGACGAGCTCGACGGCAAGAACAGTGAACCCGCCGAACTGCAAGAGGTCCTGGAATCGAAGGACGGCAAACTCGCCGACGCTCAGAAGGCGCAGGCGGAATTGATTCGCAAGCAACGAGAGTTCGATGACGCGAGGCGTGAATTCGATCTGACCGTCGAAACGCGGATTCGGGAATCGCTTGGCAATGTGCGCATAAAGGCCAAGCGCGAAGTAGAGGATGAACTGAAGCTGAAGATCGCCGAGCGGGAGGAAACAATCGCGGGCATGCAGCGGCAGATTGAAGTCCCGAAACAGAAAGACGAACAAGGGTCCCGGCGAGCGCAAGGCGAGGCTCAGGAGCTGGCCCTCGAGTCACTGTTGGCCACTTGTTTTCTGCACAGGCCGCGTCACGCGTAGCGAAAGAGCGCTTTGAAGCCGTAGTCCATGTGCTGTTGAATGTGGCAGTGGAAGAGCGTGAGTCCGGGCTGATTGGCAGTAAAATCGACACTCGCTCGGCCATAGTAGGGAACAATCACCGTATCTTTGATCACTCCGGCGGTTTTCTTGCCGTTGATCTCTGCCAGTTCCCAGAGATGCCGGTGCATGTGCATGGGATGGGCGTCGTCTGTGCGGTTGCGCATGACCAGCCGATAGCGCGTGCCCTGATGGAGCACAAGTTCATCCTCGTTCGGATAGGGCTTGCCGTTCACGAGCCATAAGTTGAACTTGCCCGCCCCGCCGGGAATCTTTTCAAACACCAGTTCGATCGTCTGCTGGGGAGTGGGTGAACTTGAGCCGGCACTCCCGAAGATGGTGTAGTCCCACGGTATTCTGGGCGGGTCGATCCATTGTGGCTGTTTGTGCTGACCGGTATACTCCACCACCACGCCGAGGCCCGACTCACGAATCGTCTGCTCAGTCGAACCAAGTATCCAAATCCCCGGATTGTTCATCTCGACGATCACATCGACACGTTCTCCCGCACCGAGGAATATCGAATCGAGCATCTGCGGGGTAGGGACCGGGTTTCCATCGAGCGCGATCACCTTCATCTTGTGGCCGGCTAGTGCGATCCGTCGGTTCTCGATGGCACTGGCGTTCAGAAAGCGGATTATCAGCCGCTGGCCCTCGCGGACGCGAATCGGCTCGCCGGATCCAAGCGCCTTGTCGTTGATCGAGTAGGTCATGGAACCTACCTCAAGGCCGTCGGGGCCGGTGTTCATAACAGTGGGCTTTTCCGGCATGGGGCCATTGTGGGTATCGTCGTCTTCGTCATCCATGGTTGCGGTGAAAAACGGGTCCCAGTCGCGCAGGGCGAGAAAGAGCTCCTGGTCGAAATGACCGGGATCGTTGCCGCCGTCGACGTAAACGAAGCCGAACTGGCCGGTATACGCTCCCTTGTGCAGATCATCCATGGCCATGGCATGAGAGTGGTACCAGCGACTTCCTGCGGGGCCGGGGGTGAGTTGGAACCGGCGCTGGCCACGCGGAGGCACGAACGGAGAGCCTTCCTCCGCCGTACCATCCACGTCAGGCGGAATCAACATCCCGTGCCAGTGCACAAGTTCCGGAGTGTCCGTGTCGTTGATTACGTGGACGGTGACCGGCTTGCCTTCCCGCATGCGCAGGACCGGCCCGGGCGCAGTCCCGTTGTAGCCGATGGTCGAGAGTATGTGCGAACGGTCGAGTTCGACCGTAACCGGGGCGATCCGAAGCGTGTAATCCGCCTTGCCCTCGGGCGCCGGAGCGGGCGGTGGCATCGTCATTCCGGTCTGTGCATGAACCAGCGCTTCAAGCGGCAGACATGCTCCGGAAGCCTGCGCCAGGGCCATCCCACCTAGCTTGAGGAGATCGCGTCTTTTCACAGTCTTGACCCTCCCGTGGGAGCGCGGCTGCCTGCATCGTCTCACGCTGCGGACGGCCCGGACAAGTGCGCCAGCTTTCTTCGCCAAACTGGCTGCAACCAACAGCAGTCTTCAACCGTCTAACGGGCAAGCGTTTCTGTTCTCCCGCGCAGTTCCCCTCCGCGGAGGTCGTCTATGAAGCTCCCAAAGGTCACGCTCGTGACTGCGGCCGCAGCAGTCTGTTGTATGGGACTGTGGGCCTTGCAGCGGACGGCGGATTTCGGCTTCGGCAATGAAGACTCGCCTACGAACATCAAGGCGGAGTTTTACTGGTCGCGGCTGGCATATTCGTCGAACATGGCGAGTTACGGCGCCCAGGGCCGTCGTGGCTTTTGGGGATTCAACTCCTGGACACGCGACTATCCCAAGGCCGACCGTCAGTTTCTCATTGCCATGCACCGGCTGACCCGGATAGACGGCCGCCCGACAGAGCAGGTCGTTACGCTCGATTCCGATGAAATATTCAACTACCCATGGATCTACGCAGTCCAAGTGCAGAACTGGACGTTTACCGATGCCCAGGCCAAGCGGCTGCGCGAGTTCCTGCTGAAGGGCGGCTTTCTGATGGTAGACGACTTTCATGGCACCGAGGACTGGGAGAACTTCATGAACGGCATGCGCCAGGTACTGCCCAACCGCCCCATCGAGGATCTGCAGAGTGGCGACGAGATCTTTCATACCCTTTATGACATCGACGACAAGATGCAGATTCCCGGTGAACAGTATGTCTGGTCCGGACGCACCTACGAGAAGGATGGCTATCAACCCAAATGGCGCGCCATCCGCGACGACAAGGGGCGAATTATTGTGGCCATTTGCCACAATATGCACCTCGGCGACGCATGGGAGTGGGCAGACGACCCGAACTATCCGGAGACCTTCGCTTCGATGGCCTTTCGCGTGGGGCTCGATTACATCATTTATGGCATGACCCATTAGTCCCGCGCTCAGATTCCGCAACAAGACGGTATGGTTGTAACAGCGACGAAGGCTCATGCATGGCTGGAAGTGGACATGTTTCAGTTCCTCTTCAAGTATCCAAGTCCGGTCTTCACCAAGGGGCGGTTCGTGCTGCTCGGCACGTGGCCGGCATGGCTGCTGCTTGTGTTAATTGCCGCGGCTGCCTGCGGACTTGCGCTGCTGATTCGTTGGAAACTGCGGGAAGCCACACCCAAACTGAAGAGCTGGCGCGCATGGGCGATCTGGGGAACGCAGTCGGCGCAGGTTGCGCTTATCCTGCTACTGCTCTGGCAGCCGGCAATGGTGGTGAGCGAATTAAGTTCACAGCAGAACATCATCGCCGTTGTGGTTGACGACTCGCGCAGCATGAGCATTGCTGACAGCGAAGGCAACACACGCGAGGCCGCGGCACTTGCGGCACTTGAAGGCGGGCTTCTGGCGGGGTTGAAAAAGCGCTTTCAGACGCGCGTTTACCGGCTTGGCAGTGAACTGACTCGTGTGGATGGGCCGGAGCGGATTGCGCCGGCGGAATGGGCCACCCACATTAGCAGCGGCTTGAAGCAACTTGCGACGGAGACTGCGGACTTACCCGTAGGAGCCATCGTGCTGCTAAGTGACGGCGGCGAGAACACTGCGGGGATGGGCGGCTCAGGCATCGGAATCGATGCCCTGCAAGCCCTGCGGAACCGCCGGCTGCCGGTGCACTCCATCGGCTTCGGCAAAGAGGAGCACGCGCACGACGTGGAGATTGAAGATGTCGGCATCGCAGCCAGTGCGATCGCCAACGCGCGTGTCGCCACGACTGTGAGCCTGATACAGCAAGGCTATGCAGGCCAGAAAGCAACGCTCACCGTGCGCGACGCAGACAAGACACTCGCCGAGCGCGAGATCACGCTGGCCCAGGACGGACACATTCAGACCGAGCCGCTTTACTTTCCCATTGGGGCAGCCGGTGCGAAAAGCCTTACGTTCGGCGTCGAACCATTGGCTGGCGAAGAGGACCTGAACAACAACGCGGTGACGCGCCCCATTCTGGTCAGCGATGCGAGGCGCAGAATTCTATATGTCGAAGGCGAACCGCGATGGGAATACAAGTTTATCCGGCGCGCAGAAGAAGATGATCCGACTGTGCAGATGGTTTCCATGCTGCGCACCAGCGAAAACAAGGTCTACCGCCAAGGCATCAGCGATCCCGGCGAACTCGCCGGTGGTTTTCCGGTGCGGCCAGAAGATCTGTTCGGTTATGCGGGCATCATCATTGGCTCGGTTGACGCCGATTACTTCACGCCGCTGCAGCAGGAGTTGCTGCGCGAATATGTGGATCGCCGCGGCGGCGGCATCCTCTTCCTGGGCGGGCGCTCGTCATTGAGCGATGGCAGTTGGGGCGCGTCTGCGCTGAACGATCTGATGCCGACCTTCTTGCCGGCGGGAAATCACAGTTTCCATCGCAACCCGGCAACTGTGGAGTTGACCTCCGATGGCGTGGACTCGCCCATCACCCGGCTGCTCGACGACCCGGACAAAAACACCGAGCGCTGGAGGAGGCTTACCTATCTTGCCGACTATCAGGATGCCGGCTCGCCCAAGCCCGGCGCCGTCGTGCTGGCCGATCTGAATGCGGGCCATCGCAAGCTGCCGCTGCTCGTCACCCAGAACTACGGCCACGGCCGCACGGCCATACTGGCAACCGGCGGAACATGGCGCTGGCAGATGAGCGAGGCGCTCGGCGACCCATCGCACGATCTATTCTGGCAACAGCTTTTGCGCTGGCTGGTCGCCGAGTCGCCCGGTCCCATTTCAGCCACGATGCCGTCGCGCCAACTGATGGACGAGGGACAGGTACAACTGGCAGCCGAGGTGCGCGATCGGCAATTCCAGCCCGCGCCGGACGCACATGTGACGGCTCACATCGTAGGGCCGGAGGGCGTGAATGCGTTGATCGACATGGCGCCATCCGCGGACACGCCGGGTCTTTATCAAGTGGACTGGACCGCGGAGAAGCCGGGTCCATATCTCGCCGAGATAACGGCAGAATCCGCAGGCAATCAACCGCAGGGATTAGGGAGCGACGTATTGACTTTTCAGCGCGAAAACGGGGTCGCTGAAAACTTCCATACGGAGCAGAATCGGCGCCTGTTGGCACAGCTCGCTTCCGAGACTGGCGGCCGTTACTGGAAGCCCTCCGAGTTGAACAATCTGCCACGGGACATCTCGTACTCCGAAGCTGGCATCTCGATTCGCAGCACCAAGGAACTGTGGAATATGCCGATCGTGTTTCTGTGCTTGCTCGGGCTGCCGATCGCTGAATGGCTGCTGCGCCGCAAGTGGGGTGTTTTATGAAGCCAAAGCGCCTGTGCGCGCTGCTGGCGGCGATTTGCGCGCTCGCTGTGCAGGCGCACGCGGCGACGTATTACGTCATCGTGTCTGGACTCGGCGGCGAGCCGGATTACGAGCAGCGCTTCACGGCGGCAGCGAATGAGCTGGACAAGATATTCAAAGCCGCGGACTCTGCGGCGCGAGTCTACTCGTTGACCGGCGCACACGCCACAGCGGCGCAGCTCAGAGAGACGCTGAGTACGGTAGCGCGCGACGCCAAAGCCGACGACGATTTCGCGCTTATCCTCATCGGCCACGGCTCGTTTGACGGCGCCGAGTACAAGTTCAACCTGGTGGGGCCGGACTTGACGGCTGCTGAAATCGCCGGGATGTGCGACCGCATCGCCGCCCGGCGTCAGCTCGTCGTCGATACGACCAGCGCCAGCGGCGGAGCAATCCAGGCTCTGGTGCGGCCAGGGCGCGCCGTCGTTGCAGCCACAAAATCGGGAACGGAAAAGAACGCAACGGTATTCGCGCGCTATTGGGTGGAGGCCTTCCAGGACCCTTCCGCAGATACAGACAAGAGCGACTCTATCAGTGCCATGGAGGCCTTCACCTACGCCGAAAAAAAGACCGCTGAGTTCTACGACTCGCAGAAACGCCTTGCGACCGAGCATTCCGTATTCGTCGATGTGGGTTCTGGTGAACCGGTGCGCTCGGCAGGAAACGGGCAAGGAATGTTTCTTTCGAGCTTTACGCTGCTGCGCCTGGGCGCAAGCCGGCAGGCGGCCAACGACCCGGCCAAGCGCGCGCTACTCGAGCAGAAAGACACGCTGGAGCAGAAGATCGACACGCTGAAGTACCAGAAAGCAGCAATGGATCCCGCGGACTACAAGAAGCAACTGACCGATGCGCTGGTGGAACTTGCGAAAGTGCAGGGGGAGTTGGACAAATGAGGTGCACCACTCCCATTCTGGCCGTGCTGATGATGTGCACTGCACTTGCTCGTGCCGCCATACCGTCGGATTGCTGGGCACTGCGGAAGCATGGGCATGGTGCCGAAGCGCAGGCCTGCTTCGATGCGCTCACACGAAACGCGGGCGCATACGAACGCGCGGAGGGCTTTTGGGGGCTCGAACAATGGACGCAGGCGAACGAGCAGTTTCGTCTCGCCACGGAGCCCGAGGCCAGCAAAGCGCTCTACAAGGTGCGATGGGGGATGTTGCTACACGAGCGCTTCAACGACACCGAAGCGGCCAATCTCTTCCATGAGGCGCTAGACAAGGACCCAACAAACGCCGAAGCATATGTCGGGCTCGCCATTGTCTCCGCAGATGGTTTCGAGGGCCAGGCCGCCGAGTATTTAGCCAAAGCCATCGGCCTCAACCCGAACCTGGCAGAGGCGCTCGAGTTGATGGCCGATCTCGCGCTCACAAACGACGATCGCGATACTGCCGTAACCGAAGCCGATAAGGCTATCGCGCTCGAGAACGATGCGCTCGATGCGATGGCAATTCACGCAGGCGTGGAGCTTATCGCCGATCGCCCTCCCGATGCATGGTTTGCAAGGATCCGTGACCTCACTTCCGGCCAGGGGCCTGGCTATGCCGAGGCTTATGCCCGCGTGGCGCGCCAACTCGAGCTTCACTACCGCTACGAGGACGCCGTCACGTACTACCGAAAGGCAATCGAGACCGACCCGCGCCTCTGGGCGGCGCATTCGGCTCTTGGCATTGATCTCATGCGATTGGGCAAGGAAGATGAACCGTACAAAGAGCTCGAGCTGAGCTACAACAATGATTTTCGCGACGCAGCAACGGTAAACAGCCTGCGTCTGCTCGACAGCTATAAAGACTTCAATACCATTCGCGACGGCACGACTGTTCTGAAGTTGAACAAGTCAGAGACCGCACAGTTGTTGCCCTACATGCAATCCGAACTGCACACGATCCTGGCCACCTATGAGAAGAAGTACCGCATGACGCTTCCCGGTCCGGTGCAGGTTGAAGTCTATCCCAACCACGAGGACTTTGCGGTGCGCACGATGGGCATGCCGGGACT
>DASRLB010000283.1:0-10544 GCA_035648695.1 Acidobacteriaceae bacterium | reverse complement strand
GCGTAATGTTCATCGCCGGTAAGGTACCAGCCGAGGGCGACCGCGCGGGAGGCGTCGGCGGTATGGTCGAGGCCCTCGTGGTCGGGGATGTCGTTGATCTCGGGGTTGCTCTGGCCGTCTTTGCGGATGTAGGGGAGGTGGTTGGGCGTGGCGGGGTTGGGCCAAAAGTAGCGGGCCATGCTCATGTAGTCGTGCTTGTCGCCGGAGGGTGGGGTTTTGGTTTTGGTGGTCACGCTTTGCGGCGGCATTTTGAGGGCCTTGTCGGCTTCTTTGCGCGTGGCTTTGACGATGGTGGAATTGGTTTTCTGCTGCGCGAGCGTGGTGGGGTTCAGCAGGAAGACGCGCGGGGCGGTCTGGGCAGCGAGAGTGGATGCTGAGAGCGCGAGGACGGCGAAGATGTTAGCGCAAACAGAAAAGCTCATGGGAGAAGGATACTCGCTTAGGTGGTGTTTGGGTGGGAATTAGTGCGGAGTGCGGCTTATTGCAGTTCGGGCTTTGTGCGGCCCACCTTAGGCGCAAAGAACGCGCCGAAGATGGGTCACCCCGGATTTTTTGCGGTGCGACTAACGCTTGACGGTAAGGAGGATTTTGCTGGCTTCGCCGGTTTCGAGGAGGTGCATCGCTTCGTCGAATTGCGCCAGCGGGAGGCGGTGGGTGATGACCGGAGAAAGGTCGATGGCGCTGTCGCGCAGCAGAGCTTCCATCTGGAACCAGGTCTCGTACATTTTGCGGCCGTTGATGCCGTGGACGGTTGCGCCCTTGAAAATGACGGCGTTGGCGAGGTCGAGTTCGACCGGGCGCGCGGGGATGCCGAGCAACGACGCGCGGCCGCCCATGCGGAGGATGCGGAAGCCCTGGCGGATGGCCGCGGGATGGCCGGACATTTCGAGCATGACGTCGACGCCGTTCCCGGCCGTGACTTCGAGGACGCGGGCTTCGATGTCGTCTTTGGATGGGTCGAGCAGAGTGTGGGCGCCCATCTGCTGTGCGAGTTTGCGGCGCTTGGAGTTGGGCTCGATGGCGATGATGTGCGAAGCTCCGCAGGCCTTGGCGACAGCAATCGAGAATAGCCCGATGGGGCCGCAGCCGGTGACGGCGACGGTCTGGCCGGCGATGGCGCCGGAGAGGACGGTGTGGACGGCGTTGCCGAAGGGGTCGTAGAGGGAGCCCCAGTCTCGGGGGATTTGGGGGTCGAGCTTCCAGATATTGGAGGCGGGGATGCGGACGTAGTCGGCGAATGCGCCGTCGGCGTCGACGCCCAGGATTTTGACGAACTGGCAGACGTGGGCCTGGCCGCTGCGGCATTGCAGGCAGTGTCCGCAGGCGACGTGCATTTCGGCGGAGACGAAGTCGCCGACCTTGACACCGGTGACGAGGTCGCCGATGGCGGCGATGGTGCCCGAGAACTCATGGCCGGGAATGTAGGGGGGCTTGATGCGGGCCTGCGCCCACTCGTCCCAGTGGTAGATGTGCAGGTCGGTGCCGCAGACCGAGGCGGTTTCGACGGCGACGAGGACGTCGGTCGCGCCGATGGCGGGCACGGGCATCTCGCGCATTTCCATTCCGGGAGCGGCGGCGGGTTTCACGAGGGCCTGCATGGTGGTGGGAATCATCGGCGTTGCGGTTGCTCCTTTGCGGGCTTCAAGCGCCGCTGACGGGGAGCGGCAAACATTTCATCCTAGTCCGTTTGGATGCGGTGCGCGAGGGGATGATGCAACCGGACGAGTGACGTTCGTGAGTGCGAACCTGCTCGTCAGTTTTCCGAGGGCTTCTCGATGTGGTCGATGACCAGCGTAACGATGGTTCCCTTCACCGGCTTCAGTTCCAGGCCAAGCTGCTCTTTGACGGCGGTGAACAACGAGGGATAGCGGTTGTCGTTGGCGTCGGCGTTGGGATTTGCGCTGAGGTTGTCGGAACTCCACTGCAAGGTGAAATCGTAAAGGCCGCTGAGTCCTGTCTTGTCGTCGGTCACGGTGGCGGTCATCTGGCCGTTGAGCATCAGGGCCATACTCTGCATGGAGTAGTTTGAGCCCGTCGCCTCGCAGCCGTTCGGGCCGCACCGTATCCTCATCATCGGCGAGTTTTTCTTGCGTGCGCTGGCGTCGGTGCTTTCTTCAGTGGGCGGCGCCGGAGCGGACGGTTTTAGCTTTGTCCCGCCTTTTGCGACGATGAGATCGTAGACCGTGGCGTCGCGGACTACCTGGTGGACCTTCAACTGAAAGCGGTCGGCAAGCATCACCTGGAGCATGTGCTGTTTTTCCTTCGCTCCCTGCTTGTCGCTGAGTTTTGCGAGCGCGTCGTCGACGGAGTGGTCGGACTTCGCCTCCATGTAGAAGCGTGTGGAGGAGGCCCAATCGGGGCCGCCGGAGACGTTGCGAGCGTCGAGGCCGTAGGCCGTGGCGACGATGTCATTGGCGCGGTAGTTCTGGAGCGAGACGAGGCTGGCATGCGCAGAGTTGGGGCCTCCCATCCGAAAACCCTTGCTAAGATCGTCCTTGCTTTCGTGGATCGAGACGACGTCGAAGGTGAGGGTGGGGACGTAGGCTGCGTCGGCGGTCGTTGTGTCCGTTTGCGCCGATGCGGCGGGCACAGCGCTGGCAGCCATGCCGAGCGTGAAAACGAGGCAGGCCAGTGCGCGAGAGTGTGCGGAGAAAGTCATAGGGTTGGTCCGTCCGGAGTATTCAAGGTTTTCGACTCTGAAGGATCGTTGACGGAATCCGCTACTGCGAATTTTATTTTCGCGAGTGCAACGGCTTGCGCTTGGATGTGCGGGTCGTCGCCTGTGCCCGCGAGCCAGTGCATGTCGGCTTCGCGGCGGAACCATGTCATCTGGCGTTTGGCGTAGTTGCGGTGGCCTTGCTGGGCGGCGGCGATGGCGGCGGCGAGCGGGATTTCGTTGCGCAGGACCTGCATCGCCTGGGCGTAGCCGAGGGAGCCGAGAGGGCGGCACTTGTCGCCGTACTTTTCGCGAAGGGACGCGGTCTCTTCCAGCAGGCCGCGGTCGAACATGGCGGCGGCGCGGGTGTTGATGCGGTCGTAGAGCAGCGCGCGTTCCGGCGCGAGGCCGAGCCGGAGGATGTTATAGCCGGTGAGAGCGTCGCGCCCGGTTTGCCATTGCGCGGTCTGCGGCGTGCGGGCGGTGAGCGTGACTTCGAGGCTGCGGATGAGCTTGGGGACGTCGTTGGCGTGGATGGCGCGGGCGGCGGCGGGGTCGAGGCGCTGGAGGATGCGGCGAAGGTGCGGGCCGGTGCGGGAGCGGAGGCGGTCGCGGAGGGCTTCGTCGCGCGGTGGCGCGGGAGCGAGGCCGTCGAGCAACGCGCGGAGGTAGAGGCCGGTCCCGCCGGCGATGATCGGGAGATGGCCGCGGGAATGGATGGCGGCGATGGCGGCGCGGGCGTGGCGGGCCCAGTCGCCGGCGGTGCAGGGCTCGTTAGGCCAATACAGATCCAGGCAATGGTGAGGCACGCGGGCGCGCTCGGCGAGCGAGGGTTTGGCGGTGCCGATATCCATGAGGCGATAGACGGCTACTGAGTCGCAACTGACGATCTCGGCTTCTCCGTGCGGTCGGAGGGCTTCGGCGAGTGCGAGAGCGAGCGCCGTCTTGCCGCTGGCGGTGGGGCCGGCGATGGCGATCAAGGGGTAGGCGTTTTCGGGGAGCGCGGTCACCAGAGATGCCACCAGGTCGGCGGAAAGACGCGGGCAAGGCCGGCGCGCGCGATGCTGAGAGCGATCACGATAAAGGCAAGGATGAGCAGGCCGCGAAGCTGGCGGCGGCGCTCGATGTGCTCGCGGTCGCGATGGTAGGAGTCGCGACCGGCGACGTCTCGCTGGTGCTGGCGCGTGGACGCGGGGAGGGCGGGCGGAGCAGCGCGTTCCGGCATGGCTTACTCGGGGAGTTCCTTGTTGGTGAGGAAGTCGAGGCGCAGTGTGAGCTCCGGGCCGTGGAAGTTCTTCGGCAGGGGCGGAAACTGGCCTTCGCTGGTGATCGCGTTCCAGCAGGATTTGTCGATGGCGATGTCGTGGGTTGAGCCATCGAGGTGCATCGAGGCGCTCTTGATGCTGCCGTCGGGAAGGATGGTGAAGCGAATGTAGGTCTCGCCCTGCTTGAAGAGGGGAGAGCCGGCTTCGGGCGGGAGGAGCGGTTCCCAGTTGCGCTGGATGTCGCCCAGGACGCGGCGGAGATAGGGGTTGAAGTCGACGCCCTGCGTATCGGACAGTATCTCCTGGCCTCCGAAGCTCTGGGGACCGGGGCGTCTTCCGCCCACATTGCCGACGCCGCCGCCGGAGCGGTCGTGGGCGGCGGCGTCCAGTGCCTGCTGGATGGCGTTGCCGGCGCTGGGCGCCTTGGTGAAGGTGCGTTGGGCGGTTGGCGCTTCGGCCACTACCGGAGGCGGGACGCGCGGTGCGTTGGTCGTTACAGGCGGAGGCGGTGGCGGCGGAATCGGTTGCGCCGCAGCCGGCTGGGGAGCAGGTGTGGGCGGCGCAGGCGCGGGCCTGGGCTCGGCTTCGCGGAGGCGCTCCATCGTCTTGCTGTCGATGGTGGGCTGCACGGGCTTGATCGCCGGGATGGAAACGCGCGGCAAGGGGGCCATTCTTAGCTGGGTAAGCTCGCGCTGGACCGATGCCCGGTCGCGGAGTTGCGGCGCATGCCAGAGAACGCGCGGGCCGTAGACGACAAACCACGCGACCGCGAGCCAGACGAAGAGGGAGATGTAAAGGGACTCGCGGAAGCGGCCACGGGCGCGCTCGTCCTCGATGGTGTCGAGAAGCCGGATGAGCTCATGGGTTTCCCATTCGCCGTGGCGTCCGGCAAGCACCCGGCGAGGCGGCGGCGGCGGCGGACGGCGCGGCGGTGGAGGCGGCGCGTTGGCGGACGGCGGTTCGGGTTCGATCGGGGTCTCGGTGAAAAGCATCGGGGCTTCTGTTTGTGACGCTGCGCGGGCCAGAAAGTTGCACAGCCGGCTCGGTTTGCCGAATCGACCGGCCAGCTCTATTTTCGCATCTTCAAGGCGCTTATGCCGGTTCGGCGCGATATCCTGCGAGGATGGAGCGAGCATGAAACGAATGCTGGAGGGCCGGACGGCTACCGTGATGACCGTGAGCGACCGGTGCTTTGCCGGGACGCAGGTGGACCTTTCCGGGCCGGCGGTGCGGCAGGTTTTGACTGACGCGGGCGCGATCTGTGCCGCGGTTACGGTGCCGGACGAAGTTGGCGCGATCGCAGCCGCGTTGCGCGCGGCTGCCGCGACATGCTCGCTGGTTGTGACCACCGGCGGAACGGGGCTCGCGCCGCGGGATGTGACCCCGGAGGCCACGCTGGCGGTGTGCGAGCGGCTGGCGCCGGGGCTGGCCGAGCTGATCCGGGCGGACGGGGCCAAGCATACGCCGTTTGCCGCGCTCAGCCGCGGCGTTTGCGGGACGCTGGGGGCGTCGCTGGCGATCAACCTGCCGGGCAGTCCGGCGGGCGCGGAGAGTTCTCTGCGGGCTGTGCTGCCGCTGCTGGGCCATGCGCTGGACCTGTTGGCGGGTGTGACGAACCACGGAGATTAGGGCTGCCCGAGCGGTAGAATGAAGGTCCGTGAAACTGCATCCCATTGCGCTTCTGCACAAGTTCTCCGCCGGCCTGCTTCTGGTGCTCAAGCCCCTCGGCGTATGGGGAGTCGGCGGGCTGGCGTTGATCGATTCGGGGCTGGTCCCGATCCCGGTTTCGATGGACGGCATCGTTATCGGCTATGTGGCGTCGAACCCGCACAAGTTCATTCCCTATTGCCTGGTGGCGGCGCTGGCGTCGGCGATCGGATCGCTGGTGCCGTTCTATGTGGGGCGCGCGGGCGGCGAGCTGGTGCTGCTGAAGCGCATCAACCGCCAACGCTACGAGCGCATGCGCGACCGGTTCGAGCGGCAGGAGTTTCTGGCCATCCTGATCCCGTCGATGCTGCCTCCGCCGACGCCGTTGAAGCTGTTCCAGTTTGGCGCGGGCGTGTTTGAGATGAAGCCGCTGCCGTTTGTGCTGGCGACATTCTGTGGCAAGCTGACGCAGTTCACGGTCTGCTCGCTGGCCACGATCTGGTTCGGGCCGGCGATCGCGCATACGGCAACGCGCGCCATCCGGGAACATGCGAACTATGCGTTCAGCGTGGCCGGGTTCCTGGTGCTGCTGGTGGCGCTGTACGTGGCGCGCCGGATATTCGATCAGCGGAAGGGCGTCAAATTGCCGATGGAAGACGAGCCGAACGGCGGGGACGTGTCGTAGGGCCTCGGGCGAGAGCGAATTCTTTGGGGTACCCCCTCCCCCCGTTTCTATTGCCCGGGAGTAAGTGCTTTAGAATGCTGGGCTCCAGGGTGGGATGTCTCCGCAAAGGTGATAATTTCCTTGGCTAACCCAAGCCCCAAAGCTATAATCTAGCGAAGATTAGGCGAAGATAGGCCAGAAGGAGCGTTCCCCGAAAATGGTCTGTTCGTATGCGGGCGACCATGATAATCTTGGCGTCCCATGCAAAAGAGAGAGTCTGACCTGCCTCCGTTGCTGCCTCCAGGAGTGCATGAGATTAATTTTCAATGGTTGCAGGAACGCTGTGTAGACGACTTCCCTTTGTCTCGGAGGCGTCCCCACATACTGGAGGGTTTGCATCGCATCTGCCGCCAACTGCGAGACCTTGCAATACCCTGCACGCTGATTGTTGATGGCAGCTTTTTGACGGAGGAGATCGAACCCAGTGATATCGACTTCACTGTATGCGTAACGCCAGACTTCTACGAATCATGCACCGACGCGCAGTTGAAGCTGCTTGAATGGATACGGGACGACTTCGACATAAAGAAGACGCACCAATGCGATTGTTATCTTTGTGTTGAGTACCCAAAAGGGCACCCCGATTGGTGGGACGGAATACAAGAGAGATCGTATTGGGTTAGCCTCTTTGCTGTAAGCGTCGTCTATAAAAGGATACGGGGCGTTGGAAGAATAGAACTGGATGGCACCACATGAATCACCTCTTGGACTTGGAGAGCAAACTACGGACTGCCGGGTCCGCCATCGGCAGGCTTGAGACCGCGTTCGCCCGTAATCCAAGTCGCGGTATTCAATCCAACATTCTTTCGCTTCGGAAACTGCAACATAATCTCCAAGGCGAGTTCGCCCAAGCTGCTGACAAGGTAGGCCGCGACGTTTGCCGCTACCGTTTACTAGAAGACCGGCCGTCGCTGCGCTCTTTTGTGGCAGCTCTCGGAACTTTTCAGGATGCCTTTTCTCAAACCTTTGAGTCACTTCGCAAAGGTTCACCGCGTGACCGACGTAATCTTAGCGGAGAAAGTTATTATCTTTCGGCGTTTCAGTTAGCCTATGGCTTTCCGGGTTCCTTTGGCCTTGCAATGACGATTCCAAATTCGCGGTACTCGCTATTCCCCGAGATGCTCACTCTGCTAGACCAGGCTGCTATCACTATTTTCGATGTAGTCACGTCGGAGGCCTCACCAACGTCAGTGGCTAACACTATCAACGTGATGGGGAGAGCACCAATCGCTTCTATCTACGATTGGGCGAAGGTCAATTCTGATAACGACACCGGCGCGGGGGTTGAATGGTTGCGTGGGGATCTCACGACGAACAACGTTGTTATCCAAGTGCCCGAATTTAGGAGCGTCTACAGGTCGCTCGAAAGAATCACAGACGAGAGGACAACGGAGGAAAGAATAAACGGAGTGCTTGTCGGAGCTGATACGAGAAGCCATCGCTTTCACTTCGTGGCTTCCGACACAGACGAGAGCATCCGTGGGACATTCGTTGATGCAATAAGCGACACCCAACAAGCCCAGCTTCCCGCCCGCTATAAAGCTATACTCACAAAGACAACAGAATTTAAGTTTGCTACAAACAGCGAAACCAACACATACGTTCTGGAGCGGTTGGAAAGATTGCCGCGGATTGGAGATATCAGTGTCTGAAAAGAGTCAAGCACCGGAGCCGTTTATTTCCGCTTTGAAGCAGGTACTTTCCGCCAGCCCCAAGGTCGTCCGCGCTTCAAATCAGGCGGCCAAAGCAGAGCAATTTTCGAGTCATACTCGATTCGTCCCACGCCCCGCAAAGGCCCGCGAACCTTCGCGCTAGGCTGCCTCCTTCCCGGTTAGTTCTTTCCAAGTCAAACGCTTGCCGCCAACCTGCGACAGAGCCTTTACGAAGCGGTCACCATCGTTCATGCCGATTCGATTGTTGAAGCGGAAACACTGCTCCGCAAGATATTTGTTCATGTGGAATGCTTCGACTGCAATGTACGTGCCGTTTAGCGTTCTCTTTAGGCACGACCAGAAATTCTCAACCGCCTGAGTCGATACGTTGCCGCGAACATACTCGTTCGCATGGTTGACCTGCTCATGGATGTAGCGCATGTCCATGCGGTCATACCCAGCCGCGCTGTCCGTGTGCAGCGTAGAGCCAAAGCCTACGCGCTCCAGGATGGCTTTCTGCAACGTCTCGCGCTTCGCATTTGGGATGACGTGAGCGCGAGCTTGACGGGTGCCGGTCTCAATCATTCCCATGACCGCCGTCTTATGGTCGTGTTGGCCGATCTGTTGGCGGCGCTTCTCATGCATGTTTATCGGCTTGCCGCCGATGTAGCATTCGTCGATCTGGACGGTTCCGTCCAACATGCCTGTAAAGGTATCGTTCATGGTATGCCGGAGACGCTGTAGAACGAACCACGCGGCTTTCTGTCCCATGCCTGTTGCCCGCGATACCTCATAGGAGGACACGCCGTTCTTGCAATTCGTGAGCATCCACAGAGCGCAGAGCCATTTGTCGAGCGATAGCGCGGAATCCTCGAAGATGCTACCAACCTTGACCGAGAACTGTTTGCGGCACGAATAGCACTTCCAACGCTTCACATTCGCCAGCCAATAGTGCTTGCGGTCGCCCTCAGCCGTTTGGCACTTAGGGCAAACAGGGATGCCATTCTCCCAGCGCAACTCCGCGACTGCCTTGATGCAGGTCAATTCGTCGCTGTAGTACCGAATCGCTTCCGTAAGTGTCTTTGGATGAGTCATTTAAGGTAATCCTTTGCGTTGACTAACCCAGAATAGCCGAGCGATGGCACGAAGTCAAGAACAAAATGGGTTACTCAAGGAAATTATTACCTCCGCAAACGATTCATTCCACACGACTTCGGTACAAAATATACCGAGATAAGGGGTTAGCGGATGCGTTGGCGGTTGTGGGGTTGATTTTCAGCTGCGAGCTGCGAGCTACCGGTTTCCAGTTGCCAGTTGCCAGTTTCGGGCGTAGAGCGGTGAGGAGGTGCCTATACCTTTCTGTTCGGGTGCGAGGGTCGAGGAGCGAGGGTTCTGGACAGCTCAGAGCGTAGAGCGATTGAGCCTAGAGGTTCTGGGCGCGGTTGGCGTCTGAATGGTCCTGTTCAGTTTTGAGTTGTGAGTTTTGAGTGCTGATTTAATTGTAGCAAGTTGAGAGATCTTGGATTCAAGGTCCAAGTGCAACAAATTATCTCCAAGAGCAGCCGCGAGATACCCCCGAACCAGGCCATGCAATCGGGGCGCTCGCGGTCTCAGGCCAGCGGCTGGCTGCGGTCCTGGCTCGAACGGAGAGTCTCCATCAGCTTCGCGGCCAGGACGGGCAAGCCGAAAAGAGCGCCGGCCGTGAGGGTCGTCGAGACGAGGTCGTTCATGTAGAACGGCAGGCCGCTGACGTAGCAGGCGCAGAGTCCGGCGAAGTCGTGGGGATACGCGACCTGGTAGCCCGCCCAGACCACGAAGTTGCTGATCAGGAAGAAGCCGGTGGCCGATGCGAGGACTCCCGTGGCAACACGCAGGACGGTGACCTTGCGCAGCAGCGCGCTGCCCACCAGGCAGGCCGCCGCATACCAGACCCAGGTGACGATGTAGCTGCCGGCCTTGAAGTGCAGCCCGAAGGTTACGGTGGTGAGGTAGACGTCGGTGAGCGCCATGACGGCGACGGCGATGGCCGACTGCCAGCGCGGACGGCGAGCTCCGAAGAACAGCAGGCCGCCGCCAACCGCGGTGAAATTCAGCCCAACACCGTGCAGCGCGTGCGGCAGCAGGCGGGTGAGCGCAGCGAACAGGAGAACGATGTATGCAACCATTGGGTCGTGCCTCTGAAGAAATAGTACACGCGAGAAACGCAGCGTGAACCTCGATTGTACGCGATGAGTGTCACGCGATTGTCAGCAGTTTAGTGCTGGACCTTTCCATTCATCGTCTGGCGAAGTACCTGGAGCTGAGGGCCGAGCTCGACGGTCCCGGTGAGCGGCGGGTTGGGGTAGGAGCGCAGGAACGGGAGGTCGAGCATGAAACGCGGGTCGCGGAAGGTGACGATGGTCGCGGAGGCGGCGCTGGGGTCGTCTTCGGCGCCGGTGGGCGGCCGAGTGGGGTCTCCGGGAGGACTGACGGTGAGGAACGGCATCGGCGACCAGTCCATGTAGGCGCGGCCGAGCGGGCTGGCCTCCGCTGCCACGAGGGCAGGGGTGCGGGCGGGCTTGACGTGTATATCCTGCGCCGGGGTGAGGGAGTTATTGAGC
>DASRLB010000282.1:0-9495 GCA_035648695.1 Acidobacteriaceae bacterium | reverse complement strand
ATATATGGCCGCAGATCATCCAGCACCCACGTACCCCAGTCGGCCTCAGTCACCAACCCCGAGAGCTTGCAGAGAACATTGTCGTGCTCCGCAAGACGCGTCAAATTTTCCCGCCACGGCTCAAGTATCCGTTTCTTGATCCGCGGCTTCGCCAAATGGTCCAGAACGAAAATCTGTTCCGGATGAAGCTCCACGAACCTGACGGCCTGCGCTAAATGCCGCTCATGAATCAGGATGTCGTAAACCAGCCCTGTATCGAGCAGCGCGGCAACGCCGCGATTGAAGTCCTCGCCCAGGATGAAGTCATCGTCCGGTTCATCCTGCACGACATGCCGAACGCCCTTCAGCTTGCCGCAATCCGCAAACTCGCGCAGCACGCCCGGAAGTTCCGCACTCGCCAGCGGCAGCCACCCGACGACGCCGCGTATCGCCTCATCCTCAGCCGCAAGCTCAAGCAGCCACTTCGTCTCTTCGACGCTCTGCCGGGCCTGCACCACAACCGATCCATCGACGCCCGCATCGCGCAGTTCGCGATCGAGATCGGACGCAACAAAGTCTCGCCGCAACACATCCATCTCCGGCGAAATCCAGCCGTACTCCTCAGCCGAATACCGCCAGAGATGATGATGCGCATCGATCGTCTCAGCCATAATTTCCCGCCGTTAGACGTTCTGCGGCACGCTATTGACAGCATCCGGACCGACACCGCGCGTCAGCTTCGGCACCATGAACGCATACAGCGCGACCACGATATATCCACCTGCGGGCAGCAGATAACCCAGCGCCAAACTGCCCGTCTCGCACGCAATCCACCCCAGCAAGGGAGGAAAGATCGCGCCACCGAGAATCGCCATAACCAGAAAGCTGCCGCCCAGCTTCGTATCGTCTCCCAGTCCTTTGACGCCAAGCGCAAAGATCGTCGGGAACATCACCGACATAAAGAAGCTGGTAAACAGAATCGCGCTCGCGCCGACGATTCCAGGATGCACGATGCCGACAGCCAGCAGGAGGATATTCAACACCGCATAAAGCCCGATCATCTTCGCAGGACTGATAAATTTCATCAGCGGAGTCGACACGATCCGCCCAACAGCCAGCGCAACCAGCGAGCCGGTCAGAAAGTATCCCGCAGCTTTGTCGGTCATCGGGGTATAGGCCTTCAGATAGAAGATCAGCGAGCTCCACGTACTGATCTGCGCTCCGACGTAGAAGAACTGCGCCGCGACCGCCCACATCAACCCGGGGTTGCGCAGCAGCCTTCCATACACTCCGCTGCGCGGCGGAGCGATCTCTCCAGTCTCATTGGCATCGATGCTTGCCGGAAATCTGGCTCGTCCAATAAATATCGCCAGCACAAGCACCACAACGCCCAGCGCGACGTACGTCGGGACCACGCGCAGAATCTCTCCATGCAGATAAGCCGCGTACGTGCCTTGCGCTTTCATCGAAGCAATTTCTGCCGGATTCTTCTCAATCCCCGAAAAAATAAACCACGTGCCGAACAGCGCCCCGGTAATCGTCCCCGGTGGATTGAACGCCTGCGAAAAGTTCAGGCGCCGTTCCGAAGTCGCCGGATCGCCGAACTGCGCAATCAGCGGATTGGCCGCCGTTTCGAGGATCGACGATCCACTGCCCACAACGAACAACGCAATCAGAAACGGAGTGTATTGCCCAATCACCGCTGCCGGCCAGAACATCAACGTCCCGATCGCGAACGTCACCAGCCCCACCACCAACCCCATCTTGTACCCGAACCGCCGCATCAGCAACGCCGCCGGCATCGCCATCACGAAGTACGCAAGAAACACCGCCGTCTGCACCAATTGCGCCTGAATGACATTCAGTTCAAACGACTTCTTGAATTGCTGCACGAGAATGTCGGTAAGGTTATTCGACATCCCCCAGACGAAAAAGATCAGCGTGGTCAGCAGGAAGGTGAGCATATATCCGCTCGGAAAAATGGACGCGTTGCTGGACTCACCAGATGGATTCTTGGGGGGCTGACTTACGGCAACATGCATCGGCAAACTCCACACCCGGCGTAACCGCCGCGCTCATTTGATTTGAATTTTCAGTGCGCTGAATGTATCTCTTCGCGCAAATAGTCGCGTCTCGCAAGACGCGAACTGGTTGGCATAGCCAATGTAGACTACGCGCCCCACAAAAGCCATCTTCCTAATATCCGGCCATGAAAGACTTGGGCCCGGAACGTGTCACGCGAGGTGTCACAAACCGGGCCGATGATGATGACAAACCAATTGAAAAGAAGGGGAATGAGGGATTCAGACCGCACTTCACAGCGTTTGCTATGACGTACGTACAAAGCTAGGGTTTAAACACCCCAAAATGTGCCTGCCAGCGAACATGGACTATCTCGCAGCATCGCGTTTTAGGGCACCACAATCGACGAACGTCGCTCCAGCCGCCTTTTCCTTCCTGTAGGGATCGCCCCTGAATTTGCCGAATCTCCTCGATGAGCGCAGGCGTGGCAAAGTCTTCGACTAGCGTCCGTTGCGCCCGGGTCGGAACGTAGATCGTTTTACGGCTCTCGGCGGCGATTGGCCTTCGCACCGACGACGGTGGTGCCTTGGGCATCGAACGTTGCCCCGGCGGGAACCAAGACATCCGTAGCTGAGCGCCCGTTTGCCGGGCCGATGCGGACCTCGACGCGCTGGGGATCGATTCCCTTTTCGCCAGTCAGATAGCGGCTGGCGTTGCGAGCGCGCTCCGCACCGGCCGCTGGCTTTTCATCTGCTGAATAGCTGCCAACAATGACCAAGCGCCCAGTAGATTCACGTTGCAACTGCAACGCAATGTCGTCCAGGCAGCCCTTCGCTTCATTGTCCACCCGCACCGCACGCTTGCGATCGCGCTCGAAGGACAGGGCACACAGCTCGCGCGTTTGCGGTGCAACCGCAGCCGCAGCCATGGCAGGGGCTGGGGCAAGGACGGTCACGCTGGTAGTAGCCGAAGCCGACTTGCCGAGATCGTCGACCACACTGCAGGTGACACTGATTGCTCCCGGCGCAACGCCGTCTGTGCTCAGAGTCGCCGTGGAGGCGTTCGATGCGATGTTCCCGGCGCTCGCTGAATAAGAGTAAGTAAGAGCGCGATTCTGGGGGCTCGAAGCTTGAGTTGAGATGGTGCTCGTGCCGCCCGTTTGCACGCTGTCAGGATTCGCAGCGCATGAAATTGTTGGCGGCTCCGGAGACCTGATGGTGAAGCTCGCCGTGCATTGCGCTTGCTCGGTAACGCGATGGCCCGCGCTGACGCTGCCGATAACCGAGTAACTGCCCGGCGCAAGGCCGGTGGTGCTGACGGTCGCGTTGGCATCGGAACCGCTCACAGTGCCACCGCTTGTCTTCCAACTATAGACAGCCTGGTGTTTCGGGTCGAGATTCGTCGCCGTGCCGGTAACAGTCACCGGCTCGCCGGGAAATGCGACCTGCGGCTGTACGGTACACGCAAATTGCACGGGCAACGATGGCGTCGCATTGCCGAATCGGAAGACCAGTCCCGAGGAAAGCCGGAAGTCATTCTGAGTGGTGTTGGCCGCCCCCGTGGTGCTGGCGAACCGCGTCAACATGTACTCCGCCTGCACGGCGCGTATGAAGATGCGACGGGTGACCCTGATGTCCAGTCCGCCGCCACCCGTCATCGCAAGCGCATTCTGAGCGGGGAGTGGCGTGCAGAATGTTCCCGCGCAATTGGAGAGCGTCATCTGGCTGGCGTGAACGCCTCCGGCAAGGACCTGCGCAAACGGCGAAATCCTGCTGTCCCTCCGGAAGGAGACACGGGGTCCGAAGAGATACGTGTAGGCTGTGCCGCTGGCGTCCACGACCAGGGGCTGGTTGGCTCCGTTGCCGGTGAGTTGCAGTCGATTGGCGTCATAACCGCCAACGTCGGCGACCAGGCCAAAGTAGTTATTGAAATTGAACGCGAAGGCAGCGCTACCGCCGTTCAACCCAACCATGCGGTTCCCCGCCGTCGATGTGGAGCCCGCGCCGAAATGCGTGTAACCAAGGAAGACTTCCGCCTTCGCAGTCTTGCCCTGAGCGCGGGCTAACGTCGGTAGTACCGAAAAAGCAATCGCGAGTGTGGCAATCGTCCGCGCAGATAATTTCATTTCGTTCTCCTGAATTGCGCGTCGCGGTCTTCTCTCAACGCCGTACATCGACCCTTGCGTTGACTTGTTATGGAGCAGGAGTGTTGACCACGGTATTGACCATCGTGACCGGCCCTGTAAGCACCAACAGCCTGCCGTTGACTGTCGTCACCGCGGCCACTCCGGCGGTTGAGACCGAAATTCCGGCCTGGGAGATGATGGTTCCCGTCATCGTTCCGCCGCCGAGAATCCCGTTGATCGTCGCAGCCGTTCCAACCTGCCAGTAGACGTTCTTAGCCTGAGCGCCGTTCACCAGCAGAACGCTTCTATGGGCGGTCGGAGTCCCTACGGTGAGCGTCGTGGCCATCTGGAAAGCCCAGAATGCGTTAGGATCTCCCTGCGCATCGAGGACGAGGTCGCCTTGCGAAATGCTGTAGCTTCCCGGTGCGGACTTGTAGACGCCAGGCGCCAAGGTCCGATTGCCAAGCTCACCCGCCAACCCGCCACCGCATCCGGGGCAGGTAGAAACATCGAGCCCGCCGGGCAAAGCAACCAGCTCGTTGTAAGCCGTGAGCGCGTCCGCGGCGGCCTGCGCTGCCGCGGCGGCAGTGACGGCAGTTCCTTCGTTGGGGCACGCGACCGTCGGCGGTGGCGGCGCGGTGTCGATCGTGCCGTTCACCAGTCCCATATTGAGCGGCGTTTCGGTGTAGACGCATCCCGGCGTGTTGTCGTGGAAGCCGGTGATGATCGTCGAGACGCCTGTTGTCCCAATATTTCCGTTGATAACGGTAGCCGTTCCCTGATTGGTCATGCCGGCGCTACCGCCGAAGCCGCCGAAGAGTGCCGCGCTTCCGAGGTTGATGGGCGACACCACTAAGACAGTGCCGGTTGTAAAGCTCCAGGGATTCGGTGCACCACCAGTGCCTAGCGGATTGCCGGCGAGATCGGTGGCGCCGGTGGTCACGGTTGCCGTGTAGATGCTGCTGGCCGTGAGCGGGGCGGTAGGAGTGAAACTGGCGATGAAGTTGATGGGATCGTAGGACACGGTCCCGGCAACCGAAGTTGCGCCCGGGCCGGTGAGCGTGAAGGTAGCGGTGGTGATCGTCAGCGGGTTCATCGCCTCGGAGAACGTCGCACTGACCACCTGGTTGAGGGGGACGTTGATGGCCGCGCTAGCTGGGATGGTCGACACGATCTGGGGCGGTACCGTGTCCAGTGCCGCGCCGGTTGTAAATGTCCACACATGATTCACCGCAAGAGCGTTGCCGGCGAGATCGGTGACGCCGGTTGTGATCGTAGCGGTATACAACGTGTTCGCCACGAGATTCGCGGTTGGTGTGAATGTCGCCGTGTTACCGACGCTTGCGTACGCCACCTGTCCGGCGACTGCGGTTGCACCTGGTCCCGCGAGCGTAAAGGTCGCGGAGTTGATAGTCGCAGCATTCATAGCCTCGCTGAATGTTGCGCTGACGACTTGATTGAGCGGAACGCCGGGGGCGAGGTTTGCCGGGACCGTCGAAATGACGGTCGGCCTCGTGGTATCAGGGGCGGCGGCTGTCGTGAACGTCCAGACGTAGTTGCTGGCAAGTGCATTGCCCGCAAGGTCCATCGCGCCCGTCGTGATTGTGGCTGAATACACGGTGTTGACTGCCAGACTTGTCGCGGGAGTGAATGTCGCTACCGAGCCCGCAGCGGTGTAAGTGACCACACCGATGACAGCTACGCCGCCCGCTGTTTTCACGGTGAAGGTCGTCGCGTTGATCGTCGCGGGGTTCATCGCTTCGCTAAAGGTCGCGGTGATTGCCTGGTTGATCGGAACGGCCGTGGCGCCCTTGGCGGGCGTTGTCGAAATCACTGTCGGAGCAGTCGCAGCCGGAACTGTCCTGAACGTCCACGGATGGTTGCTGGCGAGCGGATCTCCGGTTGAATCCGTGATAACGGTTGTGAGCGTCGCCGTGTACAAGGTGTTGGTCAGCAGCAGTACCGTTGGGGTGAACGTCGCGACGGCACCGGTACAAGTTACGGTTCCACCGACCGCCGTTCCGCCCGGTCCACTCACCAAGAAACTGGCGGGCGTGAGGGTCGCGCAGTTCAGCACTTTACTAAAGGTCGCGCTAAGAACCTGATTGACGGGCACGCCCGTTGCGCCATCCCCGGGGATTGTGGCGATGACGGTCGGACGAGTGGCGGTGGTAAAAGTCCACGGAAAGTTCGTGGCCAGCGGGTAACCGTTCGTGTCTGTGGCTCCGGTTGTGATCGTAGCGGTGTATATCGTGCCATAAGCAAGAGGCACGCTGGGAGTAAAAGTCGCAATCGAGCCGGTTGCGGTGTACGTCACAACTCCGGTCACGGCGGTTCCACCCGGACCTGCGAGGGTGAATGTGGCGTTGGTGATGGTTGCCGGGTTCATCGCCTTGCTGAAGGTGGCGCTGAGGACCTGATTGATCGGCACACCGGGAGCGCCGTTCGTTGGCACCGTAGAGATCACTGTCGGCTGGGCCGCCGTTGTAAAGCTCCACGCGAGGTTGTTGGCCGATTCGATGCCCAGCGTATTCGCAACTCCGGTTGTAATTGTGGCCGTATAGACCGTATTGAAGGCCAGGGCCGCATTCGGCGTGAACGTCGCAACCGAACCCGTAGCTGTATAAGCGACAGTTCCAGCCACGGTAACTCCACCTGCGGCTGTCAGTGTAAAGGTTGATCCCGTGATGCTGGCCGGGTTCATCGGCTCACTGAAAGTAGCGGAGACGACCTGGTTGATCAGTACACCGGTGGCCCCACTTGCAGGATTGGTCGATACCACCAGGGGCGGCGTCGACGGCACGGTTTCCTTGCCGCATCCGGTCGCAAGGGTTATGGAGACGGCCAGCAATGCGACTAAGAGCCCTGGTTTACCAAGTCTGCGTGTGAACATTTGATCCCCTTATCGAACACCACTGAAATGGTGTGTCCGACACTCTCGTCCGGTGATCGGGGCAACTGCCAGGAATATCGGAACCTATAAACCTAAGAAATAGCAGGGCCTCGTCGACAGAGTCTGAGCAATAGCGCTCAGGTCTTCCCAAATGAGGTCACTTGTGAAGATGCAGAGGACAGGCTGGAGGCTGCCTCGAATTCCAATCAATCTGCATTAGTGAGCAAAAAGGAACACATTTGAATCGCACAGAGTACAATGCTTATGTTAGGTTAACGACATTAGGTGCCGTATGAATACTTTGGTTCCATCACCTGGTCCGATCCTGTTGCCGGTTTACCATCCGGGACCACTCATGAGGGCCTGTTCGATGACGAAACTGAAAAGCGCCGCGTTCGACCCAGCCGCTTTCCTCGCGCATGCGGGGCTGGGACGCCGGATTGTGCAAATCAAGGCGAAGCACGCCTTTTTCTCGCAGGGTGGCGCAGCCGATTGCGTGTTCTATCTCCAGACTGGTCGGGCAAAGCTTACTGTTGTCGCCGAGAATGGCAAAGAGGCGACGATCACGATGCTCAACGCCGGAGAATTTGTCGGCGAAGAGTCTATCGCCGGCCCGGTCGGCCTCAGAATGGCGACCGCAACGGCTATCACCGCATGTGTGGCTCTCAAGATCGAGCGCAACGAAATGATTCGCGTCCTGCACGAGGAACACGCGCTTTCCGGTGTGTTTATGAAGTTCCTGCTCGACAAGAGTATGAGGACGCAGGCCGACCTGGTCGATCAACTCTTCAACTCAAGCGAAAAGCGCCTGGCCAGGATTCTGTTGTTGATGGCGGAGTTCGGTAAGCCAGGCGAGCCGGAAATGTTGATTCCCCCGATAACGCAGGAGACTCTGGCCGAGATGATCGGCACGACACGGTCGCGTGTGAGCTTCTTCATGAACCGTTTTCGCAAGCTGGGATTCATCGAGTACAACGGCCGCATCCGGGTCCACAAATCTCTGTTGAACATCGTGCTGCACGATCAAATGCCGGACGATAACTCTGCCAGGCCGGTGTTCTCGGGCGAAACGCCTGGTCCCACGCGACCTATGAAGCAAATACGTCCGATGTGAGCGAAACGGAACGGAAAACCGTCGCTTAAAAAGGAAACGGTTGAGCAAAAGTGAACAGACTCCGTTCGGCGGTCTCGATATTCTTCCTGCAAAGGTTGCCCAATTCAGCAGGGAAAGAGGCGGTTATGTCCACCCAGACGAGTCCCAGATTTCCGCATCGGCATAACAACGATGGCTCCCACGATTCGATTTGCACGGCGTGTCTCGCAACGGTTGCGCGGCGAGAAGACGAAAATGAGCTGCTTGAGTTCGAATTGAGCCACGTTTGCGACCCGATACGACTATTTCAACACGGCAATTTTTCATCGTGGGATCCGGCGAAATCTCACATCGCGTCCTAATGGAGGCAACAAACAATGGCGGTTCCGGATTCCGGAGACGACGGCAATATGACAGCGGATTTCGGGCTGTTCGACCTGACAAATGAGATCGCTGAATCGCAAAGCCAGCAGCCGTGGCCCTCTGGGATTCACGCCAGGACGTTGTTCAAAAAACAGGATTTTCGGGTCGTTCTGATGTCGCTGAACCCCGGCGCCCGGATAAAGGAGCACCACGTCGATGGCACGAGTTCGGTGCAGGTGTTGAAAGGCAGCATACGCTACAGCGCCCAGGGCCAGACGCACGACCTGCAACCGGGAAGCCTGCTCACTCTTGGCGCTTCGATCAAGCACGACGTCGAGTCGATGGGCGACTCGGTTTTCCTTCTAACAATTTCGTGGCCGGACGGCCAGCACCTGCTCGCTATGGAACATCGGGGTTATGGCACTTAGGCTCTTTTTGTCCGCAATCTGTGAGCAAAGAGCACAGGTTTCCCATCGTTCGCGAAGAGACCAGCGAGAAGAGAGCAGCCCGGCGCCATCATCGAACTCTTACACCTTTGACTGCCCGGACATGGTTGGGTATCCGCACGGAAATAAAAAGAGATTGCCGGGGTTCCTGAAATGATTGCATTCGATCCGGCCCACGCTGCCGTTCACTATCCTCCCGACCGCCGGTTTCGTATCTGGATCCGCCCCTCGCTGCTGATCGGCGCCGCCGTGCTGGTTTTGCTGCCCGTAGCCGCGGCGTGGATCGAGTTCCTTCTATATGGACTTCCCCACATTCCACCTGTTCCGCAAATCTACCCCAACAATTTCGCCGGTCCGCATGGCTTTCCGCTGTGGGTGCGCTACTGCCACTTCTTCAACTTTATTTTTGTCATGATGCTGATCCGCAGCGGCCTGTCGATCCTGGCCGACCATCCTCGCCTCTACTTCAACAATGACTGCACCCCGGGCAGCGAGTGGATTCGGTTGACGCCGATCAAGGTGCCCACCGACCGGCTCTGGACTGCCAAGGACGACGCCCGTTTCGTCTCGCCCA
>DASRLB010000281.1:0-7521 GCA_035648695.1 Acidobacteriaceae bacterium | reverse complement strand
CACCGGCGTCCCCGGCTGGATGCGCAACTCCGGCCGCGGCTGGGTGACGGCGGAGTACGGCATGTTGCCCCGCGCCACGCTCACCCGCACCGCCCGCGAGTCCGAACGCGGCAAGATCGGCGGGCGGACGCACGAGATCCAGCGCTTGATCGGCCGCAGCCTGCGGTCGATAGTGGACATGAAGCTGTTGGGCGAGAGAACGATCATCCTCGACTGCGACGTGCTGCAGGCCGACGGAGGAACGCGCACGGCCGCGATCACCGGCGCCTGCACAGCACTTGCTCTCGCGCTCAACAAGTTGGTCGAAGCGGGCACGCTCAAGCAGTCGCCGCTCAAGCAGATGGTGGCTGCGACATCGGTCGGCGTGGTCGATGGCCTCGTGCTGCTCGACCTCGCGTACGAAGAAGACTCGCGCGCCGAAGTCGACATGAACGTCGTTATGACCGCCGACGGCGGCCTGGTCGAAACCCAGGCCACGGCCGAAAAGGGCACCTACACCCGCGCGCAGTTGGATGAGATGCTGGATGTTGCGGAGCAGGGCATTCGCGAACTGCTCGCCGCGCAGATCGCGTGTCTGAACGCGGAAAGTAAGTGAGGTTTGAAATGAAGCGTTGGCTTGCAATAGCTTTTTGTTTGGCATTTGGGCTCGGACTCGCGTCGGCGCAAAAGCAGCGCTACTCCGAATCCCATCGTCCCGATCCGCTGCTGTATCCGTTGGTGGTGCACGTCACCCACGCCCGTGTTCAGGGCGCGGGCACGGCGGGCGTCCTGCACCTCGACGCCATCATCGACGGAAAGAAGGTCGAGCTCGAAGCCAACGCCGCCGCCCTGCTGCATGTTGGCGACTACCAGGGCCGCGTTCTTGCGGAAGACCATAAGAAGTCCGGCTGGTTTTCGAAGTCCTATGAGCTCCTCTTCAGTGACGGAACGACGGTCGCCTTTACCGAGGTCGCAGAGTCGGAGTAGTGCACTACGAAATCCAATCGTTGCGAGGTGATTAATGGAATGCCCGCATTTTGACAATCTGAAACCCGTAAAAGCCTCCGACACCGGCTGCAAGGAATGCCTCGAACTGGGCGACACCTGGGTGCATCTGCGCGAGTGCCTGAACTGCGGTCACGTTGGCTGCTGCGACTCGTCCAGGAACAAGCACGCCACCAAACATTTCCACGCGGCCAGGCATCCGGTCATGCGTTCCATCGAGCCCGGCGAGACCTGGGGCTGGTGTTATGTGGACGAAGTGATGGTCGATCTTGCCTAATCGCGAGTAATGTCCGCGAGAATCGTCTACCGCCGGTCCACCGGACCGTCGTCGCCGATGTCCTCGGACCATGTGTAGTCGACGTGGAACGTGCTGCTGCGCGTCTCAGTTGTCGACGCGCAGCAGAACCTTCGCAAGGAAGACCGGTTAGAAGTTGATATGACCCGCAAATTGCCAACTGCGCGGCAGGTTGGCGATGCCTGCGATCGTTCCAAAGGCATTGCCGGGTGCTGCCGCTGTGGTGGACCAGGCGACATTCGGAGCGGAGAATTGCGTGCGGTTGAAGACGTTCGAGACATCGGCCTCCACCGCGAGCGAAGTTTCATGCCACAAGTTGAAACTCCGCTTCAGTGAACCGTTGACGTTGTTGACGCCCTCGGCCCGCAAGCCAAGAGGGGCCGTACGAGGCGAGTTTCCAAATTTGAACTGCGGCGTGCTTGAGATCGCGGAGAGGTCCGCAGAAGGTTGGGGAGTCTCCATTTCCGGCAAATTGAAGCGCGCTGGGAGTGCCGGTGGAAGGATTCGTAAGGGCCGGATTCATGAAGGTGAAGTGATTTTTCAACTCGTGATAGGGCTGCAGATAATCCCAGCGCAACCCCATATCGATGGTCAGCTTGCTGTTCACCTTCCAGGTGTCCTCGACGTAGGGAGCGAACGTCTTATAGCGGCTATCGATCTGTTGCACGAGAGGCTGCAGGCTTACTGTCGGAGATCCGCTGACTGCACCGATCAGGAAGCTGGCATAGGAGTATCCGCCGCCGGCCGTAGCGCTCTGCGAAGTGGCCAGCGTGTTGGAATTGGCGGCGAAGCCGGCTGTGCTGATGGGGAGGTAGGGCAAGGTGAGAAGGCCCGTGGGACCGTTCGGACCTGCGTTCTTCACCTGGAGAAACTCGTAGCTCGCTCCGAAAGTCATCGAGTGACGTCCCTTGAGCCATTGCACGTTGTCTATGAGAACAAATGTTGCCGGTGAAGTGAGTGTGGTGGCAGCGGCGGCGCCTTGTTTCCAATTGCCGATCGCCGGACTGATACCCGAGGTCGCACCGAACGTGACAGTAGGAAAGTCCGTAGTGGCTTGCCCAGCCGGTGATGGCAGATTGGTGATGCCCAATGTGTCTGCCTGGTACTGCTTAATGCCGTCAGTGGCGTCGTGGATATCCATGTAGAAGCGGGTATAGCCATACTTGAACTGGTTCACAACGTGAGGTCCAAAAGTATAGGCATCCTCGACGTTGAACTGTTTGGGATAGACGCTGGCCAAATCTCCGCCAACATAGGGAAGAGGCAAGAAGGGAGCGCCATAGTTGTTGAGGAAGTGGTTGACCCCGATGGCGCCCACCGTGGAGATGCGATGGTTTGCGCTAAGGTCGTAGTCGACACGATAGTCGGCGAGGTGGTTGTCATTGCCCGCGACACGGGTGCCGATGTAATTGTTTGTAATCGTCGTCGGATCCGATGGCGCAGGCAGAAATGACTGCATCGCCTGAGAAATCGTGGAGATGTCTCCTGCCGGGATGACGTTGTTGGTAAGGATGCCGTTCTTGACGGCTTGGAACGGCTGTCTGGTGCAGACATTGCCGACGCAACTATTGATCCTGGGATCGTAGATAATGGCCGGGTTGTTCGCTCCCGTACCGGTGAGCCCACCGGTTCCCACACCGCCGTTGAGTTCGGTGAAATCACCCTGACGCATCAGTGTCGTCGCGACGGTGAGTTGAGCCGGAGACCCCGACCCCGGGCCGTTGCCGTGATACAGGTCATAGGCGACGAAGAAGAAGAGCTTGTTGTGCGTGAGGGGCACCTTGCCGCCGATAGAAGCGGAGAACTCGTTCTGGTGCTCGAAGGGCTTGCCCTGGCACAGCGACCGGTTGGCGGACGCGATGCATTGTGCGACGGTCGAGCCGAGTTTGGGCACCCACTTGTTGACGAAGCTCCACGAATCGAAGATGGTGTTGCGAACGTAATCCGAGACTTGGCCGTGATACCCAAGACCGCCGGATTTCATCGTAAAGTTGAGGGCGCCGGCGCCCGCGTACTCCACGGGCGGGATGCTGGTGATGACCTGAAACTGATCGATCGCGTCTACGCTGACATTGAGGCCGACCAGGCGCGTGTCGGCTTGCTGGTTGATGGTCTCCGCCGGAACGCCGTCCAGGTAGATTTGTTGGAGGTTGTTGCCCAGGCCGCCGACGATGGCCGCGCGCAATGAACTGGTGCTGGCCTGCGTGCCGGTCGTCAACGAGGCGAACGCAGTAGGGTCGCGCTGGGCGAACGTCACGGTGCTCATCAGAAGGGGAAGATTGCTGTAGGTTGCGTTCTCAATCACAGTCCCCAAAACTGCATTGTCCGTATCCAGCACGGGAGGAGCGTCGCTGACGGTGATCGTGTCCGTCGCTTCGCCGATGGTCAGGACCGCGTCGAGGTTCGCGGTCCCCAATGCGTTCACGACCAGATTGTCCTGCTTCAGCGTCTTGAAGCCTTTGGCCTCAACCTGGACCGTATACGTTCCGGGGAGCAACGGTGCGATCGTATACACGCCGGCGGAAGTGGTCGTCCGCATGATCGTCACATTGGTCGCAACATCGGTGGCCGTGACGGTCGCCCGGCACAACGGCCCCGGAACTGTCTTTGACCGTGCCCGCGATGGTGCCCTCGCCGGCAGTTTGCGCCGGCATGATGGCATTGATGAGACAAAACGCGATCAGGACGAAGCCTGTCGCGAAGCATCGGACCGCTCGGATAGAGAAGTTGCAGCCGTTCCTACAGCCTCCGCAGCCGTTTTCCATTTCCCAATTTCACGCAAGGAATATCGGCGATGTTTTATATGCGGAGGATTATGGAGACTCAATTCGCGTGTGTCAATAGGAAAATAATTCGCCGGTCGGAAACAAGAAATAGACGAAGAATTATTCCTGTAATGGATTTGGGACCGGAATCATGGTCGCGGAGTGCCGGCCCGGCTCCGATCGCCAGCGTCTATTTGTCGTCTGGAGTCGGCGTGGGATCGGGGCCAAACCGCTTGCCGAGTTCCGGAGTCGACAGAACTTCTTCGGGTTCCGGATTCACAGCCTTCTCGACTTCAACGCCGAACACGTAACTTCCGCCGAACATGTTGCTGGTGAAAAATACCATCTTCCTGTCGGGCGAGATGCGGACGTTGGGCTCGAGGCGATAGTCGTGGTGGGCCATGTTGACCAGATGCTCGGAGTGGAAGACTCCCGGGCGAACGAAGTCGGGCGCGTCGAGCCCGTCCTCGTCGCGGCGCATCTCGGGATGGAACAGCTCGATCCATGTGCCGTTCTTCGAGTGCGCCACCTGGCCGGAGTCGCCCCCGTCGCCGGCGAACAAGCTCAGGTCGCGGGTGAGGTTGAAGTGGATCGACCACTCGTCGCGCTGCATGTGATACGCCACGCGGCGATGGGTTTTGAGGTTGACGCTCGCAAGCCAGAAGTCCTCGCCCTTGGGCGTCTGCCAGTCGTACCAGATGGTTTCGCCGTCCAGTCCCCAGAACTCATGGCCTGCAATTTCCATCAGCATCGTGCGCTTGTGCATCAACTGGTTGTGCGAGCCGTCCGTGCGTATGGTCCAGATGCGATCGACTTTGTGCCACGGCCCTTCATGGCAGTACATCAGCAGCGTTGGATCGGCGGGCGAAAAAAGCAGGTGGCCGATCCAGTCGGTGGAATGCACCAGGATGTTCATCTTGCCCGTGGTGAGGTCGATCGTGAACAGCACCACCGGGATGTGCGCGGCGAGCCGCCTTTCCATCATCTGCGATTTGTCCGCTGCCTGAACCAGCGGCGTGGGAATGGGTCGGCCAGTGGCGTCGGCCCCGGTATGCGTGTTGTTGCGGCTGGGGTCGCGCGAGGCGGCCTCATCGCTCTCGGCAAATGAGCCCGCGCCGAGGGTCTCGTCGGCGTTGACGGTCGAGATGTTCGCCCGCCGGGGCAGGACCGTGAGTTTCGTGATGGCGCCGCTGTCGAGGTCCGCTTTGTATATGACGCTGGCGTCGGCGACTGGATCGAAGCGCGAGTAGAAAACGCTGTCGGTCTTCGCGCCGACGACGATGGCATGGAGGCCGCTGCGGAACGACGGCCTTTCGCCCGGCGCAGCCGCAGGGTTCGGGACCAGAAGCCGCGTCTTCCTTGTGGCCAGCTCCATCGTGTGAATACCGTCGGGAGCGGTGTACACCATGAAGCGGCCGTCGGGCGAGAAAGCATTGTTGTTGAAGTAGAAGCCCGAGGAGTGCGGCTCGTCCGAAAGCCGGAAGATGCGATGTCCGGTGTCCTTGTCGACCCATGTGCGGGGCGGCGTTTGCTGCGCCTGAAGCAGCGTTGAAGCGATTGCTGCGAGGCAGCCGGCGAAAGCGATCTTACCCGTGCGTGAGGACATATGCGGTCTTCCTTTGGGCTGAGTAACGGGGGACGGCGCTCAACCGCCTTGCGAGATTCGTTGGACTTCAATCGAGATGAAAAACCTCTTGGAGTGGCTGCATCTCGTCATCGGCATTCGCTGTGAGGCTCTCGAAGAACGGGCTCATCTCCGCCTGCCATTGGGTATTGACTTCGAGTGATTTCATGGTTGCCTTCGCTGCTCCAAAGTCTTCGCAGGTCAGGTAGCCGATCAGCAATCCATCCTGTCGCAAAAAAAGCGAGTAGTCGTGCCAACCTGCGGCTGTCAGGGCCCCCCTCATGGCCGGCCAGACCTGGGCGTGACGGCTGCGATACTCTTCGACCCGGTCTGCTCGGACCTTCAAAACGAAACAGATGCGTTGCACAATGCAGCTCCATAGCCGGAATCGCTTTCCCACGTCGCGACGGAGGCAATCGCCCGAACTATAGGTGCGGACCCATGTGTATGTCAATAGGAAAACTATTCCATAACTTGCTGGCGAATCCGTTTCTACGTGAAGAGTGCAACAATTTCCCACGGCAACGAATGGCTTCCCGTGAACGGCAATCGTTCAAAAGCCTATCTGCGATCAACGGAAGGTGCCGTGCTTAGCCCGGCATGGACCGCACCGACAATCGCATGTCTTCGGTCTGGGGGTAGGCGTGCCGAAACAGCGTCGTCTTCCTCGCGGGGCATGGGCCTGAGACGACCGGAGCGGGAAAGTGGCGCGCCGCCTTTTCAACGACGTTCACTAGTTTTCGCGGAGTGTGAGTCATGGAGCAATCTCAGATCGAATCTTCGTTTGCTCAAATTTCCCAAGCTTCAGCGATGCAAGCCGAACGATGTTGCGGCATGATCGGAATTGAAATTATTGGAGCACCGAATGGGATTTGAACCCATGAATACTGGTTTTGCAGACCAGCGCGTTAGCCACTTCGCCATCGGTGCCCATGTGTACCTGCCCACGCTCCTCGGAAGGAAGAACGCGAGCAGGCACGAATTCTACTGCGGTTGCGCCGTCGTCCGGATATACGGCTTCACCGTCTTGTAACCCGGATAGGTCTTCTCGGCTTCCTCGTTCGACATCGTGCCAGGGATGATGACATCATCGCCCTGTTTCCAGTTCGCCGGCGTAGACACCTTGTGTTTCGCAGTGAGCTGGATCGAGTCGACAACGCGCAGTATCTCGTCGAAGTTGCGCCCGGTCGACATCGGATAAGAAAGCTGCAGCTTGATGCGCTTGTCCGGTCCGATGACGAACACCGTGCGCACGGGCGCGTTGAGCACCGGCGTGCGGCCTTCCGATGTTTCGCCAGCGTCGGCCGGCAGCATGTCGTACAGCTTCGCCACCTTCAGCTCAGGATCGCCAATCAGCGGATACTTCACCGTGTGCCCGCTGACGTCCTGAATATCTTGCGCCCACTTGCTATGGCTTTCGACAGGGTCGACGCTGAGGCCGAGAATCTTCGCGCCGCGCTTGGCGAACTCGCCCTGCAGCCCGGCCATCGCGCCCAGTTCGGTCGTGCAGACGGGAGTGAAATCTTTGGGGTGCGAAAACAGCACGGCCCAGCCATCGCCGATCCACTCGTGAAAATGGATGGGGCCTTGAGTCGTGTCGGCGGTGAAATCGGGAGCTACATCGTTGATGCGGAGTGACATTTCTTTTGCCTCGCTTCTTTGAGTTTCAGCATTCGCTGGGCCGCGGTTTCAATCCACTCAAGTCCACCGTTTGGTTCTTGCTGCCTGTAAGCAGAAAACCCACCCGGCTATGATCGCTCGGGTGGGTCCTGACTTCGAGTGTTGTGACGCTTATCGTCTCGACTCTCTCATCGGCTCACCCGTGCAGGCGGCAGCGACAGCAGCCACAGCAG
>DASRLB010000280.1:0-2142 GCA_035648695.1 Acidobacteriaceae bacterium | reverse complement strand
GGTTTGGCGGGTTTGGGAATATCACGTTCGGCAGCCCGGTGGGCGATATGCAGAAACTTGCCGGCGATACGGGCGGGCGGGTGATCAATGTCGGCAACAACGGCAGGAAGCTGGAAGAGGCGTTCGACCAGATTCAGGATGAGTTGCGGACGCAGTATTTGGCGAGCTATACGCCGAAGGATACGGAGGCGGACGGGAAGTTCCGTAAGCTGGATTATGACTGCGGGAAGGGCAGGAAGATCGAGGCGCGGAAGGGGTATTATGCGATTGCGGATGATGCGGATCCGCAGTAGTTTTGCGACCGGGCGGTTGGTCGCCGGAGTTGGCAAGAAGCAGATCCTCCGCCTGCGGCGAAGGATGACAATCTCAGCTTAAAGTTCAGGCGTCCATCGCTCCTGAATAGACAGCCATGCCTGCGACGGCGTCGACTCCCATGGCGTCGAGCGCGTCGACTTCGGCTCGCTCCTTGATGCCTCCGGCAACGATGAGTTGGCGGGCCGTTGTGGAGCGCAGAATTGCGGCGACGTTCATGGGGAAACCCTGCATGGTGCCTTCGGTGTCGACGTGGGTGTAGAGGAAGGCGGCGCAGAAGTCTTCGAGCCAGGTGATGGCTTCTTCGGGGGTGAGGTCGACGGAGTCTTTCCAGCCCCTGGTGGCGACGCGGCCGTTTTTGGTGTCGACGGAGAAGCAGAGGGCGTCTTCGCCGAGGGCTTTTTTGAGCGAGGCCGCGAAGGCTTTGTCGACGCCCGTTGCGCTGAAGAGTGAGGAGCCGTAGATGACGCGCTTTGCGCCGGCGTCGAGGAGGCGCTGGCCGTCTTCGGGAGAGCGGAGGCCGCCGCCTACCTGGCAGGGGAGGCGCTTCGAGATCATCTCGATGAGGGCGCGGTTGTCGCCCTGGCGCATGGCGGCGTCCAGGTCGATTAATTGCACCAGCGGATACTTGGAAAAACGCTCGACCCAGTAGTCGAAGTCGTCGAACGCGAGCTTGAGCTTTTCGCCCTGGACGAGTTGGACGATCTGGCCGTTCATGAGGTCGATGGAGGGGATGAGCATGGGTCTATTATCCCAACTTTACTTGTTCGATCTGCTTGCCGTCCGGATGGCAAGAATCTCCATCCAGCGGATATCCCTCAAGTGAATTAGCTTGACCATCAATCACCCAGAGGATGAAGCCACAGAGCTCACCATCTACTACGGCTGATGCGTGCAGGATTTCACGACTGCTAGGGTACCTCGGCAATTCTTCTGGAATAGAGAAATCAGTGTAGAAGCCGTGCCCATTGAAGTCGCGGGACTTCAATTCGCTCAGCAATATTTGCTGCTGAAGAATCTGTTTATGTTCCTTCGCGCCTTCAAGGATTGCGGTAAGAACTGCTCGTTCGACGACAGTAAGGTATGAAGGTAGCGTCAGCATGGCAGCCTCATGGGGACGCCGGCGGCGGCGACTTCGGCTTTGAGGGCGCGGGAGTCGGTGATGCCGAAATGGAAGATGCTGGCGGCGAGGGCGGCGTCGGCTTTGCCCCCGCCTTCCTTATGGCTGAAGACTTCGGCGAAGTGGGCCGCGGAGCCTGCGCCGCCGCTGGCGATGACGGGGATCTGGACGGCTTCGGAGACGCGGCGGGTGAGTTCGCAGTCGAAGCCGTTTCTCATGCCGTCGGTGTCCATCGAGGTGAGGAGGATTTCGCCGGCGCCGCGCTGCTCGGCTTCGCGGGCCCACTCGATGACGCGGCGGCCGGTGGAGATGCGGCCTCCGGAGACGAAGACTTCGGCGTCGCCTACGGGGTCTTGCGAACCTGCGGCGCGGCGGGCGTCGATGGCGACGATGACGGCCTGGGCTCCGAAGCTGCTGCCGATTTCAGCGATTAATTCCGGGCGAGCGATGGCGGAGGAGTTGATGCTGACCTTGTCGGCTCCCGCGTTGAAGACGGCGGCGGCGTCTTCGGCGGAGCGAATGCCTCCGCCGACGGTGAAGGGGACGAAGAGGCTGGCGGCGGTGCGTTTGACGGTGTCGAGGAGCGTGCCGCGGCCTTCGTGAGTCGCAGTAATGTCGAGCAGGACGATTTCGTCCGCGCCCGCAGCGGCGTGGCGGTGGGCGAGCTCGGCGGGGTCGCCGGCGTCGATGATGTCGAGGAACTGGATGCC
>DASRLB010000279.1:0-8075 GCA_035648695.1 Acidobacteriaceae bacterium | reverse complement strand
TAGTCGACTTCCGGCAGTGCCGAGACGGGCAACTGTAGATAACCGACGAAGCCCGCAAGCAAAATGGCCACCATCAGGAGCGAGGTGGCCACCGGCCGCAGGATAAAGGGCCGTGATGGGCTCATGGACGGTTGCCTCCGCCGGCCGGTGCGCCGGTGTTGCTTCCTGGGCCCAGAGCGCCGGTCGCCGCACTTGCGCCGATGCCTCTTCCGCTTTTGCCGGCGCCGGAAACGGCCGCCTGAGGCGTTACGTTGGAGCCGTCCGTCAGCTTCTCCTGCCCGTCCACAATCACCTGATCGCCGGCGTTGACCGCGCCCGGTGAAAGGATTGAATTCGAGCCCTGTGTAAAGTCGACGGTTACGTTAACGGTGTTGGCATGTTTCGGCGGGCCCGGCGGCGGGCCGCCATCGCTTTTCGACTTTCCGCCCTTCGCACTTCCGGCTGAAGCAGTTTCATCGGGTGTCGCGGACGCTGTGCCCCCGCCCCTGTGCTTGCCCGATCCGCCCGCTCCACCTGACCCAGCCGCCTCTTTGCCCGGTCCATCGTGGACGACGAAGACGAAGGTGCCCTGCGTCCCGGTCTGGATCGCCGCCGTGGGGACCACAATCGCGTTCTCGCGTTCCTGCGTAATCAGGCGCACATTGACGAACTGGTTCGGGAACAGCGAACCGTCGGCGTTGTCGAACACCGCCTTCAGCTTGGCTGTGCCGGTCGTGGTGTCGATCTGGTTGTCGATCGTCAGCAGCGTTCCGGAGGCAATCTTGTGCGCGTCGTTGCGGTCGTACGCCTCGACGACCAGCTTCTTGCCCCCGCGCATGGCCTGCTGCACCTGCGGAAGCTGGTCTTCGGGCAGCGTAAAGATGATGGCGATCGGATGGATCTGCGTAATCACGACCAGGCCAGTCGAGTCCGAGGCATGGACGATGTTGCCCGGGTCGACCGCACGCAGCCCAACCACGCCGTTGATAGGCGAATAGATGCTCGTGTAGGAGAGGTTGACCTTGGCGGCCTCGATCGCAGCCTGGTCGGACTTGATCGATCCCGCAGCCTGGCCGGCATTCGAAATCTGCGTCTGTTGCGACTCCTTGCTCACAACGCCCGCCTGGTAGAGGGCCGTGTAGCGCTGGGCTTCCGCCTCGGTATTCTTCAGGTTCGCCTCGTCCTTGGTCAGGGTCCCAACCGCCTGATCGACCACCGCCTGGTACGGCCGGGGATCGATCTGCAACAGAAGCTGGCCTTCCTTTACGGTCTGCCCTTCCTGGAAGTTGACCTTCAGCAATTGTCCGTCCACGCGACTGTGCAGCGTAACGGTGTTGTACGCGGTAACTGTCCCGAGCGCGGTGAGATAGACCGGAACGGTCTTCATCTGGACGGCGGTAGTCTGCACCGGCGTGGGGCGGTTCGCGGCTTGGGCGGCTTTGTTGGCGGTGGCGGCGGTTTCCGCTTTGGAAGCCTGGATGCGCCAGACGACGATGCCGATAATTCCCAGAATGATGAGCAGCAGGACAATCTTGCGCACCCAACTGCCTTTGGGCCGCGGCTGCTGCGCCCATGCAGGCAGTAAACGTGCCGGGTCGGTCTCTGTCGCATCGCTCCCGTAGGGGGCGGGCAAGGTATGGTGCGGATCGAGATCGCGGTTCGTCGCGGACCCTGGGTCATACGCGGGAGGCTGAGACATTGTGCTCGATCAACTCCTGGAAGTGCTATGAATATCTTAAGGTCTATGTTGATATCGCCGGTAAATTCTGTGCTTCCATGAGATGCACCGACCTTTGCCGCTGGCTGCTCCGTCCCGTGTGCAGGGGCCCGTGTCGGGTTTCCGGTTTCCCGGACATCCCATCTTACTGAAGGTATAGTGACGCAGGGACTATCGTAAGAGTTTCCGGAACGATTTCTTCGTAATATTTCCTCGAGTTTCCGCCGGTTGGAGGGCCATGTTGCCAGGCACTGACCAGATCGACGCCGCAGCGGTGATTTCCGGTCAACCGGAAACCTCTGTCGCCGTCTGCGTCGACCTCGACGGGACCCTCGTCAAATCGGACACGCTGGTCGACAGCGTCCTCGTCCTGGCCCGGCGGCACCCTCGCCAACTGCTGCGGATTCCGCGCTGGATCGCCCACGGCAAGGCCGCCTTCAAGCGCCATATCGCCTCGGCGGTGGCGCTCGACGTCGAGCATCTGCCCTACAATCGCCCGCTGCTGGAGTGGCTCCGCCGGCAACACGGCTCCGGCCGCCGGCTGTACCTCGCCACCGCGTCGGACGCCGCGCTAGCCGAGCGTGTGGCCGCCTTCATCGGAATTTTCGACGGCGTGCTGGCCTCGGACGGCAAGACCAATCTCTCCGGCGAAAGCAAGCTGGCCGCATTTCGCGAGCGCTTCGGCGACGATTTCTGCTACATCGGCAACGCCTCGCCGGACGCCGTCCTGCTGGCCTCATGCCGCACGCCGATGGTCGCGAACCCCTATCCGGCACTGCGCTCCGCCATGCGCAAAGCGGGAACCATCCCCGCCGAGACCTTCGAAGACCGCACCCCGGCGCTCAAAAGCTGGCTGCGCGCCATCCGCCTGCACCAGTGGGCCAAGAACACGCTGATCTTCGTCCCTCTGCTGCTCGCCCATGCATGGAAGCTGGGCACCATCGCCGCGGCGTTGATCGCCTTCCTCAGCTTTGGCATGTGCGCGTCGGCCACCTACATCATCAACGACCTGCTGGACCTCGAGCACGACCGCCGCCACCCTCGCAAGCGCCGCCGCCCGTTCGCCGCGGGCGACCTGTCGGCCATCGCGGGCGTCGGGGCCGTGGCGCTGCTGCTCGCCGCCTCGTTTACGCTGGCCGTCGCTCTCCCCCACCTGGTGGTCGACCTGCCGGGCGGAACGTGGCTGAAAGTCCCCTATAAATTCCTCTTCTGGCTGGCCATTTACGCGGTCACGACGCTCACTTACTCGCTTTATTTGAAACGCCAATTGCTGCTCGACGTCTTCGTGCTCAGCGGCCTCTACACCCTGCGTATCCTGGCTGGGAGTGCCGCGACCGGTGTTGCGGTGACGGCGTGGCTGGCAGGTTTCAGCGTGTTCTTCTTCCTCTCGCTGGCGTTCGTGAAGCGCTTCAGCGAGCTCGAAGCCCTCCGCGAGCGCGGCACCGAAGTCAGCAACGGTCGCGGCTATCTACTGGGCGACCTGGAGCAGCTTCGCGCCTTCGGCACCAGTTCCGCCTGCGCCGGCGTCGTCCTGGTGGCCCTTTACATCAATGACCCCAAGAACAGCCTCTACCACCATCCCAACCGCCTCTGGCTGGTAGTGCCGATCCTGTTACTGTGGCTCTTCCAGGTATGGATGCTAGCCAGCCGCGGCCAAATGCACGACGACCCGGTCGTCTTCGCCCTCACCGACCGCCGGAGTTTGTTGCTCGGGGTCTTGATGGCTGCGGTGATTTGGTGGGCGCTGTAAGCAAATTGCCGGAAGCCTTACTGTTCCCAGCTTTCCAACGCAACCGCACTCTGGTCGCCGCCAAGTTGTTGAACGAAGTGGTGGCCAGAGACGGGATCGAACCGCCGACGCCGGCCTTTTCAGGGCCGCGCTCTACCACTGAGCTATCTGGCCTTGGCAATGCAATTCCCGCCGGGCTGCCAAGAGCGCCGGCCGGTTGTCGTTTCGAAAATCGCCTGCCTGAAATGGGGGAGGGACCAGGCCGCGCACCGCAGCCTTCAAAACGTCGACCCTCAGTATAGCAACGCACACCCACCCCCGCCAAACTTGGCCCCGACAAAAGCTCGTAACTCGTAGCTCGCGGCTCGCGGCTGAAAGCGGACCGGTCTTCCTTTCCGCCGCTACAAACATTCCCGCACCCCACCGACTCCCGAACAGCGTTATCCTGATTCATCTTTTATCCCGAAGTCGCAAGCCCTCCGAAACCGACGGCGAGGGCGGAGGTCGCAATGCAAACGAAGAGATTCACCCTTATCCTCGCGGCAGCATGGTTCGCCATCTCCATCGCCGCCCCCGCGCAAAAAGCCGCTCCGGCCGAGTCCCGCGCCGAGCACGCCTTCGCCGCCGCAAAGAAGGCCGGCGCCCCCGAACTCTACGCCTTCCTCAAGCCCTTTCCCAAGGGCGCCGACCTGCACATGCATCTCTCCGGCGCCATCTATGCGGAAACCTTCCTCACCGAAGGCGCAAAGCAGGGCATCTGCGTCGACAAGACCGCCCTCAGCTTCGAGCAGCCCGCCAAACCCGGCAAGTGCGCCGCCGGCCAGCTCCTCGCCGCCGACGCCGTCAAGGACCAGGGCCTCTACGACAAGCTCATCGACAGCTTCTCCATGCGCGACTTCGTCCCCTACGCTGAATACAGCGCGCACGACCAGTTTTTCGACACCTTCGACCGTTTCGGCGGCCTCAAGGACCAATACGGCGAGTGGCTCGACGAAGTCGCCACCCGCGCCGCCGCGCAGAACGAGCAGTACCTCGAAGTGATGTCTACGCCGCCTTTTTCGAACGCTGCAGCCGCTGGTTATAAACTCGGCTGGCCCGCGGACTTCGACGATGCCAACCACATGGCCGAACTCGCCAAACTCCGCGCCCAGCTCCTCGCCAACGGCCTGCGCGACGACATTGCTATCGACCGCAAGCAGCTTGACGACGCCAAAGTCGTTCGCGAACGCATCGAGCATTGCCCAGACGGCGAGTTCAATCGTCCACGCCCCTCCGATAGCGAAGCTCCGACTCTGACACAGCACACTGCCTGCTCGGTCAAAATCAACTACCTCTACCAGCTCCTCCGCGGCTTCCCACCCCAGCAGGTCTTCGCGCAGGCCCTGCTCGGCTTCGAGGTGGCCGACGCCGACCCCGACGTCGTCGGCATCAACCTCGTCCGCGCCGAAGACCGCCGCGACGCCATGGACGAGTACCACACCGAAATGCTGATGTTCGACTACCTGCACTCCGTCTACCCCAGGGTCCACATCTCGCTCCACGCCGGCGAACTCGCTCCCGGCATGGTCCCGCCCGAAGGCCTCAGCTTCCACATCCGCGAAGCCATCGACCTCGGCCACGCCGAGCGCATCGGACACGGCGTCGACGTTCTCCACGAAACCGACCCCCACGCCCTCCTCAAACAGATGGCCGCCCAACACATCATGGTCGAAGCCAACCTCACCTCCAACGACGTCATCCTCGGCATCAAGGGCACGGACCACCCGCTCCACGCCTACATGGCCGCGCACGTCCCCTGGGCCCTCTCCACCGACGACGAGGGCGTCTCCCGCATCGACCTCACCCACGAGTACGTCAAGGGCGTCCTCGAACAGGACCTCACCTACGCCGACCTCAAGCAGTCCGCTCGCACATCGCTGGAGCACGCCTTCCTCGCCGGCCCCAGCCTCTGGGCCGCGCCCGACAACTTCACCCACCGCGTCGCCGCCTGCGCCGCACCCATCGCCGCCTTCCCTCCCGGCCCCTGCCGCGATTTCCTCAAAACCAGCGAGCGCGCCACCCAGCAATATGAGCTCGAGCGCCGTTCCGCCGCCTTCGAAGCCGCAATCAAGTAAAATTTCCGCACCATCGCACCCGGAGGATTCCGCCTCATGAAAATCGTTCTCGCGATTCTGCAATTCATTTTGTTTCTGTGCGTTTTCTTTGTCGGCTCCATCCTGCCGGCCGTCGGCCTGATGCCGATGAAGACCATCCCCGCGGGTGTCAACCGTGTTTTCGTGCTCGACGGCCTCCTGATGATGGTGTTCGTCTATCTCATCATCCTCGGCATAGAAGCCGCTCGCCGCCGCCTGCGCTCCGGTGGAGGCCTCACCACGCTGGCCTTCATTCTGGCTCTGGTCCTCGGTCTGGCCATGAAATTCGGCTTCAAAACGCCTTGATTGCACAAAAGGCGCTGCTTTTCCAACAAAGGTTGCAGGAAAAGGTACCCACGGGCACTTGTACTATTGGTAGACTTGTCAAACCGCTAGCGCGACTTACTGTTAACGCAAACCGGGAACCCTGGCCGCACGGGGCACCGAGTATCAAGTGCAGAAACGCTGAAGGAACTGGGCCGTCACAAAGGCCCCGACCCCAAAGGATTCACACAGCATGAGCGAACTGCAGCACTCAGGCCCCTCCTCCCTCTTCCCTAGATCTTCCATCGATCTCTCCGCCCGCAAGATCGCCTACTTCTCCATGGAGATCGCCCTCGCCAAAAGTCTCCCCACCTACTCCGGTGGCTTGGGGATGCTCGCCGGCGATACCTTACGCTCGGCAGCCGACACCGGCGCCCCCATGGTCGCCGTCTCCCTCGCGCACCGCTGCGGATACTTCCAGCAGCACCTCGACGCCGCCGGCCAGCAAACCGAGTCCGACGTTGCCTGGTCTCCCGAAACCACCCTTCCCGCAGCCGACCAGGTGATCGCCGTCACCATGCAGGACCGCGAAGTCCTGGTCCGCGCCTGGCGTTTCGACGTCGTCGGCACCTCCGGCCACATCATCCCGGTCTTCCTCCTCGACACCGACGTGGAAGGCAACGACCCCTGGGACCGCAAGCTCACCGACCATCTCTACGGGGGCGACACCCACTACCGCCTGTGTCAGGAAACCATCCTCGGCATCGGCGGAATCGCCCTTCTGCACGCCCTCGGCGTCCGCCCCGAGGTCTGCCACATGAACGAGGGCCACGCCGCGCTGCTCACCATCGGCCTGCTGGAGCAGCACCTCGACGGCATCCCCCTGCGCGACGCCACCGACGCCGACCTCAAGATCGTCCAGCAGCAATGCGTCTTCACCACGCACACCCCCGTCCCCGCCGGCCACGACCAGTTCGGCGTCGACCAGATGTTCAAGGTGCTGGGCCACGACCGGGCTTCCGCCATCGAGCGCTTCGGCTGTCTCCACAACGGCCTGATGAACATGACCTACATCGCGCTGCGTTTCTCGCGCTACGTCAACGGCGTGGCGATGCAGCACGGCAGGGTGTCGCAGCTCATGTTCCCGGAGTATTGCATCCACTCCATCACCAACGGAGTCCACGCCGCCACCTGGCTTTCCCAGCCCTTCCAGCAGCTTCTCGACAAGGAAGTCCCCGAGTGGCGTCACGACAACCAGTACTTCCGCTCGGTCTACGGCATTCCTTCGAGGACCATCTCCGAGACCCATCAGCTTGGCAAGCTCCGCCTGTTTGAGACGGTCAAACAGCGCACTGGCGTTCAGCTCGATCCCAACGTCCTCACGCTCGGCTTCGCCCGCCGCGTCGCCACCTACAAGCGGGCCTCGCTGCTGTTTCAGGAAGTCGCCCGCCTCCAGAAGATCGCCCGCAAGCTCGGCGGCCTGCAAATCATCTTTGCCGGCAAGGCGCACCCGGCGGACAAGGCCGGCAAGGGCCTCATCCGCGACGTGTTCGAGTCGGCCGCCAAGGTCAACAGCTCCACCCTCCGCATCCTCTACCTAGAAAACTACGATTGGGAGCTGGGCGAGCAGCTTACGCAGGGCGTCGATGTGTGGATGAACACCCCTCTCCGCCCCTACGAAGCGTCGGGCACCAGCGGCATGAAGGCCGCGCTCAACGGCGTGCCTTCCCTCAGCGTTCTCGACGGCTGGTGGATTGAAGGCTGTGCCGAAAACATCACCGGCTGGGCCATTGAAGACCTCGACAACGAAGCCCACGAAGCGGCGAGCCTTTACAGCAAGCTCGAAAACTCCATCGCCCCGCTCTACGCCGACAAGGCCGGCTGGGCCCAGATGCAGCGCCACTGCATCGCCATCAACGGAGCCTTCTTCAACACCCACCGCATGTTGGGCCAGTACTTCGCCAACGCCTACTTCCCCGCGTCAGCCTCAGTCGCCGTCTCCGATCAGGAAGTCGTCAACGACGAAGCTGCCGTTCCTGTCCTCGCCTAAGGGATCTTCTACACCTGAAGTTAGAAGCTGACCATGCAGTGGCGTTGCTATCAAAGGGCCGATTTGACCTTGCCCCCGCAAAACGTATCCCTTAGCGAGCTGTTGTAATGCGAAGGGGAAGCGAAGATGACGAAGTCGAAGCGAGGGCGTTACACGCTTGAGTTCAAGCAGGAGGCGGTCCGGCTGGTTGAGTCGGGTCAGAGT
>DASRLB010000278.1:0-5596 GCA_035648695.1 Acidobacteriaceae bacterium | reverse complement strand
GGCGTAACGATGCGCACCAGGGCGGCATCGGTGCGGCTGTAGCGGAGCGAATCGGCCAGCGTATACAGTTTGGCCTTGTAGTCGTTTGCGATGCTTCGCCCATGCGAGCGGTACCAATACAAAACTTCCTGCTTCTCAGAGCCGTTGGAGATCAGGTACTCGCCAACCTCGATCGGCTTCTCTCCCGGAGCATCGATCTGGGTCACGCCCGACGACTCGAATACCCAACCCGCCCCAGGCAGGCAATGCTGCGGCGAATGGATCGACTGCCCCGTCCGCTGCGTAGGGAAGTATCCGATAAACAAGCTCACCGGCGCGCCGTCGACCGCCGAGGCGCTCGCGGCTAGCGGCATATAGTCGCGGTTGAGAAAAAATCCTTTACCCAGCACGGCTAACGTCTCGGCGTCCAGCGGGATGTCAGTCGCGGTCCATTGCCCGATAGTCAAAGGCATCTGCTCCAGCGGCTGGCTGGGCGGCACCTTGTCGACATCGCCGCGAACGCGCAGCACAACGGTCCCAGCCACCAGAAGCAACACAATCACCCAGAACCGTGAAGATCTCATGCCGCCACCGTCCGTTTCCGCGTCGCCAGACGCATCGCGATGTGTACGAGATACAGCAGACTCAAAGAGACGAGAAACATTAGCCAGCCCGAAAACTCATGGAAAAAGCCCTGGGCTTTGTCCGGATCCCAGTATTGCACACACAAACCCGTACCGAAAATACGTGCCGCATTGGCCGCCACCGCGATCGGAATCGCCGCCAACGCCAGGATCACCCGCCGCAGCGTCGTCTTTTCGATGAAATATCCATAGATTACCGCAACGGTAAACAGGCTCATCAACGACCGTATGCCGCTACAGGCTTCCGCTACCTCCAACTGCATCGCCGGCAGTTGGATCACGTTGCCTTCGCGCAGTACCGGCACGCCCACCAGCTGCAGCAGGCCGCTCGCCAGCTCGGAGGAACGCATCTGTAGTGGAAACGTAATGTGGTTCATGATCAGCACCGGCAGCGGGATCGCCAGCAGGCATACAAAGAGTATGAACTTGATCTCCCGTACCATCGCCAAGCCCAGCAGCATCCAGACGATCCCGATCACGAGGAGCAAAAACGATATCCGCGACAGGAACAGGTCGGCCCCGAAAACCCCCACAACCAGCACAAGAAATCCGAGCAACACCAACCCGAGCCCCTTCCAGCTTGGAGCCAGCGATGTCGCGAGAAGCGTTTCCCGCTTGTCCCATAGCAGAAACAGGACAAAGAACGGGATCAGAAGGCCAGCCGAATCGTCGCCGATGTTCCACCAGTCGCTTACCAGCTTGATCCCGACACGGTAATACAACAGCGCCATCAACACGCAAAGGACAGCAGTCACCATCCACGCAGTTTGGGAGACAGCAGCATCTTGCTTAGGTTTCAACGTCAAGGTTTCGGTCATTTCTGTCGGAAGTACGGTGCCGGGAGGAATCATTGCGGAGACAACCGGACTGTTAAGCATAACGTGTTCAAGCGACCCCATGGGTACAACTTATATACCAGAGCCAATCTTACTCTTTGGTTCGCGACGGTGAGCACTCAAATGGAATATCCTATTGTTGGCGATGGCTCGACATAAGTTGGACTCGACCCGGTAACGAACGTTGGCTGCCGCGGGCGGCGATCGATGAACCGAAACGATTGGAAACGATAGGGACCACATGAAAGCTCTTCTCTCAACCATCTTATCGATAAGCCTTCTCCCGGTGTGCATCGGCGTGGCCGCACAGCAGGTTCCCGCGGCGCCAACACAGGGCGCAACGCCGCCAACACAGGGCGCAACGCCGGCGCCGCAGGACAACGCACCCGCGCCGATCCAAGCGGCAACCCCGCCGTCGACCGAAAAAGCGTTGCCTGCGTCCGCCTTTCTTCCCTCGCAGGTCGAGCCCTCCGCCGCGAACATCACTCCCTCGACGTACGTCATCGGACCGGACGATAACATCCGCATCACGGTCTGGAGAGAGCCGACCCTGTCGGGCGCGGTTCCAGTCCGCCCCGATGGCATGATCTCACTGGCCCTGGTGGGCGACATCATGGCCGCGGGCCGCACTCCGACCCAACTGAGCGCCGACATTACGGCCCGCTTGAAAAAATTCCTCACCGACCCCACCGTCGCTGTCACAGTGCTCGCCGTCAACAGCAAGCGCGTTTTCGTCATTGGCGAGGTAGCCCACATCGGTCCGATTCCCCTGACCTCCAGCATGAATCCCCTACAGGCCATCTCCGCTGCCGGCGGCCCCACTCCCTTCGCCAAACAAACGCACATCTACATTCTGCGCGGCGAACAAGGTAAACAGAAAAAGATTCCCTTCAACTACAAAAAGGCAATCAAAGACGGCGATTTGCAGGGCGTAACACTTCTTCCGGGCGACACGATCGTGGTTCCATGACTCAATTTATTTCCAATGCCGTCCTCTGTTTCGTTCCGCTCGCGCTGCTCTGTTCCCTGGCCCATGGTCAGGACATCCCTGCTGTAACAAGCGCACCCACGTATCAGGGCTTCCAACTGCCAACCGTGCCTGGCACCCTGCACTACGCACTCAGCTTCAGCGAGCTCGTGCGCACCAGCTATTACGGCACGGGCAGGGACATCTGGGGTACAAGTATCTCGGGAGATGCAGGCTACCTGTCCAAGAGCGAGAACCATCCCTTCACCATGGTGTATTCCGGAGGGTATCTCCACAACACCGGCAGCATAGCTTCTTCGATTTTTCAGAGCCTTGCGCTCTCGCAGACCTACACCACCAGCCTCTGGAACACCGTTCTTTCGGACTCTATCGATTATCTGCCCGAATCTCGCAGTTCGGGGCTTTCCGGGATTCCCGGCGTGGGAGATGTTGGCGTCACCGTTCCACCGGTCGGCGGCGATACTGGACAGGACATTCTCAGCCGCACCGGCCAGCGCATCACGAACAAGACCAACCTCAGCATTCAGCGCCGGCTCACTGGCAGCACTTCCGTCCAGGGCGACGGAGGCTATTCCATCCAAAGGTTTCTTACCGATACGATCAACGCTCTAAACAGCCAGGAGATATCCGTTCAGGGCGGCGTCAACCACCGGATCGACGCTCTCAGCCAAGCGGAAGGCGATTATTCCTACGGTCATTTCTCTTACGTGGGCCAGGACTTTACCTTCTCGATGCAGAAATTCACGGTTGGATACAACCGGCAGCTCAACCGTAAGCTAGGTGTTCATGCCACAGTTGGCCCGCAATTCGTCTCCTCTTCGGGTTCACCTCTCGCCAGTTCGTCGGTAAACGTCAGCATCGACGCCGGAGTGGCTTACGAAGCCCAGCATTACGACTTTTCGATCGCCTACACACGCGGCGTGCGTGCGGGTTCGGGTGTCATCGCGGGCAGCTTTGTCGACAGTGTCTCTGCCGAGGGCGGTCGCAGGCTTGGAGAATATATGCATATCACCGGCGACGCCAGCTACACCCACAGCTCATCGCTCGAGAATCTAACCACCCACCCGCTCGATTTTCAGACCGTGCGCGGCAATGTCCAGGTCTCACGGACCGTCTCTCGGGACTTCAACGTCTATGTCAGTTACAGTCTGCAGGACCAGCAAAGTTCGAGCCTCCTGGACACTACCGCTGCTTTCACCGGGACCTCCCAGACGTTCGGATTCGGAATCAGTTATTCACCTCGTCAGCTTCACCTCGGTCACTAAAAAAGGAACTTCTTATGCTCGGTCATCGCAAACTTGACGCAAACGATTATGTCGCCATTCTCAAGCGGCGCCGCAAGTTGATCGCTATCCCTGTCGTTCTGCTTCCATTGATCGCGTACGGCGTCACATACCTTATTCCCGCGAGATATGTTTCGCAGGCGCTGATCCTCATCGAAGGCCAGAGGGTCTCGTCGGAGATCGCTCCGTCGATTGTCACGCAGAGTCTCGACAGCCGGCTTAACTCCATGAGTCAACAGGTGCTCAGCCGTTCCCAGATCCAGCCCATCGTTCTCAAATACAACCTGCTTCCATCCAAGCGCCTCAGCATGGACGACCGAGTCGTCCTTGTCCGCAATGCCATCGGCATTAAGCCGATCAAACCCGAGGTCCAGAGGACCGGCGGCCTGCCCGGCTTCTTCATCACCTTCACTGCCAGCGATGCGCCAACCGCGCAAAAGGTCTGCGCGGACATCAGCTCCCTGTTCCTCACCGAGAGCCTCAGGAACCGCCAGGACGCCGCCGAGGACACCACCACCTTTCTCAAGCAACAGGTCGACGACGCCAAGCGCGACCTCGACGAGCACGACGCCAAACTCGCCGCTTTCCAGCAGAAGTACGTCGGCAAACTTCCCGGACAGGAAGTCCAGAACGGCACCATGCTCACCAGCCTCAACACCCAACTTTCGGTCCAAAACCAGGATCTCGCGCGCCTGGAGCAACAGAAGGATATGCAGCAGTCCATGCTCGCGCAGGAACTTCAGCAGCAGCAGAGCACACCCGCGACGACCGTTCCCGGCCCCAACGGAGCAGTCACCCCGTTGCAATTCGACTACCAGCAGTTGGCCGCCCTTCAGGCCAAAGAGGCACAACTGACCAGCCGCTACACGCCGGACTACCCCGACGTTGTCGCCATACGCCGCGACATAACCGACCTGAAAGCAAAAATTGCCAAGGAACCCCAGCAGCAAGCCGCCGCGCCCGCGGGACCCGCTTCCGCGCCCCGGCCCAGCGATTCGCTCGGCGTCATCCAACTGCGCGCCCAGGTTCGCGGCGCCGACATCCTCATTCAGGCTAAAAAGAAGGAGTTGGAACAAACTCAGGCCACCGTTGCCTTGTACCAGAACCGCATCGAGTCCAGCCCGCTGGTCGAAGAGCAATTCAAGGACCTGAACCGCGATTACGATACCGCCCAGAAGAACTACGACGACCTGCTCGTCAAAATGAACCACGCCAAGATGGCGAGAGATCTGGAGAGCGCCCAGCAGGGCGAGCAGTTCCGCCTTATGGACGAGGCCAACCTTCCGGAAGACCCCACCTTCCCCAACCGCCAGCTTTTCGCCGCGGGCGGCCTTTTCCTCGGTCTCGCCATCGGCCTTGCGCTGGCTGCTTTCCTCGAATACAAAGATACCGCCCTCCGCACCGAACAGGACGTCTGGGCCTTTACACAGTTGCCCACGCTCGCCGTCATCGCATACTCCGGCAACGTGGAAGTCAGACACAAGAAACCGGGTTTATTCGCCCGCTTCAAAGCAATGTTCCAGCGCAAGACGCCGCCTGAAATGTTGAGCAAGGCAGAGGGCTAGCAAATTTTCTGCAGGTGTATAGCGAAACTCAGCATTTATGGCCGCTTTTCCCCAGAAAAACGGCGCCGCACGAACGTTCCAACTTCGCAGTAACGGAAAATTTGCTCTAATGTACAAAAGTTTTTTCAATCTCAAAAGCGCTCCATTCGGCTCCAGTCCGGACCCGCGCTTTCTCTACATGATGCCCCACACCCGCGAGGCCCTCGCCGGGTTGGAGTACGGCATCTCCGCGCGCAAAGGCTTCATCGTCCTTACCGGCGAGGTCGGGACCGGCAAGACCACGCTCCTGCGCCGCGCTCTC
>DASRLB010000277.1:0-5974 GCA_035648695.1 Acidobacteriaceae bacterium | reverse complement strand
TTGTGTACACTCTGTCATCAAAGGCCGTCCTTTTTCTGGTTTATAACTTCGTCTGACAACGCTGTTATGACAGAAAATACGGCCTTTTGCTATATATTTTTTAGCCAATACATAATCGCTCGTGAGAAATCCGGGCTAAGTGCGACGACCCCAGTTTCCGTTTACACTCATCCGCATAGCCCGGGGCTTTCTCTACGCTCTACGCTCTACCCTCTATCCTCTACACTCTGCCTCTATGCGCTTCTGGTTTGTCCATTCCGGCGAAGTCAGTCTGCGCGAGCAGATCTGCACCCAGGTCGCGCTCGGCATTGCCTGCGGAGAGCTTCGCCCCGGCCAGCGCCTGCCCAGCACCCGTGAAATGGCCCGCCGTTTCGGCCTGCATCCCAACACGGTCAGCGGGGCCTACAGCCAGCTCTACGACGAAGGCATCGTCGAGCGCCGCCACGGCTCCGGCGTCTACGTCCTCGCGCCCCACACCGCGACAAAGGACGACGCCCGCCAGGCCCTCGACCGCATGATCGCCGGCTTCCTCACCGCCGCCCGCGCCCAGGGCTTCAGCATCGACACCGTCACCCAGCGCGTCCGCCGCTGGATGGAGGTCCAGCCCCCCGACCACTTCCTCGTCGTCGAACCGGAAGACGAGCGCCGCGAAATCCTCCTCGCCGAACTCCGCCCCGCGCTCAACCTCCCCGTCCGCGCCTGCTCCGTGGCCGATTGCGCAGAAGTTTCCGGCGCAATCGCCGTCGCCCTTCCCAGCAAGGTCGCCATGGTGCGCGCCGCGCTCCCCGCGCACATCGAACTCGTCACACTACAGGTCACCAGCGTCCCCGCCGAAATGCACGAGTGGCTTCCCGTCCCGGTCGACGCGCTGGTCGGCATCGTCTCCCGCTGGCCCGGCTTCGTCAAAATCGCGAAGACCATGCTCGTCGCCACCGGCTTCAACCCCGACGCCATGACCGAGCGCATCCGCGGCGAAGCCGGCTGGGCCGACGGCCTCGCCACCACCGCCGCCGTCGTCTGCGACGCCGCCACCGAGCAATACCTCCCCGAGCGCGTCCGCGCCGTCACGTTCCGCCTCGTCTGCGCCACCACGCTCGACGAACTCCGCGGCATCGAAGAGAGCATCCGCCTAAGACTGAGCGCAAGCTAGAGCAACTCTGCTCAACCCCAAAACTCCCAAGGCCCACCGAGGAAAATGGTGGGCCCTAATGAATCACAGACGAAGGCGAAAATTTGCAGCCCTGCTTACGGATACCGCTCCGTAACCCAATCTTCGCCGGCGATCAGCGCGACACTCGCCATATTCAGGAACAATCCATGCTCCACCACGCCGATCACTCCGCGGATGGCCGCCGCCGTTGCAGCCGGATCGACAATCTGCCCGCAGGCGCAGTCGAGGATGAAATTGTCCTCGTCCGTGAGGTACACCGAGCCATCGGGATGATGCCGCTGCGCGGGATTCAGCCCCAAGCCCCGCAGCTTGTTTGTTACCAGCGGCAGCGCCATCTTGACGACTTCGACCGGCAGAGGAAACCGCCCCAGCGTGGCGACCACCTTGCTCGAATCCGCGACGACGATAAACCGCTTCGCTGAACTCGCGACGATTTTCTCGCGCAGCAACGCGCCGCCGCCGCCCTTGATCAGCGAGAGGCCGGGGCCGATCTCGTCCGCGCCATCGATGTAGACGTCCAGCTCCGGCAATTCCGGCAGGCTCACAACATCCATGCCCAGCGACTTGCCGAGGGCCGTACTCGCATCGGATGACGCCACGCAGCGAATCTTGAGGCCGGCCTTCACGCGCTCGCCCAGCGCGCGGATAAACATGATGGAGGTGGTGCCGGTGCCGAGACCGACGGCCATGCCGTCCTCGACAAACTCCGCGGCTCGCTTGCCCACGAGTGCTTTTGCTTCGTCCTGTGTCATAACGGGGCTCCTTGCAGGTTCTGCGCGACGACGCGCAGGAGTTGATGGCCGAGTTCGGTCGCCTCTTTGGGTAAAGCCTGGTTGACGACGATGACGATGCCCGTCCTCGCCGGGACGTACACACCAAGATACGAGGTATATCCTGCCGTGGCTCCGTTGTGCCAGAAGGCGTTGCCGGAGGACGGCAAAATCCACCCAAGGCCGACGTTTCCGCCCGGGATAGGGACGCGCGGCTGGAGGGTGAGGGCGAGGGTTTCGGCGAGCGGGTGGGCCGGGTCGAGGAAGGCTTGTACGGCAGAGACGAGGTCGGTGATGGTGGAGACCAGAGCTCCGCAAGGGGCGTAGGCGTCCTGGTGCCATAGCGATGCGGGATGGCCGCTGCGGTTGTATCCTCCGCCTGCCCGGTCGGGCTTTCGGGTGAGTTGGAGGCCGGTTTGGGGCATGTTCAACGAAGCTAGCAGCCGGTCCTGGAGAAGCTGCTCGTACGTTTTTGAGGCGGCTTTCTCCAGCATGAGTCCCAGCACCGCATAGCCGAAGTTGCTGTAGGCGAATTGGGTGACAACGGGCACGCGTGACTTTTTTTGGCGCAGGTAATGGATCAGGTGTTCGCGGGTGTACTCGCGGTAGGGGTCGCGGGGGGACAAAAGAATCTCCCACTTGGACATGGAGAGACGCGGCAGGCCGGAGGTGTGGGTGGCGAGCTGTTCGACGTCGATTGCGGGTGGTGCCGGCCATTCTTCCCTGAAGAGGAGGTTGTCGATTCGGGTGGAGAACTGGAGTTCGTGCCGGCGAACGGCGTCGGCGACGAGGAGTGCAGTGAAGACTTTGGTGACGGAACCGATTTCCATGGGCGTGTCGGCCATGACGCCTGTGCCTAGTGGGAAAAGGTCGATCGTGCCGGTCTTGATGACCGCGACGATGGCACCGGCTTGGGGGCTGAGTTTGGATTGAAGCGGCGAGGCGGCGATGGCTTTCCGGATGGTCTCTGAAAGAGAGGTCAACGCTGATCCCGCCGATCTTGTCGCCTGCATTTTCGAGCGAGCGCTTCGTAGTGGGTCAATGCGCACATTTTAAAAGTCTTTGTTCTCGACCATCCAGCTAGGCTGGACGATTTCTTCGGCCGGTTTCGTCGCGGCAAACAGCGTGACGAACGTCATCATTGCCCGGCGCAATGCTTCTTCTTCGGTCGAGTCGAAGATGCACTCCCCGGAGGATTCCTGTGCGGAGCCGAAGTAGTGGCTCTGCGTAAAGCAGTATCCGTGAGGGACGGCGCTGAACCAGATTTTGACGCGAACCGTCTTCAGGCCGAACACCACGAAGCTGTACTCGCCCGCGAACGCGCGCAAATCCGAAAAATCCTGGCCCACCTTGAACGCCTGAACATCGATCATCGCTGGCCCCTCGACCATTGAGATGCTGCGGAAACGAAGGGCGAGGCCATTTAGCCTCGCCCTCTTTTATTTCTTGACCAGCTTCCTGGCCGCTTCGATCACATGTCCGGTCGAAATCCCCAGCTTCTCCAACGCAATCTGCCCCGGCGCCGACGCGCCGAAGCGGTCGATCCCGATCGCGATTCCGTCGCGGCCAATGTACTTCCACCAGCCCATCGTGACGCCGGCTTCGACGGAAATTTTCGGAACTCCGTGCGGAAAAATCCCCATCTTGTACGCCTCGTCCTGCTCCTCGAAAATCTTGAAGCTGGGCATCGAGACGACGGTCGCATTAATGCCCGCGTCCTTCAATTCAAGAGCGGACTTCATCGCTACTTCGACTTCAGAACCCGTGGCGACGATGATGACGTCCTGGCCGAACGCTTCAAGCACATACGCACCCTTGCGAGCGCCCGCGAACACCTTGTACTTCTCCGCGTCCAGCACCGGAAGGTCCTGCCGCGAGAGCGCCATAAAGCTCGCCGACTTGCGCTCCAACGCCAACTGCCAGCACGCGGCGGTTTCGTTGGCGTCCGCGGGGCGGAAGTCGGTGAGTTGCGGTATCGCGCGCAACGCCATCAGGTGCTCGACCGGCTGGTGTGTCGGGCCGTCTTCGCCCAGGCCAACCGAATCGTGCGTGAAGATGTAGAGCGAGTGCGTGCTCATCAGCGCGCCCATGCGCAGCGCCGAACGGCAGTAGTCGGAGAAGGTGAAGAACGTCGACCCGAACGGAATCACGCCGCCATGCGCGGCCATTCCATTCACCGCGGCCATCATTCCGAACTCGCGCACGCCAAAGAAAATGTTGCGGCCTTTGGGATCGACGTGGAAGCTGGGCGAGTCCTTGAAAATGGTCTTCGTCGACGCGGTCAGATCGGCCGCGCCGCCGAATAGTTCCGGCACGACCGCCTCAATCGAGTTCATTACAACCTGTCCTGCGTTACGCGTAGCAATCGGCTTCTCAGTGGGGAATGTAGGAATCGCCTTCTCCCAGCCTTCGGCCATCGTCATCGAAGTCGTGCGTGTGTACTGCGCGCCAAGCTTCGGATAAGCCTTGTTGTAGGCGTCGAACCGGTCCTGCCACGCGGCCTGCTCCTGTGCGCCTTTGCCGACCGCCTGTAGCCAGTTCTCGCCCGCTTCTTCAGGAATATAAAAGCTCTTGTCCTCGGGGAAGCCGAGGTTCTTCTTGGTGGCCTTGGTAGCTTCCGGCCCCAGCGCTTCGCCGTGAACTTTATTCGTCCCGGCCTTCGGCGAGCCGTACCCGATCACGGTGCGCACGCGGATCAGCGAAGGCTTGGTCGTCTCCGCCTTGGCGTTGAGGATCGCGTTTTCAATGGCGACGAGGTCGTTGCCGTCCTCCACCATCTGCACATGCCAGTGGTACGCCTCGAACCGTTTCGTCACATCTTCGGTGTACGAAAGCTCCGTCGGCCCATCCAGCGAAATCAAATTATCGTCGTACAGCACGGTCAGCTTGCCCAGCGCCAGCGTCCCCGCCAGCGAAGCCGCCTCGTGCGAAATGCCTTCCATCAAATCGCCGTCGCCGCACAGGACGTAGGTGTAATGATCGACCGGCGTGTGGCTCTCGTGGTTCGGATCTTCAACATGGGTGTCGCCGCCATTGTTGTAGACCGCCGCCATATGCTTCTCGGCAATCGCCAAACCCACAGCCATCGCGAAGCCCTGCCCCAGCGGGCCGGTAGTCACTTCAACGCCCGGCGTCTCGCCGTATTCCGGGTGCCCGGGAGTGTGCGATCCCCATTGGCGGAACTGCTCCAATTGCGAAATCGGCAGGTCGTAGCCCGTCAAATGCAGTACGCCGTAGAGCAGCGCCGACGCATGGCCGTTGGACAGAACGAAGCGGTCCCGGTCCGGCCACTTGGGGTCCTTCGGGTTGAACTTCATCAGCTTGTGGAACAGCAGGTAGGCGATGGGCGCGCAACCGAGCGGCGCTCCGGGGTGGCCGCTCTTGGCTTTTTCAACCTGGTCAACCGCTAGAAGCCGCAGCGTGTTAATCGACAACTGGTCCAACTCATCCTGTTTTTGCTGATCGCTCATCAACCATCCTCTTCATCGTTTACGGCCCCACTGCCGGGGGCCTTCAAAATACACGTTCTCCTAGTGTAAACGCGCAATCCATTTTCAAGTGAAAAGCTGTTGGCGGCCATGTTCGAGGTTTGTAAAAACAAATTCCCGCAAAAATTCATCACAAACCGCTTGACGAAACGCCGCCGAGGGCATAGTTTCCTAATTGGTTATATAACCACTTGGTTCACCTCAATGCCGAATGACTCCCTCAGCACCACCTTTGCCGCTCTCGCCGACCCCACCCGGCGCGCGATCCTGGCCCGCCTCGCTTCCGGCGAGACCTCGGTCAAAGAGCTTTCCGAACCCTTCGAGATCAGCCAGCCGGCGATTTCGAAGCACCTCAAAGTTCTGGAGAAGGCCGGCCTCATCGCCCGCGGCCGCGATGCGCAGTGGCGTCCGGCGCGGCTGGAAGCCCGGCAGTTGAAGAGCGCCTTCGACTGGCTCGACGACTACCGCAGGTTCTGGGAGCAGAGCTTCGACCGCCTCGACGAGTACCTGAAACGCCTGCAAGCCAACAACCCCGAAGCCCAGGC
>DASRLB010000276.1:0-18281 GCA_035648695.1 Acidobacteriaceae bacterium | reverse complement strand
GCCGAGGCCAGTGCCGCCCTTTTGGCGGGAGTCCCCCGGTTCGACCTGCTGGAAGCGGTTGAAGACGGTTTCCAGCTGGTCCGCGGGGATGCCGCGGCCAACGTCTTCCATGCGGAGAACGAAGTCGGTGGGCGTGGTGCTGCTGAGCACGCGGATGGGAACGCCGGGAGGCGAGAACTTGATGGCGTTCGAAAGCAGGTTGCAGAGTAGCTGGAGCACGCGGTCCGGATCGCCGTCGAAGACGATAATGTCGCCGCCGGGCTCGGGAACGATTTCTACGCTGACGCCGGCGGCCTCGGCCATGGGCGCCATCGTTTCCACGGCCTGCACGAGCAGCTCGGGCAGCGAGCAGCGGTGGATCTGGAGCGAGGCGCGCTCCGAGTCCATGCGCTCGAGGTCGAGTATGTCGTTGATGAGGCGGACCAGGCGGTCGGTGTTGGTGCTGGCGATGCGCAGCAGGTTGAGCGCCGTGGCGTCGACCTGGCCGAGCATTCCGCTGGAGAGCAGCCCAAGCGCGCCGCGGATGCTGGTGAGCGGCGTGCGCAGCTCATGCGAGACGGTGGAGATGAACTCGTCCTTGATGGTTTCCAGGTGGCGATGCTCCCGCAGCGTCTGTTGTTGCTGCCGCGACAGGCGGACCGCCTGTTCGCGTTCCTCGGCCAGCACGCGGATTTGTCGCTGTGCGCGCGTGTACGCGATGAGGAGAGCACTACACGCAACGATCAGCGTGGCAACGAGTAGATAAGCGAGGGCCATGGTTGATTGCGAGTTCCATAGTAACCCAAACAATGGTTACCAAAGGTACTCTTTGGTACTTAAATGAATATTTCGGCATATTTCGGCGGAGCATCAGCCTCAGGCGCGCGGTTCTGGCCCGGACGCCGGCGCGGCACTGAGGCGAACCACGGCTTCATGGGCTTCCAGAGCGGCTGTTTTGCGGTCGGAACGGGCGAGATCGCTGAAAACGATGGGCTTGTCCGCGAACTGCATGGTGGCGTGCAGACCATGCAGCGACAGGAAGCTCCAGATATGGGCAACAAGGCCCTGCGGACCCCAATGGACGTCGTTGCGGAGGGTCTTGCCGGCGGCGATATCGCGGGCAGGGATGGCGTAGGTGATGAAGGCGGGGACAATCGCCGCGCCGGCTTCGATGGCCTGGGCGATCAGGCCGCTGCGGAACGGCATGGCCGCCTGGTCCCCGACGCCGGTCGTGCCTTCGGGAAAGAAGACCACCGGAAGGCCGTCGCGGAAGCCTTTGGCCATGCCCTCGGCGGCTTTGCTGGCGCTTCCGCCGCGTCCGCGGGCAACGTAGACCGTGCCGCTCATCATGCTCATCCAACCCAGCAGAGGCGTGGAGCGGAGCTCGGCTTTGGAGACGAAGACCACCGGGTGGATGGCCGAGTGGAGCATGATGTCGACGTAGGTGAGGTGGTTGGAGACGATCGCGCCGCTGTTGGGAATGGGGCCGTTGACGCTGAAGGTGACGTCCTGCGCGCGCAGGATGCGGCCACAGAAGCGGCTGAGCCAGGCGGCGCGCTCGGGGCGGGTCTTGGGGCGGGTTACGGCGAGTTCTGCGGCGGCGTACAGGAAGTAGGCGACGACAAGGAAAGCGCGCCAGAGGTTTCTGAAGAAGGACAAACGTTCCGCTCCGATATGGGTGCTCCTTGAGTTTACAGGGTGCCGGAACCGCTATGCTGAAAGATGGTGCTTGAAGAGACAAACTTTATTCGGCGGCGGGTGGTGGTGCCGGTGGTCCAACTGCTGCGCATCGGCGCGACGCCGGAGCGGCTGGCGTGGTCGATTGCAGTAGGCGTGGTGATTGGGTTGAACCCGCTGCTGGGCTCGACGACCGTGCTGGCGCTGGCGGTGGCGCCGACGTTCGGGCTGAACGTGGTGGCATCGCAGTTTGGCAACCACCTGGTGTATCCGCTGGAACTGCTGTTGTTTCCGGCGTTCATCCGGGTGGGCAGCCTGGTGTTCCGCACCGAGCGGATACCGCTGGAGTTGCCCGCAATTTTTCGCGCGGTGAAGATGCATCCGTGGCAGACGACCCGGCTGCTGTGGAGTTGGGAGTGGCATGCGCTGGTGGTGTGGGTGATGGTGGCGGCGGTCGCCGCGCCGATGTTGAAGATGTTGTTGAAGCCGGCGCTGGTGAGGATGCTGGACCGGCTGCATCATGAGCCGATTGTGGAGAAGTAGAGAGGCAGAGTGTAGAGGATAGAGTGTAGAGCGTAGAGCGTAGAGAAAACGCCGCATTTATCGCGGGCTATTTCGTTCTCTCTATCCTCTACGCTCTATCCTCTACACTCTGCACTACTGCGGGCCGTGGTACTCCTCGACGGGGTCGGCGGAGTGGACCCACGCTGAGTAGATGAGGTCGCGCAGCTCGATGGCGCCGGCGGCGATGCGCTCGGAGGTGAAGGCTTTGCCCGCGGGAGTGCCGGGGCCGGTGAAGGCTCCCGCTTTCTCAAGCTGGTAGGTTTTCTCGACGAATGAGTTGGTGTGCTTCAGGTAGTCGAGGTATTGCGTCCACTCGTCGTCGATGACGTGCGGCTTGGTGGCGGCGACCAGCGGCGCGATGTCGGTGTCGCGCTTGATGTTGGCGCTGACGTAGGTGCTCTCGAACTGCGCGTGGATCTTATGTTCGGTGGTGTAGCCGTTGGGGTTGGGGCCGGTCCAGCCGTTGTACTGGATGGTGGTGTGGAGCGGCTGCGAGCCGTCGCCGACGTAGTGGCCGAGGATCGCGGCGTCGTAAACAATCGCGAGCTGTACGGGCGCGGTGTCGGCCTTGGCGGCGAGGAGTTTGCGGTACTCGCGCATGTCGACCTTGAGCTTCTGCCAACACTCTTCGACGGCCCAGGGCTGGAAGCCGATGCGGCCGGGCGTGAGATGGAGCTCGGGGTGCTCGGCAACAACTTTTTCGGCGGCGACGAGGAAGTCGCGGCGCTCTTTGGGGAACGTGCCGACGAGGTTGGCGTACTCCATGTCGATGAAGTGGTCGGGGGACTCCTGGTCGCGGAGTTGCTGCTCGGCCTTGTTGTGCCAGCGGTCGGGCTCGGGGCCCAGGTAGTCCATGGCGTCGAGCGTGGCCTTGCTGTGGAGAAATTCGGGAACGTCCGAGGGGAGATACTGCGCGGCGAGGCGGTCGATCATGCTGTGGCCGTCGTGTCCCCAGGCCCAGAGGGGCTGTGTGGCGATGAGGGAGATCAGGGTGGAGGCGACGGCGACGCGGGCGAGGGTGGTGAAGCGGGTCATGGGGGAAGTATAGCTAGCGATTTCTTTGTATTTCTCGATCAAGTGCCCTGACGCACTACTGTCAGTCCCGGAATCCTCTCGAAGTGCCTGATGTTGCTGGTTAGAACGCTGTATCCCAGTTCGAGCGCGGTGACGCCGATGAGGAGATCGGGGAACGCAACTGTGAGGCCTTGCTTCGCCAACTCTCCGTCCAGACGTCCTGCGCGTCGAGCAATTTTTGGGGTTACCGGATAGACGGTCAGAGCCTCCATGATTTCGGAGAGGAAGCTGCTTCTGTAAGCGGCACGAGCGGGAGTGTCAGAACGCGATTCGCCGTGCGCCACCTCCATCACCGATATGACTGAAAGGCCGACGTCCTCCTCCGGTAGCAGTCGATCGACCTCAAGCAAGGCTTCGGCGGCTGAGAGTCCCCGCCGTTCTGCCGCAATCAGGAAGCTGGAGTCGAGGAGGGCGCCCAAGGTCAGTCCCACAGGGTTCGATCAAGTGGTGCTCGGTGGCTATCGATGCCGGCTTGCACATCGCGAGCGAAGCCATCATCCATGACAGCTTTCGAATCTTTCGGAAGCAGGTTTATCCGCTCACGCAGGGAAAGATTGCGCGGTGGCGGAGGTTGAATCAGAGCTAGCGGCACGCTTCCATTCTCGATCAGGAAGCAGGTGTTCTCGTCGAGTTGGGCGAGAAGTCCGTGGAGATTACGCTCCGCTTCATCCAGCGAGATGTGAATAGTTGCCATCGTTCTATTTTACTCCCGCTTTCGATTACACCAACACTGGAACTTCCGCCGGCACGGCGCTGCCGAAGGCGCGGCGGTAGCGGGCGACGACGTCGGCGGGGCCGGTGGCTTTGCGGGCGTTGTCGGAGAGCTTGACGGTGGGGACGCCGTCGGCGCTGGTGAGTTTGCAGACGAGGGAGACGGGGTCGAAGGTGTCTTCGCCGCGGGGGTGGCAGTCGCGGAAATCGTTGGTGAGCAGAGTGCCCCAGCCGGCCGAGAAACGGATGCGGCCGTCGAAGTAGTCGTGGAGGCTGACGATGTCGCCGACGTCGAGGCCGTCGGAGGCGATGAGGCGCTTACGGCGAGGGTCCTGGCCGCGCTGGAGCAGCCATGCGATGTACTCGTCGCCGGCGATGAAGGGGTCTTTGGAGTCGACGCGCTCGCCGGTCCAGCGCGCGACCCGGTCGGGCGCACCCTGTAGGAACTGCGTGGTGCCGAAGGTGTCGGGGAGGGTGATAAGGAGCTCGCCGCCGTAGCTTTGCTGCCAGAGCTCAAGCACGCGGTATTGCGAGAGGCGCAGCTCTTCGTCGGAGCCGCGCGAGGCGATCGCCGCCATCGCCATCGGCAGTTCGTGCGCGTTGGTGCCGATGGCTTCGAGGTTGTGCTTGTAAGCCAACGCCGTATTCGACGTGCCAGTGAAGCGGTTGCCGAGCGCTGACTGTAGAGCTTCGACGGCGTACTCCTGCCATAAGAAGCTGTGGCGGCGGCGCGTGCCGAAGTCGGAGAGCGAGAGGCCTTCGATGGGGCGGAGCATTTCGATCTTGTCCCAGAGGCGCGTTTTGGCGCGGGCGTAGAGGATGTCGAGCTCGATCTCGCTGAGGCCGGAGAGCGCGTAGCGAGTCTTCATCTCGCTGACGATGGCAAGGGCGTAGACCTCCCACATGGTGACCTCGGTCCAGAGGCCGGAGAAGCGGACGATGAGCTGGCCGTCTTCTTCCGAGATTTCGTAGTCGCTCAGGCGGAAATCGTTTTCGAGCCAGGTGAGGAACTCCGGCTCGAAGATGTGGCGGACGCCGTAGAAGGTGTTGCCGGCCAGCCAGATGAGTTCGGACTTGACGTAGCGGAGGGTGCGGACGTGCTCCATCTGATCGCGGAGGGCGGCGGCGGAGACGCGCTCGGCGAGGCGGACCCGGATGGTGCGGTTGTGGACTTCGCTGGTGACCGCGACCGCCGGGAAATTCTTCCAGATGAACTGGAGCATCAGGAGCTTGTAGAAGTCGGTGTCGAGGAGCGAGCGGACGATGGGGTCGAGCTTCCAGTTGTGGTTGTGAGCGCGCTCGGCGAAGTTGACGTTCATCTCTTTCCTCAGATGACAGGGTATCAACTGCGGAGGAAAAGCCTTGACGCAAAGTTCGCGAAGTTTAACGCCAAGTTTCGCGAAGTAGAACAAAAGATTTTTTGACAAGGGCGCTTGACATGTAAGGGAAACTTGTCGTAAAGTTTGCTTGTCATCGAGATTGGCTCGGGACAAGGAGATTGACGATGCAGAGTCCAGCTTCGCGGCGATTGAGGAAGGACGGCCTGACGGTGACGGCCGCCTACTTCGTAATTTTTATTTGCAGCTTTTATGCCGACATACGGTTACATCCGACAGGATTTGCGCTGTGGGCCTTGGCGGCGCTGCCCGTAATTCCGATCGTTGGCGTGATTGTGTTGTTTGGACGATATCTGCGCGACGAGCGCGATGAGTTCAAGCGCGATGTTGTGGTGCGGTGCCTGCTGTGGGGAACCGCCGGTTGCCTTGCGGTGGACCTGCTCGGGGATTATTTGCGGATCTATGGGTGGAAGGGCGACCTGCCGCCGTTTACGAGCTTCTGGGTGTTCTTCGTTTTTATGATGGCGGCGAAGTTGTCCTATCGCGCGAAGAACCGGGTGCCGGCGGAAGAGTAGTGCTGCGAGTTTTGTCGGGCCTTTGAAACGGATGGAAAAGGAGAAGTGCGATGGTCTGTAGTCCGAAGAGTGTGGCGATGAAGGTGTACCAGCGAGGCATATTGAAGACGATGTCCGGGTATGTGCTGGTGATCCTGGGGGTGACCTGGTATGTGAAGCACCACCATCCGCAGGGCGTTGAGGCATACGTTCTGGCGGTGCTGCCGGCGCTCCCGATTGTGGCGATGCTGGCGGTGATGGGGATTTATTTGCGCGATGAGAAGGACGAGTTTCTGCGCTGGATGACCATCCAGTCGATGCTGTGGTCGATTGGCGTGACCCTGGCGTTGACCACGGTGGTGGGGTTTCTGCAGAACTTTGCGGGAGTGAATGCTCCGCCGATGTTTTACGTCTTCGTTGTGTACTGTCTGGTCTTTGGAGTGGCGCAGTGGGTGCTGCAGATGCGCAACAGGCAGGGCAGCGATGACTAATCGACTGCGGTTGCTAAGGGCGGAGAAGGGCTGGTCGCAGGCCGACCTGGCGGACCGGCTGGAGGTGTCGCGGCAGAGCGTGAATGCGATTGAGACGGGGAAGTACGATCCGTCGCTGCCGCTGGCGTTCAAGATTGCGCGGCTGTTTGAGAAGCGGATCGAGGAAATTTTTGAGGACTCGGCGTAGCGCGGGTGACAAGTGTCAGGTCGCTTTGCTGACGAAGTCTACTGATGGTGGATGGATCGCGCCCGCATTCTAGGAATGAAGCGGAACGCTAACTGGTTTTGGATTTGGAAAGGAATTGTGATGAAGGCCCTTCGTTTTCTTGCTACTGTCGCATTTGTTTTGGCTGGGATCGCCCTGCTGATTGCGCCGTCCCACGCGGCTGTTGCATCTGCCGCCGGATTTGTGCCGACGCGGTTTACGGTTGTCGACGAGGGGACGGTGGGGAAGCCGGATGTGGTGCTGATCCCCGGGCTGGCCAGCTCGCGGACAGTATGGGACGCTGAAGCAAAGTTGCTGGCTCCGAACTATCGGCTGCATCTGGTGCAGATCGATGGATTCGCCGGCGCGCCCGCGGGGCCGAACGCCACGGGCCTGATTTTGCCGGGCGTGGTCGAGGAGCTGCATCGGTATATTGTTGCGGCGAAGATGCATCCGGCGGTAATTGGGCACTCGCTGGGCGGCCTGATGACGCTGATGCTGGCGGATGCGCATCCGGAGGATGTGTCGAAAATTGTCATTGTGGACTCGCTGCCGTTTTATGGGTTGGTGTTCGATCCGAACGCGACGGTGGAGTCGATTGCGCCGCAGGGCAAGGCGATTCGCGACCAAATCCAGGCCATGCCCGCAGACCAGTTTGCGGCGATGATGCCGGCGATGGTGAAGGGAATGGTGAAGGACGAAGAGGGTGGCAAAGCTGTGGCGGCGGCTTCGATCGCTTCCGACAGGGCCGTCTTTTCGAACGCCATGTTCGAGGACATGCAGACCGACATTCGCCCGGATATGGCGAAGATCAAGACGCCCGCGTTGATGCTGTACCCGTTCGACTCGACGATGCCGGGAGTGACGTTGGCGGGCTTCGATGCGCTGTATCGCGACGCGTATGCGGCAATGCCGAATGTGAAGCTGGTGCGGATCGACGACTCGCGGCACTTCATCATGTATGACCAGCCGGCGAAGTTCGATGTGGCGGTGGAAGGGTTTTTGAAGTAAAACTCCGTTGCGAGGCCCACCGCGAAGTTTGCGGTGGGTTTTTCGCTTACGTGGGCGTAACCTTGGAAGAGGAGTTTGAGCGATGGCGAACCTCGATTGGTCACAGTGCAATGCGGTAGAGAGTATCCCGGGCAAGGTGAGCGGAGCTTGGGTTTTCAAGGGTACTCGCATGCCGGTGCAGACGGTTTTCTCGAACCTTGAGGCGGGGATGTCGCCGGAGGAGATCACTGAAGTGTTTTCCGTGACTCCCGAAGAAGTGAAGGCCGTACTGCAGTTTGTCACCGATAGCCTGGAGAAAGAACCTGCTTTCGCGTGAGGATACTCTTCGATAACGGCGCGCCGAATGCCATCGTGAAAATCCTTGTGGGGCATGAAGTTACCTTCTCGCGTGCGATTGGCTGGCATGAATTTCGCAATGGCGAGCTAATCTTGCAAGCGGAAGAAGCTGGCTACGATCTGTTGCTAACAACCGATAAGAACATCCGATACCAGCAAAATTTATTGCGACGGAAAATCGCGTTGGTTGTGCTTGGGAATTCTCAGTGGCCGCAAGTGCGGCTGCATCTGGAGGAGATCGCGGCTGCTGTGAATGCGAGTACGCCGGGCAGCTATACCGAGGTGGCGATTCGGTTTCGGTGAGGCTACGGGTAACGCGGATGCGGCGGTGGAGGGATTTTTGAAGTAGGGATTTTGGATTATTCTGGATTCAGGAGCGTGAGCGATGGCCGATCTCGATTGGAACCAGTGTGACGCTGTTGAGAGCATTCCCGGCAAGCGTAGCGGTGCATGGGTGTTCAAGGACACGCGGATGCCGGTTTCCGCTGTGTTCGATAATTTGGCCGGCGATGCCAGCATCGACGAGATTGTCGAGTGGTTCGGCGTGACGCGAGAGCAGGTAGAAGCCGTGCTCAACTTTACAGCGCGAAGTTTGGATGCGCCGGCCGATCGCGCTTCCTCTGAAATTTTACGTGCTGCTGCTGAAAGACCTGAAATGGCCGATGCGCATTCTCTTCGATAACGGCACGCCTGAGGGTTTGCTTCGTCACTTGACGGGTCACGTCGTTACCTTGGCCAGGGATGCCGGTTGGGAGAGATTGGCAAACGGTAAGTTGCTGAATGTCGCTGAGCAGGACGGTTTCGATCTACTGTTGACTACCGATAAGAACATCCTCTACCAGCAAAATCTCAGGGGTCGAAAGATTGCGATAGTTGTACTCGGGAACCAGAACTGGAACGTCGCACGACTGCATGTGGATAAGATCGTCGCGGCTGTGAATGCTTGCACGCCGGGCAGCTATACCGAGGTAGCGATTCCGTTTCGATAACGCTACAGGTGAACTGGATGCGGCTGCTACACTTTAGCGCGACCGGTGTTGTGAGGTGCGATGAGATTAGTGACCTGTTTCGGAATTTGGTGCTCGCTGCTTGTAACGTTGCCGGGTTCGCCCCAACTTGCACAGATTGATGCCACGAAGTTGCCGCAGACGGCGGATGTTCAGAGTGCCTATCGGAGCACATTGGCGGTAGAGCGATATGCGCAAAGCTGGAGTAATCAATGGTCCTATAGTGTGCCCAAGGCGGATGTGGCGAAGACTTTGACTGCAAGCCTTGAAACGTTGCTGAAGGCTAACGAAAGTGCGGAGGATAATCATGAGCTACAGCTAGCGACAGGGTTAGTAGCCCATTTTGCTTACAACCTCGATGTAGAAGCGGCGTACAAGCCGGCAGTTGAGTTTCTATCGAAGGCCTCACAAGGGGACCCAACCGATATACGAGGCGGTTGGTTCCTGGGAATTCATGAGTGCCAAGCGTTGCACGCCATCTCTGGTATGACTCGTTTGCTAACTGTAGAAAAAAGCGCGAAGACTCTTCCGATCGATTTTTGGAGTGACTACATCGCTTGTGCGAACGTTGCGATCATGCCGGCGCATGCGTTGCGTGGGATCGATCGTGCGGTCGCGTTGGGAAGCCCCCGGGAAGACTATCGGAATGTACGGGATATTGGGGAATCACGCTACAAGACGGCGGACCTGAGTAAGCCAGTGAACGAACATGATGCGTGGACATCCGACGATCTGGAAGGCGGCCGGTTGAAATTTACCAGCCGGTTATGCGGAATTTCGTTTATTGCCAACGGGAATTGGAAGTTGCAGGTCCCGCCAGTATCGAATGAAACGTGCAAGGCATGGATGACTCCACCCGCGAAGAAGGGGCAGCCGTCTCCGACGATTCTGGTGATGGCCAAGATGGCGAAGGAGGGAGAGACACCGGCCGCGTTTGCACGGGAGTTGCTGGAGAATCCAGCCAAAGGAACAAGCGATTTGAGTTCGGGCCCGTGCCCTGTGGAGCACTGTGTGGGACTGGAGCTGGTGGATAAGAGTATCTATAGCAAGCAAGGTGGTGCGCATGCCCTGGTGATGACCTTCGAGCGGGAGTTGCCGCGGTACGACGGGCTGCTGTTCGAGACACCACAGGAACCTCCGGCAACCGGAAAAATAAATACGCCGGTCGCGTTCAGATTCGAACTCCAATACCGGCGCATGCCTGGAAAAATCTTGTATGCGATTCTGCTGGATTCAAACGCACAGATTTTTGACGGGGCTAAAGCAGATTGGGAGGCGGTGGTGAAATCTGTAGTGGTGGAGTAGGGGTGGGGAACGCCAGTTTGTTGCAGGTTATTCACCGAGTTGCCCCGGCTCGACCCGCGCGAAACGCGATAAACTGGTAGACGATATGTCTACTAAAAAAGAACTCCTGCAAGCTCCTATCCAGCACATCGACATCAAGCAGCACAACGTTGTCGCGCTGGTCGATGCCATGGCGTCCATGGCCTACAGTTCGCGCGATCTGGCGCGGGCGGCGAACATCTACGACATGATGCTGCGCGATACCGATTGCGGCGTCATTCTGTGCCTGGCGGGGTCGTTGATTTCGGCCGGGTTGCAGAAGGTCATCGTCGACCTGGTGCGCAACAATATGGTCGATGCGATTGTGTCGACCGGCGCGAACATCGTCGACCAGGACTTCTTCGAGGCGCTTGGTTACAAGCACTACATCGCCGGCGATGAGTACAAGTACGGCGGCGGCGATGCGGACCTTCGCGAGTTGATGATCGATCGCATCTACGACACATTTATCGATGAGGAAGAGCTGCGCATTTGCGATGAGACGACCGAGAAGATTATCAACTCGCTCGACCCGCGGGCGTACAGTTCGCGCGAGTTGATCGCGGAGATGGGCAAGTATTTGAGCGAGAACGGACGCACGTCGGAAGAGGGCAATGCCGACTCGATCATCCTCGCGTGCTACGAGCTTGATGTGCCGATTTTCTGCCCGGCGTTTTCGGATTGCTCGTTCGGCTTCGGAATGGTGGCGCACCAACATGCGCGGCAGGGCAAGGCGATGGTGTCCATCGATTCGGCGAAGGACTTTTATGAGCTGACGCAGTTGAAGATTGCGAATCCGACGACGGGGCTGCTGATGATCGGCGGCGGCGTTCCGAAGAATTTTGCGCAGGACATCGTCGTTGCCGCCGACATTCTTGGCGTTGAAGCGTCGATGCACAAGTACGCGATTCAGATTACAGTCGCCGACTCACGGGATGGTGCGCTCTCGGGATCGACGCTGAAGGAAGCAAGTTCCTGGGGCAAGGTCGATCTGACGTATGAGCAGATGGTGTTTGCCGAGGCGACGATCGCGCTCCCGCTGATCGCCGGGTATGCGTTCCATAAGGATGCGTTTGCGGCGCGGACGGGGAAGAGATTTGCGCGGGTGTTGGAGCCCGTTACCGCGTAACGGCAGAGTGTAGAGGATAGAGTGTAGAGCGTAGAGAAAGCGGCGGCCTTTGGGGCTCGCCGCTTTGCTTTTGGGGTGGTTCGGGAGGTTCGTTCGGCGCAGGCTGCCGGCTATTCCAATCGGGAGAGCGCCCGGCTCTGCCGGGATATGTTCTAGCACTGCCGCGGATTACTTCGCGGCCATCGCCAATTGCTCCTGGTACTCCTCATACGGGCCTTTGTGGTCGGTGATGTGGAAGTTGGCGGGGCCGCCCTCGAAGTGCCACACGCGGGTGCCGACTTCTTCCATCAGGTCCTGATCGTGCGTGACGAGAAAGACCGTGCCTTCGTACTTCTGCAACGCCTGGTTCAGCGCATTGATCGCTTCGAGGTCGAGATGGTTGGTCGGCTCGTCGAGCACCAGGATGTTCGGCTTCTGCAACATGATCTTGCAGAACAGGAGCCGCGCGGCCTCGCCGCCGGAGAGCGCATCGGTCTTCTTCATGCCTTCTTCGCCCTTGAACAGCATCTGGCCGAGGATGCCGCGAATGTCTTCCTTGGTGGCTTCGGGGTCGAACTGGTGCAGCCAGTCGGAGGCGGTCATGCCAAGCTGGATGGTGTCCTTGTGGTCCTGCGCGAAGTAGCCGATCTTCGCCTCGTGCCCCCACTTTACGGCGCCGGAGTCGATGGAGACGTCCTTATCTTCAACGCCCGGCCCGTTGGCAAGCAGCGCCTTCAGCAGGGTCGTCTTGCCCTGTCCGTTGCGGCCCACCAGCACGATCTTGTCGCCGCGCATGACGCTGGCGGAGAAATTGTCGACGACGTGCTCGGTCTTGCCGTCAGGCTGGGTATAGCTCTTGTTGACGGCCTCGAACTCAAGCACGTGCTTGCCCGAGGGGCGCTCCATCTTGAAGCTGATGTACGGCCGCGCAATGTTGGAGCGGGCAAGATCGGTGGTCGCCAGGCGCTCGACTTCCTTCTTGCGCGAGTTCACCTGCGACGACCGCGTGCCGGCCGAGAAGCGCGCGATGAAGTCGTTAAGCTGCGCGATCTTCTTCTCGCGCTGCTCGTTCTGGCTCTCGATGCGGGTGCGGATCGAGGTCTTCTGCAGCACCATGTCGTCGTACCCGCCGGTGTAGGTGATGATGGTCTCGTAATCGATGTCGGCGATGTGCGTGCAGACCGAGTTCAGAAAGTGCCGGTCGTGCGAGATGGTGATGACGGTGCCGCTATAGCGGATGAGGAAGTCTTCGAGCCAGTGAATGGACTCAAGATCGAGATAGTTGGTAGGCTCGTCCAGCAGCAGGGCTTGCGGATTGCCAAACAGCGCCTGCGCCAGCAGCACGCGCACCTTCTGCCCGCCCTGAAGCTCGGACATTTTGCGCTCGTGCAACTCGTCGGGAATATCCAGTCCCTGCAACAGGACGGCGGCGTTGGCCTCGGCCTCATACCCGTCCTCGTCGCCGACGATGCCCTCGAGCTCGCCCAGCCGGGAGCCGTCTTCGTCGGTCATATCGGGCTTGTTGTAGATGATCTCGCGCTCTTCCATCGCGGCCCACAGGGCCTTGTTGCCCATGATGACGGTGTCGACGACACGGAAAGCGTCGAATTCGTACTGGTCCTGCTTGAGGACGCCGATTTTCTTGGGCCGGACGACCGTGCCTTTCTGGGCGTCCAGCTCGCCGGTAAGGATCTTCATGAACGTGGACTTGCCGGCGCCGTTGGGGCCGGTGAGGCCGTAACGCCGGTCGGCGGTAAAGGTGACCGAAACATCTTCGAAGAGCAGCTTTGCGCCGTAGCGCATGGTGACGTTGGATACGGAAATCATGATATTCAGCTATTTTACAGGGTCTGGGCGACTCTCGCCCGGCGGCGGCGCGATGCCTGTCCTCATTTGAAATGGGTGCCGGCCAGCAAGAAAACAGCGATGCGCCCGCTTTGGCCGGGATTGCCTGCCGCTATGCCAATAAGGCGCTTGGCGCCGCTTGCTGTTTCAAGGCGTTCCCACTATCCATTTAGACTGGAACGGCCTCTTTACCAGGTTGCAGCGGTACCAGGATCGGGCGGCCTTCGGGTCGCGTCAACGACTCCGAGGGCCGTGCCGAGGTAAGGAGGTGAGGCCGATGGACCATGACATGGAGCGTTCCTGGCTCCGGTTGCAAATCACGATCGCTGTTGAATGGCGACTCGTGATAGCAGTCACTCTATTGCTTCTCGTACTGCTAGGGAAGTAGTACAACACCTCGGGCTGGCAGGCAACCGGCCCGGGGTTCTGATTCCCTCTTCATATTTGATGCTGCGACCGCCAGAAAGTCAACACCTGTTCCCACCTGCGAAGCACATCCTTTCAGGCTGTCGATCACCACCTCGATGCCGTCAACCCCACGGTCCGGCGCTGCCGGCGCACAGGAGCATCTCCAGATCTGAAACCACCGGCGGATTCTGCTTGCCCTGCTGCTTTCGTCCTGAGAACATGGCGGAATGAAGGTTTTTCTGTTCGTCCTTATGGCTACCGTCCTCGAAGCGACAGGGGATGCGGTTGTCCGCATCGCGCTGCATCGCAACTCTCTGCCGGTGCGGATTGGCCTGTATTTCGTCGGAGCGGTCCTGCTCACGCTCTATGGAACGTCGCTGAACCTTGCTCCCGTGGAGTTTGCTCAGGTGACGGGCATTTACATTGCTACCTTGTTCATCGTTTTTCAGATCACCAACTACATTTTCTTTCATACCCTTCCGACAATTCCTGTAGCAGTTGGCGGGAGCCTGATCGTGGCCGGGGGACTCATCGTCGGCTTCTGGAGATAGGGCCGCCATTGCACCCGCGGCGATCATTTTCCCGCAAGTCCAACAATCGAAACAAAACTCTCGTGTCCAAACGACGCCGGTTTGCCATTCGCGCGAGTCAGCGGCGCACCGGGCGGCCGGTGCGCCCAAGTCTACCCCGCAATCGGAGCATCCTGTTGCAAACACGTTAGTTGTAGCCCACAAAGCGGCGAGTTGTAGCGAAAAGGCCGCGCGCCCCTGCTATCCTGACCGCACTTTATGGCATACGACACCTCCAACTTCGAGCAAGCTGAGTACACAGAAGTCCCGTTTGTGCCAAGCGCATCCGCCCGGGCGCGCCAGCCCGTGCTGTTCGGCGGCGTCGCTGTGGACGAGACTCGCGAGGTTTCCGAGTCGAACCCCAACTACCTCCTGCGGGCGATTGCCGGCGGCCTGATTGGCGCTGCCTTCGGCGCCGTTTGCTACGCGGGTTTCATCGACCTCACCGGATGGACGATCGGGTATCTCGCGGTACTGGTCGGCTGGCTGGTCGGCAAGGGCATGATGACGGCGTCGGAAGATCGCGGCGGCCCGCAGTACCAGGTCGCTGCGATCGCGCTGACCTATCTGGCGGTCGCCGCCGGCGAAGCCATCCTGGTCTACTTGTGGGCGAGCCAGAGACGCCCGGTGCCGCTCAATGTCCCCACGCTGCTGGGGCTGGCGAAGGTGGGGCTGATGTTCCCGATGCTCAACTTCATGCGCTCGCCGGGTTCCGGAATGATCGACATGATCATCCTCTTCGTGGGCCTGCGGGCGGCGTACCGGATGACCTCGGACAATCCGCGTTCTCGACGCACCCCGTTCAAAGGCTAGCGAAAGCGATAAGCTGGGTAGGTGCAGCTTGCGTGGGTGGTACACTTCGTCGCGCTGCGAATCGAAAATCTATTGCATATTCGGGAGTTGGCCATGCGCCGTTCGTGCCTTCGCGTTATCGTCTGCCTGCTATTCTGCGGGTCTGTTGTGTGCGCGGCCCAGACCTCGCACCGCTGGACCGAGCAGCAGGCCAATGACTGGTACGCCAAACAGCCCTGGCTGGTCGGCGCAAATTACGTTCCATCGAACGCGATCAACGAGTTGGAGATGTTCCAGGCGGCAACGTTCGATCCGGCGATCAACGACCGCGAGCTGGGGCTGGCCGAGGGGATCGGCATGAATACCATGCGGGTCTTCCTCCAGGACCAGTTGTGGACGCAGGACCCGGAAGGATTCTCGAAGCGGCTCGACACGTTTCTGGCCATCGCGGCCAAGCACCACATACGGCCGATCCTTGTGCTCTTCGACTCCTGCTGGGAGCCGCACCCGAAGCTCGGGCCGCAGCATCCGCCCATCCCCGGCGTGCACAACTCGGGCTGGGTGCAGAGCCCCGGCGCGGACGAACTCGTCGACAAAAGCTACTACCCGAAGCTGGAAGCGTATGTAAAAGGCGTCGTGGGACGTTTCGGGCAGGACGACCGCGTCCTCGCATGGGATCTTTGGAACGAGCCCGACAACACCAACGGCGGCCGCTGGCCGGAGCCGAAGAATAAGGTGCGGCTTATCGAACTGCTGCTGCCGCAGGTGTTTGCATGGGCGCGCGAAGAGAAGCCGTCGCAACCTCTGACCAGCGGCGTGTGGCACGACAATTGGAGCGACCCTGCAAAGATGGCTCCGATGACCCGGCTACAGCTTGCCGAATCCGACATCATTACGTTTCACAACTATGGCTGGCCGGAGCAGTTCGAGGCGCGCATCAAGGAGTTGCAGCCCCTGCACCGGCCCATCGTCTGCACGGAATACATGGCGCGCGGCGCGGGCAGCACGTTCGACAACTCGCTGCCGCTGGCGAAGAAGTACAACGTCGGCGCGATCAACTGGGGCCTGGTCGCGGGCAAGACGCAGACGTACCTGCCGTGGGATTCGTGGGAGCATCCCTATGTGTTGTCGCAGCCGACGATATGGTTCCACGAGGTCTTTCGCCATGATGGAACGCCGTACCGGCAGCATGAGGTCGACCTGATTCGTCAGCTCACGGGACGCGGCCTCCAGTAGGACGGACGCAATCGTCGGATATTCTTGATGCGATGACCTGAAGGAATCGATGAAAGCGCTGGTCCTGTCCGACTACAAGCAACTCGAAATCGTTGACGTCGCAAAGCCGCGCGCGGCGGCGGATGAACTGCTGATTCGGGTCGCGGCCTGCGGCATTTGCGGAAGCGATGTCCACGGTTACGACGGCAGCACGGGGCGGCGGCTTCCGCCGATCGTGATGGGGCACGAAGCCGCCGGCGTGGTGGAAGAAGTCGGCAATGCCGTGTCCGGTTTCCGCGCCGGCGACCGCGTGACCTTCGACTCGACTGTATTTTGCGGGCAGTGTTTCTTCTGTCGTCGCGGGCAGGTCAACCTCTGCGACCAGCGCGAAGTAATTGGCGTTTCGACGCCCGCGTTCCGGCGCATGGGAGCGTTCGCGGAGTACGTCGCAGTACCCGCGCGGATTGCATACCACCTGCCGCCGGAGATGCTTTTCGCTCATGCAGCCCTGATTGAGGCAGTGTCGGTTGCCGTCCATGCAGTTTCGCTGACCCCGATTGCGCTTGACGATACAGTGCTTGTGGTCGGCGCAGGGATGATCGGGCTGTTGACGTTGCAGGCCGCGATGCTCGCCGGTGCGGGGCGAGTGTTTGTGATCGACGTGGATGACACGCGGCTGCAACTGGCGCGCGATTTGGGCGCGACGCGGACATTCAACTCGCGCGAGACGGGCACGCTGGCCGAAATCATGGAGCTTACAGCGGGCCGCGGCGTCGATGCGGCGCTCGAATGTGTAGGCACAACGGCGACGGTCAAATATGCAATCGACCTGGTGCGCAAGGGCGGTACGGCGACGCTGGTCGGCAATATCGCTCCGACGATCGAACTGGGATTGCAGTCGGTGGTGACTCGGCAGATTCGCGTTCAGGGCTCGTGTGCCTCTTCAGGCGAATATCCAGCGTGCATTGCACTGATGTCGCGCGGGGCGGTCCGCGTGGGGCCGCTGCTGACGGCGGTCGCGCCGCTGGAGGACGGGCCAGCATGGTTTCAGCGGTTGTATGCCCGCGAGCCGGGGTTGCTGAAGGTCGTTCTACAGCCGGGGAGCGCAGCATGAATAATGCGCTGTTTGACCTGTCCGGACGAGTGGCACTGGTGACGGGAACGAGTCGCGGGCTGGGACAGTATTTTGCGCGCGCTCTGGCCAAGGCCGGAGCGGACATTGCGATGACCAGCCGCAACAAGCAGTCGCTAAAAAGCTTCGCGGAGGAGATCGAGGCCTTCGGCCGCAAGACAGTCTCCGTGGACCTCGACGTTCGCGATCAGGTGAGCATTCAGCGCGCGGTGGCGGCTGTCGAGCAACACTTCGGCCGCATCGATATCCTGGTCAACAACGCCGGTTGCAACATCCGCAAGCCCGCCATCGACGTCACCTGGGACGACTGGAACACGGTCCTCGACACCAACCTGCGCGGCTCGTTTTTTGTCGCGCAGGCCGCAGCTCGGGGTATGATCGAGCGCGGATATGGGCGCATCATCAACATCGGCTCGGTGACCAGCGTGGCGGGGTACGCGGGGCTGGGGCCGTACGGCGCCAGCCGCGGCGGCATTCGGCAGTTGACGATGAGCCTCGCGGACGACTGGGGACGCCACGGCATTACCGTCAACTCGCTGGCGCCGGGATGGTTTCGCACCGAGCAGAACAAGGTGCTCTACGAGAATGAGGCTTGGGTGGAATATCTCAGCGACCGCATTCCCGTGAAGCGGCCGGGCCTCCCCGACGATCTGGATGGGGCAATAGTTTTCCTGGCGGCGGAGTCGAGCCGCTATATTACGGGGCAAACGCTGCTGGTCGACGGCGGGATTTCTACCGGCGCCACGAAGGCCACACTCTGAATGCATTCGCGCGAAGCCACGGACCTGCGCCGGCACCAGACGATCACGCTGTCGCTGCTGTTCATCGCCGGCGTGGTGAACTTCTTCGACCGCGCCTCGCTGTCGGTAGCCAACAACACTGTCCGCGCGGAGCTGCACCTGAGCGCCACCGAGATGGGCTGGCTGCTTTCAGCCTTCTCGCT
>DASRLB010000275.1:0-6047 GCA_035648695.1 Acidobacteriaceae bacterium | reverse complement strand
GCCTATGGCCTACTTCGTCAGAAGCTTTCACCCTACGGAGAAATTTCGCTTCAGGCTTACATTGCCCTTGCTACGTCCGTTCCCGCGCTCATCGCAAATTCATGGCATTTATTGCTAGGAAGCCGTCAGCAGCAAGAAATTCTTCTTCGAGACGAAACAAAGATCCCTCTGTTTGTAGATGAATGCATGCGCCTCGCTAATCCAGCGAAAATGCTCTTCAGGCTCGCGGCGGCCTCAGGCGACTATCCTTTCGGCAGATGTAAAGCGGGCGAACTTGTGATTCTCGTTTCTTCAGCTGCGAATCGAGACCCATCAGTATATGAATCGCCCAATGAATTCAGGCTAGGCAGGAGAGAACGCTCTTCGCTATCTTTCGGTGTTGGGGTACATGCTTGTGTCGCATCTAAACTGGTCCGAAGTATCACTGTCGAGTTTTGCGCGCTATTACTGAAGATCATCAAAGGGGGTTGGTCGGAAGCCTGTGCTAGCTCGGATGGTGAAGCAATGCAGTATATAACCTCGTTGGTTATTTCGAAGAAATTCCAATAATGCTCTTCGCACGGAGAATGATGCTCGAAAATGCTTTATATAGGAAGGGCAGTTGCAAAACGATAAAGATCGCACAATGAATTTACCAGAGCGTTTCTACTCACACCGGACTCGGTTACGCCAGCATATTGACGAAAGTAGATCAAGACCAACTAAGATTCTCATCCGCAAATAACTACTATTAGGGACGCGTGAAATGAATGTAATAAAAATTTCACCGAATGCGTCTGGACTTGCTAGAAACGGAGATGAGATTACATATAAGTCAACTGGCTTCGCCGGTGAAGCGCTCGGGGCGGAAGAGGTTGGGGTGGTCCCAGTATTCGGCGGAGCGGTGCATGACGTATTGGCTGAAGAAGAAGTGGGCGCCGGGTGGGATGCGGAATTCGTGGGGGTGACGGGTTTGGTCGAGTGATCCCGCATCATCCGGACTGGTGGGGACGCGGAGGTGTCGATGGTGAGCGTTGCCTGCGTCCGTGTCCCGCTCCCGCCTTGCCATGCAGATTGCCTGGTCCGGGGCAACAAGATAGCCCGTAACTCGGTACCCTCAAGTACCGAGTTACGGGCGGAAGTCGACCAGTCGATGCGCTGCCTTATAGCGAGGCGATGTTGACGTAATAGCCGGTGAGGGTGATCTCACCGCTCATGAATTCAGCACCTCCCGACTGGGCATTCATGACGATGTACGGAGCTTGTCCGGCCTCGAAGTAATAGAGCATGGGCTGGCTTGCGACGTAGATTTTATTGCCTACGGGATCGTTGCCCTGCAAGGTGTGCAGAATGGGTATGAAGGATGGGCCGGTGGCAAAGAATTCGACGGTGGCGAGGGCTGTCGGTGTGTCGACGCTCGATGAGATAAATTCCACTACGAGCCGTTTGTTTGGCGGCACGACCGGAAATTGCGCGGTGCATTGGTTTGAACTTGCGCTGTAGCAGGTAACGGTCTGGTAATAGGGATTGCGGCCCGGACTATCCATGTCTTGATTGATTACCGGATTGGCTGAAGTGTTGGTCACCTGAACCAGCGTGGCCGCGAGGGCGTGTACGGTCTTGGGGGCAAAGATTGGGGCGGCCAATACAACCAGCAACAAGCCACCGATGACCGTCAATATAGGGTTCTTGAGCTTCATTGTGCTGCTCCTTTATGGGTGAGGCGACAGGCGCCGATGGTTGAACCGTTTCGCACCGGCCAGGACCGCGAATCCGATGCACAGCAGGGGAAGAGTCGACGGCTCAGGGATGGCCGTCGGCAGGAGCGATTGGGTGGACAGGATGTCCAACGCATAATTGCCGTTCGGCGTGATGCAGGCGTTGGAGTCGGAATCGCAGGTCTGGAAGGCCCCAGCCGTGAAGTCTATGAAGCCTTCAGAAAGGGCGCCGTTGTCGAAGATGGCGGCGGGAATGTAATTGGCGTCGGTGAGCACCAGGGTGTAGGTTCCGGGATCCAGCGCGACCTGCATAAAGACGTCGCCGCAGTCGTTGTCGGTACCGATCGCCACCGTCCCGGCGGCAGGGCAGTTGCCCATATACGACCAGGGAGGGTTGAGCAAATTGTCGGCGTCGGCCAGCGGGTTGGCGGAACCGTCCGCGACCATTGTGGCGGTGGCGGCTGGACCGCTGAAGAGTGCGAGGAGAGGGTCGAAGCCGCCCGGCGCTATCGCGTGCGCCGCGCCGTTCGTTCCACCGCCGAAGCCGCAGGTCTGGAAGGTGAGGGTGTCCGCAGCCGTGAGAGTGAAGGTGGTTGTGAAGACATCTTCCGGAGAGTTCAGTGAGCCGGAGAAGGAAAGACTCTCAGCCGACAAGCCGGTGGCCGTCGCTGCGAGCAGGCAAAGTATCCAGGTAGCGCGTTTATGCACGAAATCCTCCCGTGGTTCGGTTGGGCCAGTGAAGTCCAACTGCGCGGCGCTCCTGAAGAGCGGGTTGCAGCTTCATGCTGAAGATGTCATTGGGTAAAGCGGAAAGGCGGAGCGATATTTGCAGGGCAAGCAGATATATTTTCGGCGGGTCAGCCGATGTGGCGTAGAGGTATTTGCTTCGACCCGTGAGTCTCTTCAGGCCCAAGGTATTGCGTGCGGCGCATAGACAACGACTTCGCCGCCGCCGGACACGCTGCTGCTGTTGGTGGCGAGCGTGCCGGAACCCGACGGCAAGGCTCCTGAATCGTTAATCCGGACATCGGATGTCCCGGCGTCGCCTCCATCGACATTGAAAGCGATACCCTGGGGTACGCACGCAAATTGAACAAGGGATGCTCCCGCCGATGGAACGAGCTGAATCTGAATCCCCGAACCTGCGGGGACCCGGGCGAGCAAATGGTCGAGGCATATTTCAAGCCCGAACTTGATGCCGTCCATGGTGAAGATCGAGCCACCCATCCGCTCATCGGTAAACTTGCTGGCGCTGCCGTGAACGTCCCGCGAGCCGGGCACAGGCAGTGCGCGGGCCATGGTCGAGGTGCCGGGTATGGTCCCACGGATTTGGATTCGCCGGTCGGCATCCCAATCGTTGACAATTCCAACCCCGGTGGCGTAGCCAGTGGCCGCCTTGCCCTTATTCAGAGCTATCTGGTCCATGTGGCGCTTGAAGTCGATGTGCGAAACGTATTCCTTCTCCACAAGGTAAGAATTTTTGTCATCGCCCTCCCCGCCTTTCTGAATGAGGGCTACATTGTCGATCGTCGCGCCCAGTCGCTGCTCTTTGACGCTGTCGGGGGGGCAGCTCGCACAGGCGTAGCGGTTGTGGCCTACGCGCTTGAACTGCGTGGCTCCACTTTTGCCACAGGCGTCGCAGACGAGACGGTCGTCAAATGAGGCGGCGATGACTGTGCCGAACACAAAAAGCCAATCCTTAAATTTTGCGTCCTTGGTGAAATTCCGCAGCTCGGCGAAAATCCGCGAAACGTAGCAGATATCGTAAGCGCCGTACAATCCACGGAAATAGAACTCCGGCGCCATGAAGATCTTGAGCGTTTTGGTATCGTTTGGGTCGTTCTGATAGTGCGACCGATGGCACTGGAAGGCGGCCTCGATCGCCTCCTTCATCCGCCCGATGCGTATGGCGGCGTCTGCGTGGTCACGCGTGTCACCGCTATAGTCCACAAGGCTGTTATAGACGTGCTTGACGCCGTTCCAATGAGCGATGAACTCGGTCGTGCTGAATTTGCCTGTACCAACCTGGTATGCGATGCAAATGGCGTATTGGTACTTATGAGCGGAAACGCTCACTCCTGCCGATTGCTCCAGTGCGGCGGTCCGCAGCTCGACGAGTTCCTTGGGGAACGGCGCGACGTAAGCCTTTTTCCACGCCTTCTCGAAAGCGGCGATCTTCCCTTGAAGGTCGATCGCGATGGTGCGCTTTGCCATTGGGGAGGTTGCCTTTTCATAGGCCTGGACTTCCTGGTTGATCTGGTCCAGGAGCAGCATGAACTGCGCCGACCAGCCCTGCCGGAAAATTTGCTGCCGGCCCATCCATGGGGAGTACTTGGGCATATCCACGAAGTTCCACCTCTCTTGCCACGGTTATAGTTCACAGTGTTATGAAGGCCGCCAGACGGTGTATGGGCCAGCTACGAAATCATTGAGGGCCCTTCGGCGAAAAAAGTATATCGCAACTCATTGCGAACAACTCTGCGGATTCAGTTCGAGCATTCGCGAGGTGCGCCGCCGAGGTCATCGGAGATCGCCCGCGGATGGAAAAGATGGAGTTGGCGGTGACCGACTGAAGCTCTTGCCGGTCGAGATGTTTTGCTATCCGGTGCGGTCGCGGACTATGGAGAGGATGCGGGCGGCGATGGGTTCGATGCCGGATTCGTCTTCGATGGCGACGACGCGGTGGGGCTCGCGCTGGGCGATGATGCGGTATTGGGCGTGGACGCGCTCGTAGAAGTCGTCGCCCTCGCGCTCGAAGCGGTTTTCGTTGGGGCCGTGCTGGTTCTGGTGACGGTCGTTGCGGCGGCGGGCTCGGGCGAGGCTTCCGGCCAGCGGGGGTAGGAGCAGGATCGTGAGGTCGGGCTGGAAGTTGTCGCAGACCGCGGCGTGCATGGCGAGGATGCGGTCGGTGCCGAGGCCGCGTCCGGCGCCCTGGTAGGCTTCCGAGGAGTCGGTGTAGCGGTCGCAGAGGACGATGGAGCCCTCGGCGAGTGCGGGGAGAATGACCTGGCGGAGAGACTGCCCGCGGTCGGCGAACATAAGGGCCATTTCGGCTTCGGGGGCGATGCTGCCGAGCTCGGAGTCGCTGCGCGAGTCGAGGATGACGGAACGGATGCGGTCGCCGAGGGGCGTTCCGCCGGGCTGGCGGAGCGTGACGACGCTGCGGCCGTCGGCGGCAAGCGCAGCGGCGAGGCGGCGCAACTGCGTGGTTTTGCCGGAGCCGTCGAGACCTTCAAACGTGATGAAGAAGCCGGGATGCACAGACCGCAGTCTATCGCACGGTGGCGCGATGACCGGTGGATTGCCTGTAGACGACCTGTTCGGGTCATCCGGGAGCACCGTTTGTGGGATAGAAAGGGAACTTCACTGTCCCATAATCTGGTCGCAATACGACATTGCAGAGCATGTTGATGTGGGCCATGACGGGCCAAGGGAGCTGTGCATGATTGCGAGAAGCATCGAGCTGTTGATGAAACTTATGAGGGAAGAGGACGGTCAGGACCTGATCGAATATGCAATTGTCGCGGGTTTAATCGGTGTTGGGGCGATCGTTTCTCTGTCCAGCCTGGATACGAAGATCAAGACGGCCTTCAATAGCGTCGGTAGCCGATTGACGAGCGCTACGTAGCACCGCTTGCGGCAGCCTCGCGGCGAAGTGTACCCCGGCTGCACCGGAGGCATCAGAAGAAGTGAGCAGTACTGGCCCACATGGCTGGGCAGCGGCATGAACGTCTTGCCGGAAGGAGAAGTGGTGCTTACTATCTTATTTCTGTTCGTGGGCGTCGTGGTGATCGCGATCATAGCGATCGGGGTTTATTTTTCGGGCAACCGGCGAAATAAAGCTCCCAAACCCGCTCCGGTTATTGACGGGCATGTGTCTGGCAAACCCTAGCGGGGTTTCAGGGTTAGGTTCCAGGTCGCGGTGGCGGGGGTAATGGTAACCGTGAGGGTGCCTTCGTCGCCTTCGTGGAGGGTGGGGCCGGGGACTGTGTGGTCGTGGTGGGTGGCGTCGGTCCAGAGGACTTTGGTGGGGCCGTCGCCGAGGATCTTGAAGCGGTAGTGGTAGTCGGCACCGGCTGAGATGGACTCGCGGCCGAAGCTGGCGCTGGGGTAGTCGACCTCTACGAGGGAAACCGGGGCGGCGGTGGCGTTCGTTACAGTGGCTTCGATGTAGGGGGAGTGGCAGCCGGTTGCGGCCAGGAGGCCCGCGGCGGCGAGGGCGGCGATTGTGCTGCGGGTGAAGCTCATGTACTTCAAGCGTATCAGTTGGCGCGGTGTCATTTGTCCATACCACGCAGTTTGCGGAGCAGGTCGGGGAGGCGGTTGATCGCCGCTACGGTGCGGAGCCAG
>DASRLB010000274.1:0-15229 GCA_035648695.1 Acidobacteriaceae bacterium | reverse complement strand
CCTGAGAACCCGCCGTGTCTGAGTTCCGAGCAGGCAAGGGCTTCAAAACTGGCAACTGGAAACTCACAACTGGCAACTGTAAGTCAAAACAACTCACCGCCGCTTTGGATACGCCATCACAACCCCTTCCAACCCGCCGGTCCTTCTAACAATTGCCGGCTTCGACCCCTCTTCTGGCGCGGGGATCACCGCCGACCTGCAGGTTTTCGCCGCCCATGGACTCTATGCGACGGCGTGTATTACCGCGCTGACAGTGCAATCGACCCGCGGTGTTACTCGGGTTGAAAGCGTTGCCGGTCTTATCGCTCCGACCCTTGAACATCTCGACGCAGACCTGCCGCCCTTAGGCATCAAGATTGGAATGCTGGCAACCGCAGAGGCCGTGCGGGCCGTGGCGCAATATCTACGAAAGCTTCGCGGACGAAAAATTCCGGTGCTGCTGGACCCCGTGTTCCTATCGAGTTCCGGCGCGGCGTTGCTCGATGCGGAAGGGTTGGCCGCCTTGCAGCGGGAGTTGCTTCCGCTGGTGGACTGGATTACGCCGAACCGCGACGAGCTGGCTGCGTTGAGCGGCGTGGAAAGCACGGTCGAGGATGGGCTGCAGGCGTTGGCGGGGTTCCATCCGCACCTCCACATCGTCGCCACCGGAGGCGACCACATCGGTCCGGCCACCGTCGACCTCCTGCTGACGGCGGCTGGCGAACTCCACCGCTTTGAAGGCGAGCGCATACAGACGACCTCGACCCACGGCACAGGCTGCGCGTTTTCGTCGGCGCTGCTGGCGCGGCTGGTGCTGGGAGACGCTCCGGTGGCCGCCGTAGCCGCGGCGAAAGCCTATGTGACCGAGGCGCTGCGACAGGCGCCGGGAGTAGGCCGCGGAAATGGGCCGCTTAATCTGCTGTGGCCGCTCCGTCAGCGTTCGAAAGCTTAACCAGCCGTTTTACGATTTCGTGCAGCAGCTCCGGCCCTGCTCCGGAGACTGCCTGGCCGGGATGCCCGCCGCGCATCCGCATCCAGGCGAACAGGAACACCAGGGGCATCCAGCCGCCGCTATCAGGATCGACCTGGCTGCCGATCTCGAAGAGGACGTGCGAGAGCTTCAGCGGCAGCGGTACGCCGACGACCGGATACACAGAGGGGTCGTCGCAGTTTTCCGGGGGCGACGTCACAAGGTATTCTCGGCAACTGAGCGGACGGATGGGGTGGATGCTGCACATCTCATTTTCGAGAAACGGGCAATCGACCCACTCGCGGAGATACTCGATGGCCAACGCCTTCTTTTCGGGGCCGCTGCTGGTGGCCCGCACCGAAGGATCCAGGCGGCCCAGTATGTCCGAATCGTGGAGCCGGACGAGCGCGGCGTCGAACCGCGCGGCAAGCTCGGCCTGGCGCTCGGGGGCAACGTGCTTATCCATCCGGCCAGAAGCTCCGCCTCGAAAATGCTGAGCGGGATCAACTGCCGGCAGCAAGCTGCGCAACCGGCACGGCAGGAGACGCTGTAGCCCTCGCTCTCGGCGATCTGGACGGCGCTACCGATGATGCTGCTGCTCAGGTCTTGCAGGACCGGCAGCAGTTGGGTGAGGTTGGTCTCTCCCGCGGGAACGACCGCCGAGGCGTCCAGGCGACCGGGGCCGACATCCAGCGAGAACCCTACCTGCACGGTGGGTGAAGTGGTGTCCATCTGCGCCAGTATATCGTTTAGGGCGAATTCGCCCATGCCGTCGAGAGGGATTCGCACAGTGGATTCGCCCATGCTGTCGAGGGCCGAAGGCCCGCGCTATACCAGCATGACGTTCGTGGATGCCTCTGGAGGCCCATGCTGTAGAGGGCCAAAGGCCCGCGCTATACCAGCATGGGGCGAAGCCCCATGTTCGCGGCAGAAAAGGGTCGGAGGGCTGAAGGCCCGGCCCATACTAGCGCGCAGCACACCATCGGCTCATCGGGTTTACCGCCGCTGAAACTCCGGCGAGCCGAAGATCAGGCCAGAGGCAACCGCAGCCTGGGTATCCATCGCGGCGGGATTGCCGGGCCGCTTTACCAGCCCGCGGGCGGCGAGGGCGTCGCCCCTGCCGTTGACCGCGCGCACCTGGCGGAGACTGGCGGCCTGCTCGGATTCCTCGCCGGAAGTTTGAGCGAAGATCAATTGCTGCGTCCGCGGACTGACCGCGACGTGCAGAATGGCGTTCTCAAGGGCGGTGTCCTTTTCTTCAGGAGTGAGGTTGCCCGCGTCGCCACCCAGCAGGGCGTTGAAGTCGGTCGTAACGCCGGCGACGCGGTTGGTCGCCAGCGCCAGGGCGAAGTTCATGCGCGAGACCAGCGCCGCGGTATTGTTCCAGGCGTCCGACTTCATCGAGTAGCCGTCCGGCGTCTGGTGTCCGTAGAGCGGCATCCCGAGCTGGGCGATCATGTCGGCCATGGCGGCCGTGCTCTGAACGTTCGAACCGGCGGCGCGGACGGCCGAGACGACGTACTCCTGCGGCGTCTTCACCTTAACCCGGTACGCCCCGGACGTAAAGAACTCGGGCGAGTTGATCATCGCCAGAAGCACGGCGCGGATGTTGCCTTCGGTTCGCGTAAACGTGGCGGCCATATTGTCGATCATCGCTGCCGGCGGCGTGTCGCTGACGAAGCGAACGGCCAGCTTGGTCGAGATGAAGCGCGCGGTCTGGGGGCTGGTCGCGAGCATGTGCAGCACGGCGAGCCCTTCGCCCATCCCGTCGAACTTGATCTTGTGCCCCAGCACCATCTTGTCGCCCGGCTCGTGCTTGGTGGGGTCGTACTGCGCCTGGGCGTCGACATCCTGACCCTGCGGCTTGCCGACCGTCCATCCCGTGAAGACCTTCGCAACCTCGGTGACATCGTGCTGGGTGTAGCCGCCGTTGACGCCTACGGTGTGCAGCTCCATCAACTCCCGGCCGTAGTTCTCGTTCAGGCCGCTGTCCTGTTTCTGTTGCTCGAACCGGGGACGAATGCCGCGGGCATAGTCCGAACGAGGGCCGATGCTGGAGGAGTTGTCGAGGTAGTTGAGCATCGCCGGGCTGGTGGCGGTCGCTCGCAGCAGGTTCTCGAAGCTCCCCAGGGCGTAGGGTCGGATGGCGCTGCGCTCGTAAGCGGCAATGTAATACGGTGCTTCCTGTGACTTCCTCATGTAAACGTTGAAGTGATTGAGCCAGAAGTCGACCATGATCTCGTTGAGCTGGCGCTCGCTGTAGATGTCGCGCAGCAGCTTCACCTGGATGTCTTCGGCCTCAACCACGCGGGCCGGTCCCTCAAACGCGGCGAGGGCCTCGGTCTGCGCGGGCGTCATGCCGTCGGTGATGCGGTCGCGCTCCGCAGGGGCCAGCGAGCGGCGGAACTCGCGGAGTTGCGGGATATTGAGCTTGCAGAGTTCCTTGAATCGCTGGTCGGGCGGAAGCGCGAGGATTTCCGCGGCAGGTTTGGGCAGGGCAACGGCGTCCGCGTCACCGGATGAGGCATCTTTGCCGTTCTTCTTCTTTTGCTTATAACGCTCCATCTGGTCGGCGTAAATGGCGTGCTCGGCGGCCCCGCCGGGAGCCCCGGCGCGCCCGTTCATGGCCTGCCGGATCATCTGGTTGTTGGGATACATCTCCATCAGCCGGTTGAGGGGAAGCTCCATGGCCGGGTAGTCGGCCAGGCGCTTGTCGAGGGCGCTGTCGTCGATCGAGGCCGGATAAAGCTGCTGCTGGAACCAGGCATTGAGGCCCATGGAGCGCAGCCGCTCCAGGTCTCCGGGGCGCGGGCCGTACGTGAAGCGGTTGAGGACTTGCAGGAGCTTGTCGTCGCCGCTAAGGCGCGGACCGGGTTCGAATGTGGCCGCTTTGGGGGCCGGCTGCATCGTGGGGACCTGCATTGCCGGTTCCTGCTGCATCTGGGCCGCAAGCGTCACGGGCAGCGCCAGTTGGAGCACCAGCAGGCCGGCGAGCAGAGGACGCGCAGAAACCGGGATGACGCATGAACGCATGGGAGAAATCTCCTGCCACTGACAGGTTCAACCCGAAGGATACGCCGCTGTCTCGCGACGGCCCAATTTAGTGCGAGAAAAAATTCCCGCCCTGCCGTGGCGGCGGCAACTGCTAGGCTGAAAGGTATGGTTTCGACCCTTACGGTGCAGTTGAACGGACAAGCGCGGACGCTTGAGGGAGTGGGTGGTCTCGCTCCGCTCGATGCGGTGATTGGCGCGCTGGAGTTGAAAAGCGACCGGGTTGCGGTCGAACTGAATGGCGAGATCGTGCGGCGCTCGGCGTGGGCGGAAACGATGGTGCGCGGCGGCGACCGCCTGGAGATTGTCCACTTCGTCGGCGGCGGCTCTCCACAGCCCGAACCGGCAACTGGCAACCCATAACTGGCAACTCGTAGCTCGAAGCCCGGATAGTGCGGCAAGGCGGCTCACCCGTGGCCGTCATCTCAAAACTCATAACTCAAAACTCAAAACTGAATTGAGACCCTCTGGAACACATTTCCAAGACCGCTACAAAAGCGCATTTTTTGCGCAAAATGGTCATCAAAAGCCACTAAGCCCGCTATTTCCGACAAAATGCCACGAAGTGGCACATAAAGACATCAATTCGCGCAAAAAGGTCGCTTTTGCGACCATAACCTCAAAGAAAAAATGGGCGCTTTCGCTCCACCGGAGCGGCACGATCCGTCCGAAGAGTTCAACTCAGCTCACGGAAGTCCAACAATCGAAAGCGGTATCGGGCCTTCCGCCTCCCGCATCGCGAGCTTCGCTTCTAAAACTGCACGCGGTCCAGGTCGTCGCGGCGAGGCACTGGCGCCAGGCAGACCAGCAGCAGGCCGCCCAGCAGCACCGTTCCTTCCAGCTTCACGGAGAGCCCATGCAGGCGGTCGAAGTGCCGTCGCGCGGGAGCGTCGGCCGGCGCGGCGTCGACCACACCGCCGAGCGTCAGCCGGTCGGCTTCCATCCGCGGCAGCACGGAGAAGTGAGAGTAGGCCGTGATGGCCAGCATAACCAGGATGACCAGGACCTCGACCGCGCGGAAGAGATGACTGTCGCGCTGCGTGGCGATGAGCGTCAGCGTAGAGACGAGATAAATTGCCCCGGCGATGAAGCCGATATGGTGCAGGACGATCAGCGTTCCGCGGACGATAAGCCCGGCCTGGTGCGGGTCGGGCATGGTGCGGAAGGCAGTCGGAGCGACCGCGACGACGAAAAAGATGAGGCCGCCAACCCAGGCGACAAGCGAGAACAGCCGCAGAATGCGGAAGAAAGTCGTCACGATGCGTCCTTTCCGCGCGAAAGCGCGCGCAGCAGCACGGCGTCCAGCGCGGCTTTATGGGCGGCGTACTCTTCTTCGCCGATCTTCTTTTGCAGGCGATCGGTTTCGAGGGCGAAAAACTCTTCCTTGAGGGCTTGCTGGATGCCGGCCTGGCCCGCTGGCAGCGGCGGCGCGTATGGCAACGGCTGGGCGGCGGATGGTGCCGGGCGGCGCAGCAGAACGCCGGCGGCGGCGGCCATCAGCAGGGCCAGGCCGCCCAGGATCCACCATATGTATTTGCCCAATGGATTGTGTTCGTCGCCGGGGTCGATGGGCTTGCCCATGCCTCCGCCGAACTTGGTGGTGTCGGGATTGCCGTTGGCGTCCACACCGGCGGCGGCGTTGGCATCGGCGGGGGTCTGGCCGGGTGCGCCGGAGCCCTGGTCGGGATTTTCGGTGTCGCGGGGGAGTTCTCCGATGCCGGAGAGCGAGAAGCCCAGCGCCTCGCCGGGAGTGACGCTGCGGGCGACGTAGGTCTGGGCCGTCGTGTCTTCCGTGACTGGGCTGTAGGGCGATGGGGAGTTGGGCGTGAACGTCATGCTCTTGGGCAGCATGATGGCGATGGTGTCGGTGGGCATCGACGGGCTGGGCGAGAAGGCGAAGCTGCCGCTGTACGGGACGTGGTACTTGACCTGAAACCGTGTTTCGCCGCCATCGCCGGGACGGATGGGAAACAGGAAGGTGTAGTGGCCCTTTTCCGGCAGCGGGACCGGCGCGGCCTGCACGGGCATCCCGCCCGGCGAAAGCGCCGCCGCGCCTTCGACGACGGCGCCTTCGGGGAGTGTGAACTCGAAGGGCCGTTCGGAGAACTGCGTGAGCGGCGGGTTGGACTCGTTCTTGATGAAGAAGTTTTCGATGACGTTGAGTGCCTTGCCGCCGGGGTCGGTCTGAATGCGCATCACCTCGGCTTCGCCGCTGACTCCCTTGACGTGCGCGGCGACATCGTAGACATCGATATCGACGGTGTTGGTGCCCGGAGGCGCGGGCTTGAAGTAGTTGGCCTTCTCGTGCGTGACGCGGACGAGGTGGATGCCTTCGTCAGGCACGTCGAGGGTGAAACGGCCGCGGGCGTCGGTCTTGGTGCGAGTCGACTCCTGCATCCCTTGCTGGAGGCGGATCAGGACAACGTCGTCGCCGGCGGAGGGCCTGTTGGTCGTCTTGTTGGTGACTACTCCGGTGATAGCCGTCGCGGCGAAGGCAGGGAGCGCGAGGAAGAGCGCGAGTGGCGCGAGCGTGAGGATTTTGCGAAGGAAGGGCACAGCTAAGGATACTTCAGGTGAGCGCCGCATGCCCTCGTTACAAGGGTCAACTTCTGATTTTCATCCACGGCGCCCGTTGCGAAACTTGGCTAACTTGGCGAACTTTGCGTCAAGGCTTTTGCTCTCTCCAAAGGGGACTTCGGCGCCCACTGCTGCGCGGTCGGCAACTGTGCCCGGGCAGGAGTAATTTAACGCAAAGTTCGCGAAGAAATGCGCCAAGTTTCGCCATGGCTTCTTCACAGGAAATTTGCACTAGCCGCCGAGGGATTCCATTTCGGCGAGGACGGTTGCGGCTTCGGCTTCGAGGGAGTTGCGCTGCGAGTTGAAGTCTTCCTCGGGATACTTGCCGGCGCGGTACTCGAAGTTGAGGTCGCGGAGGTTGTCGTAGATGACTTCCTTGCGCTCGCGGAGATAGTCGAGGCGCGTCTTCTCGACTTCGACGGCGAGGCGGGGCTGCGGCCAGAAGACATAAGCGAAACAGGCGATCGCGAGGAGGATGGGCGGGATGATGGTCTGGGCGTCCATTATTTTTGGCTCCAGTTATCGTAGTCGGTATCGCGGCGGATGCGGTCTTGCAGGCTGTTGCCGGTGGGTGCGGGAGGGATCGCCGGGCCGGCGGGGATGAGGCGGTCGTTGCGGCGTTTCCAGAAGCGGATGAGGAGCGCGACACCGAACGTGGCGAGGATCAGGACGGCGAAGGGGACGATCCAGGCAACGTCGTCGAAGCCGCCGCGGATGGGGGCGGAGAGGACGATGGGGCCGTATTTTCCGATGAAAAAGTTGAGGACCCCGGCGTCGGGGAGAGCCGAGGCGATCTGGGCGTGGAGTTCGGCGATCATGACCGGCGAGACGGGGCAGCCGACGTGGTTGCAGTCCAGCAGGATCTGGTTGCAGCCGCACTGGCAGACGAGTTTGTGGCCGAGCTTGTCGTATCGGGCGTCGGGGTTGGACGCGCCCAGCATGGTGACCGCGACGATCACGATGGCGAGGGTTTGGAAGAGGCGCTTAGGCATGGGCGCTCCCAGCGGACGCGTCGACCGCAGCTTCGGGGCGGCGGGCGGCGGGCAAGAGCGGTGGTCTGAGCGCGACCGCGGTGCCCAGGATGACGATGAAGACGCCGATCCATATCCAGTTGACCAGCGGGTTGAGGAAGACCTTGATAATGGGGCGGTCGGTTTCGGGGTTGCGGCCCATGAAGACGGTGTAGAGGTCGCGCGCCAAAGTGGAGTGGATTGCGACGACCGTCAGCGGGGTTTGTGACGCGGTGTAGAAACGCTTCTCGGGCGTGAGCCTCGTGATCTTCTTATTGCCGTTGTACACGTCGAGGATCGCGTAGTCGGTGTCGAAGTTGGCGTTGGAATCCTGCGAGTAGCTTTGGCAGACGATGCGCAGGGAGCCGATTTGCAGGGTGTCTCCGAAGGCCATTTCCAGCTCTTTGGATTGCTTGAACGCCGAGCCAGCCAGCCCGATGAACATGACGACAATGCCGAAGTGGATGAGATATCCGCCGTAGCGGCGAGTGTTGCGGCGAACCAGCAGGATGCTGGCGAGGAACAGGTTTTTGCCGGACTGGGTGCGGACGACGCCGGCTCCGCGCAGGAACTCGGAGGTGATGGCGGTGATGACTCCGGCGCTGAGCGCGAAGCAGACCAGCGCGTAGATGCCGCCGCCGGCTTCGTCGTCGGTCCAGGGGCGGACGCCGGCGATCATGAGGACGATGGCGGTGACGAGGATCGCAATCGACGGCAGGATGAAGTTGCGGCGAATGGCGCGCAGGGAGGTCGAGCGCCACGGCAGCAGCGGGCCTACTCCCGTGAGGAAGAGCAGGAAGAGGCCGATGGGGACCATGACGGGGTTGAAGTAGTCCGGGCCCATCGTAACCTTGGTGCCGTTGTAGAACTCGCTGAGGACAGGGAAGAGTGTTCCGAAGAGGACGGCGAAGCAGGCGACCAGGAGAATGAGGTTGTTGAACAGGAAACTGGACTCGCGGGAGACCAGCGATTCAAGCTTGTTTTCGGACTTCAGGTGGTCGTACTGGTAGAAGAAGGTGAACAGGCAGACGACGAAGATCAGCACCATGAAGGTGGTGAACCAACTGCCGATGGAGCTCTGCGCGAAGGCGTGGACGGAGCTGACGATTCCGGAGCGCGTGAGCAGCGTGCCGAGGATGGTGAGGAGGAAGGTGATGAAGATGAGCCAGACGTTCCAGATCTTCATCATGCCGCGCTTTTCCTGCATCATCACCGAGTGCAGGAAGGCCGTCGCGGTGAGCCAGGGAAGGAAGCTGGCATTTTCGACCGGATCCCATCCCCAGTAGCCGCCCCAGCCGAGGACGGCATAGGCCCAGTGCATGCCGAGGCAGATGCCGCAGGTGAGGAAGAGCCAGGTGACCATCGTCCACTTGCGGGTGATGTGGATCCACTTTTCGCCGGGGTAACGCATCATCAGAGCGCCGAGCGCGAAGGCGAAGGGGACCGAGAAACCCACGTAGCCGAGGTAGAGCATCGGCGGGTGGATGATCATTTCGGCGTACTGGAGCAGCGGGTTGAGGCCGAAGCCGTCGCGGGCCAGCGGGCCGGGGGCGATTGAGAACGGCGGAGCGGCGATGTTCAGCAGCAGCAGGAAGAAGATCTGAATTGCCGCGAGGATCGTCGAAGCGTAGGCCGAGAGTGTGACATCGACCTTGTGGCGCAGGCGCAGGACGAATCCGTAAGCCGACAGCAGCCACGCCCACAGCAGCAGCGAGCCTTCCTGGCCGGACCAGAGGGCGGAGAATTTGTACTTGGATTCGAGAGCGCGGTTGGTGTGGTGCAGGATGTAGGCGACGGAGTAGTCGTTGGTGAAGGAAGCCCAGACCAGCGCGAATGCGGCGCAGGAGAGGGCAATAAAGCTGGCGATGCCCGCGCGGCGGGCGGTTTCGCGGAGATGCTCGGAGGAGATGGCGAGCGTGCGGCCCTTGGCGATCGCCCACAGGGCAAGAGTGCCGGCGCAGAGCGTGTAGACGCTGAGCGCAAGCGCGAGGATGAGGGAGAAGCTGCCGAACGACGGCATGGGATGAGACATTGCGGGCGCGGAGTCCTTCTGCGCTATTCTCTCAAACTATGCGGGGTGGTGGGGAGGGGTGTGCGCTATTCGGCTTCGAGCGGCGGACCGGGATTCTCCGCTTCGGGCTTGTGGGTGAGCTGATGGACGATGGCCAGGAGGTTGTCCGGCAGCAGCGGCTTGAGGCGGAAATGGACGTTGAGGCCCTCGTATTCTTCTTCCGCTTCTTCCATGCCGCTGATGACCAGGATGGGGACGTCGGGCGAAAACTCGCGCACTTTGCGCACAAACTCCGCGCCGGTGAGGCCGGGCATGACGTGGTCGGTGATGATGAGGTCGATTTCGGCGGGAAATTCGCGGTTGCGGAATTGTTCGAGCGCGCGCTCCGGGCTGAGTACGGCGATGACGAAGTAAGCTGCTCGCTTGATAATTGCCTGGCGGGTTGCAGCCTGGATCGCGTTGTCGTCGATCAGAAGAATCGTAGGAATCATGCAAACCCGGAAAATTGAAAGTGGCAGCGTGCTTTAGGCGTGGATACACGCTTTCTCGGATTACGATGCAGTAACGTTCGGATTGGCTGTCTGACAAATTTTTATTCTGCGGCGGCGGTTGGGTGGTGCTGGAGCCAGGTGTGGGCGTCTTTCAGTTGGGGGAGATCGGGGTCGGCGTGGGGCCAGGCGGCAAGCAGGCGCTTGTAGTCGGCTGTGGCTGCGGCGTCGTTCTTGGCTGCCGCGTCGGCGCGGGCGATGCCGTAGAGCGGAAAGCCGGAGTCGGGGCGCTCCTTGAGCGCGTCTTCGTAAGCCTGCCTGGCTTCGGCGTAACGGCCGGCGCGGAGGAGAGCGTCGCCGCGGGTTTCGCCCACAGGACGGATGTAGTACGGAGGCTCGCGGTAGCCGAGGGCGACTTCCGCATCGGTGGCCTTTTTGAAGGCGGCGTCGGCTTCTGTGGGCTTGCTCTGGGCGGTGAGGACGGCGCCCTGCAGTTCGAGGTCGGCGACGTCCATGAAGGTGTGGGCGGGGCCCATCTCCATATCGATCGGCGGCGCGCCGGGCATGGGCATGTCGGACATTTTGGACTCCGCGGGCTTGGCCTTCAGCGCGGCGTTGAGGGCGTCGAGGTGTTTGGAGGCGTCGGCGATGTTGGATGCGTCGAGGGCCTTCATGCCGAGCGTGTATTCGAGCAAAGCGCCGCGCAGCCAGGTGAGATTCTTCAGCGCCTTGTCGGGGGCGCTGGCTTCGAGCATCGAAGACGCCTTGGTCCAGTCCGCGGCACGCAGGGCGACGGGCAGAGCAACGTTGAGGCGCGTGAGGCCGTCGCGGGTGCTGAAGTTGTAGAGCGTGGCGCGGGTCTGGCCGCGCGCCTGGTTCAGTTTCTGCGAGACTTCGGACGCCTCCTTCATGCGGCCTTCTTCGAGCAGGTCGGCGATGAGGTACATCATGTTGTGGACGTAGTTCCAGTCGTCGTCGACGGGAACGTGCTGGCCGCGCATGTAGGCGGCGTCGGTGTCCATGGAGTTCTGGAACGAGATGCGCGCGGATTCGTAGTCGCCCGTGCGATAAAAAATGTGGCCGGGCATATGCACCATGTGGCCGCTGGCAGGAGCAAGGCGGGCGAGCTTGCGCGCGCTGGCGAGAGCGAGCTCGGGGTGGTTGCCGGGTTCGACGGCGTGGATCCAGTAGTGGTTGGCGGCGGAGTCGTCGGGGTGGTCGAGGAGAGTCTGCGAGAGAATGGCCTGGCCTTCGACGGTACCGTCGCGCGGTTCGCCATTCTTCTTGAAGCCGTCGAGCAGCGACTCCGCGAGATAGATTCTTGCCTCCGGGTCCTGAGGGCTTAGAGCGACGAGCTTGCGGAAGGTCTTGGTTTCGTCGGAGTCCTTGTGCGGAGCGTTGTCATCGTCATCATGCTTGCGCGACCGGCGGGGATGGCCTTCGCTTTGCACGGCGGCTTTGATGTAGAGCTTCTCGGGTTCGGTGGCGTGTTTTGCGAATTTCTTTGCGTTGGCGAGAGCTTCTTTGGATTCGGTCTTGTCGTCGTCGCCGCGAAATCCTTCCGCCTCATAAAGGCCCCACCAGCACATGGCGCATTTGGGATCGGCTTTGGTGGCCTGCTCGAAGGAGCGGATGGACTCGAAGTCCCAAAAGTCGTGCAGGAGGTTGAGGCCCTGCTCGAACCAGAGCTTTGCGTCGGGGCTGGTAGTGGTGATGTCGATGGAGGCGTTGCCGATGCCCGTCATGAGGTGCGGCGGCAGCGGTTGCAAGGTGGTTGTTGCAGGCTGCTGTGCGAGTCCGGTGCAACAAAAGAGCGCGGCTGCGATGCCGGTGCAACAACCGAGCGCGGTCTTGATTTGAAACATTGCCATCGAGAAATCTCCAATACAAACACACAGAATACACTTTGCCCGACTGCGAAATCGCACGCGTGACGACGAGCGATTCACAATCTATGCGCATCGAAGCTGCAATAATTGGGTATGAAGCGCCGTGTGATCAAACAGTATGAGTTCGTCCGCAAGATCGGCGCGGGCGGCAGCGGCGTTGTGTTTCTCGCCAACGACACGCAGTTGCAGCGGCCGGTGGTGTTGAAGCTGCTGAAGCGGGGCACGCAGACGCAGGAGCAGGTTCGCGCGATGCAGCTTCGCGAGGCGCGGCTGGCGTCGGCGATCGACCATCCGAATGTCTGCTCGATTTACGAGGTGGGCGAGGCGGATGATGAAGCCTACATCGTCATGCAGTACATTCCCGGCAAGTCGCTGGACAAGGTGATTGCCGAGGGGCCGGCGAGCACCCAGCTTGTGCTGTCGAGCGGAATACAGATTTCGGACGGTCTGGCAGCGGCGCATAATCTCGGAATTTTTCATCGCGATTTGAAGCCCGCGAACGTGATGCTGACCGATGGCGGGCTGATCAAGATTCTGGACTTCGGTTTGGCGCGGCAGTTGAAGCGCGAGCAGCAGGTGGATCTCGAACCCGGGTTGCCGGCGGAGGCGATTGCCGCGTTGCCGGGCGATACATACACGGCCCGCGGCGGGACCATCGCCTATATGGCTCCTGAGCAGTTTGTGACGGGGCAGAGCAGCATACAGACCGATATTTTTGCGCTGGGCCTGATCCTGTACGAACTGGTGAGCGGGCGCCATCCGTTTCACCGGCCGGATGCACAGGAGTTGCAGAGTATTCGAGCGATTCAATTCGCTGCGCCGCCGTCGCTGCGCGAAATTGTCCCGGAGATTCCGCGGGAGCTGGAGAGCGTGATTCTCCGCTGCCTGGAGAAGCAACCGGCGGAGCGCTTCAGTTCGGCCGCGGACGTGCGCGAGGCGCTGAAGACGGTGCTGAAGGCGTTGCAACTGGACTCGGTGTTTATGCCCGGCGAGGGCGCCACGAATATGCCCGCGCAGCAACGGCTGGATTTGGAAACTCCGGAGGAAGAGAAGCGGTCGACGGGAATTTTGTCGATGCTGGCGGAGAGGTTTCGCGAGAGCGGGGCAGGGGTTTCGACCAAACAGAACAGCATTGTGGTGCTGCCGTTTGTAAACCTTGGTCCACCGGACGCGACTCGGCTGTACGGCTATGCGCTGGCCGATGCGCTCGCCGCTCGTCTGGCTAAAGTGCCGTCGCTGGTGGTGAGGCCTTCGAGCGCGTTGATGAATGTGGCCACGCAGCAGCTCGATCCGCTGAGCGTGGGTCGGAAGCTGCTGGTGAGGTTCGTGCTGGCCGGGAGTTTTCTGCGGTCGGATAAGGGGTTCGACCTGAACTGGCAGTTGCTGGATGTTCCGGGTCAAAGTGTGCGGACGGGTGGCTCGATCAATGTGGGGTCGTTCGATCTGATCGCGGTGCAGAGCGAAGTGTGCGATGAGGTCTTTGCGGAATTGCACGGTGTAGGCGAGTTGAACGTCTCGACCGGCGGCGAGACTTCGTTGCAGAACGATGCGTCGGAAGAGTATTTGCAGGCGCGGGCGCTGCTGTCGTCGTTCATGTCGCGTACGGGGAATCGCGAAGATTTGGACCGCGCGCGCACGATGTTCGAAGCGGTCGTGGCGCGGGATGGGGAGTATGCGCCGGCGTGGACCGGGTTGGGAATTACGCATCTGCAGTATGCGCAGCATGGGCTGGGTGGGCAGATGCATGTGCTGGAAGCGCGGCGGGCTTTCGATCGCGCGCTGACGCTGGATTCGTCGTCGGTGGAAGCAAATTTGTATCGGATTTATATGCTGCTTTCGCGCGGTGAAAAAGAGAGCGCGCGGCACGGGATCGAACATCTTTTGCAGACCGCGAAGAACGACTGGAACGTGCATCTGGTCGCGGGGATGACGCTGCGGATCGATGGCATGTATGAGGATGCGCTGGACCAGTTCAATACTTCGCTGCGCCTGAATCCGCAGAATGCGGCGATGATCTACAACCACCGCGCGCGGGTGTATCAGTATCAGAACCAGCTTGAGCTTGCCGCGGATGAAATTAGCAAAGGCCTGACGCTGGAGCCGAAACAGCCGCTGCTGCGAATTTCGCTGGGGTACCAGCAGATGCGCGAAGGGCAGCTTTCACTGGCGGTCGAGACGCTGGAGAAGGTGATTGAGGACGACGCTTCGCTGCGGATTGTGTTCCCGACGATCGCCATGTGTTACGTACAGATGGGCGAGCGGCAGAAAGCGGCGGAGTTCATTTTGGAGGAAACGCTGTCGGCGGCCGAGGCGGACAGCGAGATGGCGTATCGGCTGGCAACGTATTTCGCGGTGGAGGGCGATGCGTCCGAGGCGCTCCATTGGCTGCGGCGGGCGATCTATCTGGGAAATGAGAATTTCCCGTGGTTTGAGAAGAATCCGGCGTGGCGGGGCATGCAGGAGAATGCGGATTTCGGGCGGATTTTGGAGGACCTGAAAAAGAGCTACAGGCGCAACCAGAAGAACTGGAAGCGGTTGCTGGCGCAGGTGAATGATTCGTTTTAATTCCGCAGCGGCGCAGTCGGGGTGATTTCCATCGGCCGGTTGAGGCTGAAGACCAGCTCGGTGCCTTCCGGAAGCGTCTGCTGACGGTCCTGGCGGAGCCAGATAACGGTGCCGACGCCCGCGCCTACGCCTGCGCCGATGAGCAGGCCGGGGCCTCCGCCGAGGATCGCGCCAGCGATGGCGCCGCCGCCGGTGGTCGCGCCGAGCGTGGTCAGATGGCCGGCGGTGTGGTCGTTGCCAACCACCGTGCCTTCGCTGTTGACGCGGGTGTTGCGGCCGGCGTCGAGGTCGATCAGTTGCGCGTCGAGGCGATAGAGGGTGCCGTCGGGCAGGGTCACCGTTTCGGGGACCAGATGGATGGCGGCGGCGGAGCCGAGGCGATGGCCGCCGCGGACCTCGGAGATGCGGCCTTCAATGGTGGCGCCGACAGGGAGGATGACGCTGCCGTCGTGCTCGACGTTGCGCGAAAGCGTCGCGACGAAGTGCGAGCCTTGTTTGGTATTCGCCGTAGAAAGCTCGCCGACCAGGCGGGCGCGGAGGACGGTGCCTTCGGAGAGCGCGTTCTCATAGTGAGGGACGGTGGTGACGATGCCGGCGTCGAGGTCGCTTTCGGGCGCGCGGGCATCGGGCGTACGAAGGGCGGGCTGGTAGGCTTCCGCGGTTTGGTGCTGGACCAGGGCGGGCTGCTC
>DASRLB010000273.1:0-2676 GCA_035648695.1 Acidobacteriaceae bacterium | reverse complement strand
GGGTAGCTGTGTGCGAGCCCCATCATGCGCCAAAGGCTGTTCACAGTCCACACTTTCAACATCAGCGGGTGATACGCTGGCTGCGAGATCAGGAGTTGCTTATGACGGTTGAGCAGTTGCGGAAAGCACTCGACGGCTTAGATGGCAAGATGCTTGTCGTTGTCAATCACGAAACCGATGGCGAAATGAATCTATTCGAGTTGGTAGATGCATCTCCGGCCAAAGGTGAACCACGGAGAGACGAACGGAGCCACAAGGCAGGATTCAAATTCGACCGCATGAATGGTGGCCAGACTTGGCTATTTATTTCAGTTGAGGAGGCGTGAGAATGCGGAGGCTTCGGGTGTGGCAAACTCGCATCGGCCCTTTTTACATTGAACGGCGTATCCATGTACAGGCGGCCCGTAGTCTCTTTCCTGATCGCACATCCCCGACAATTATTTGCAATTATTATCTCTATCTGTCACATCCTGTGAGGATTCTGTAGGCAGGAGCGAGAAGCGGGTCCTTCGCTAGGCTCAGGATGACATATTTGGCGGTAGGTTTATGCGATGGCGGACGCGACCAGGGCTTTGGCTTCGGTTTGGATTTGCTTGAGGTGGTCGGGGCCGTTGAAGCTTTCGGCGTAGATTTTGTAGACGTCTTCGGTGCCGGAGGGGCGAGCGGCGAACCAGCCGTTTTCGGTGGTGACTTTTAAGCCGCCGATGCTGGCGTGGTTACCGGGGGCTTCGGTGAGGATGGCCGTGATCGCTTCGCCGGCGAGAGTTTTTGCGGTGACTTGCGAGGGTGAGAGTTTGGCGAGCTTGGCCTTTTCTTCCTTGGTGGCTGCGGCGTCGATGCGCTGGTAGACGGGGGAGCCGTACTTTGCGGTGAGGTCGGCGTAGAGGAGGCCGGGGTCTTTGCCGGTGACGGCGGTCATTTCGGCGGCGAGCAGACCGCAGATGAGGCCGTCCTTGTCGGTCGTCCAGACCGAACCGTTGCGGCGGAGGAAGGTGGCGCCGGCCGACTCTTCGCCGACGAAGCCGAGGGTGCCGTCGATGAGACCATCGACGAACCATTTGAAACCCACTGGCACTTCCAACATGTTGCGGTTCAGGCCTTTCGCGACCCGGTCGATGATGCTTGAGGAGACGAGGGTTTTGCCGATGCCGACTTTGGCGGACCAGTCCGGGCGGTGCGTGAAGAGGTACTGGATGCAGACCGCGAGGTAGTGGTTGGGGTTGAGCAGGCCGGTCGTGGAGGTGACGATGCCGTGGCGGTCGTGGTCGGTGTCGCAGCCCCAGGCTACGTCGAATTTTGATTTGTTGGCGATCATGCTCGCCATCGCGAAGGGTGAGGAGCAGTCCATGCGAATGCGCGAGTCCCAGTCGAGGGTCATGAAGCGGAAGGTGGGGTCGACGTAGGGATTGAGGACGGCTAAGTTTGTCCCAGTTTCACTGTCATTTTGTAAACCGTATTGCTCGGCGATGCGGGGCCAGTAGTGGACGCCGGCGCCGCCGAGGGGATCGACCGCGAGCTTCAAGGTGGTTCCGCGCAAGGCAGCGAAGTCGATGACGTTCGCTAGGTCGGCGACGTAGGCGGAGATGAAGTCGTGACGGTGGGTGGTGCCGGCGGCGAGGGCCTGCGAGAAGGGGATACGCTTTACACCGTTGAGATGTGCGGCGATGAGGTCGTTGGCGCGGTTTTCGATCCACTTGGTGGCTGTCGTGTCGGCTGGGCCGCCGTTGGGTGGGTTGTATTTGAAGCCGCCGTCTTCGGGGGGATTGTGCGAGGGCGTGATGACGATGCCGTCGGCTTGCGGCTTGCCGGGGTTGGCGGCGTTATACGTGAGGATCGCGTGCGAGAGAGCGGGCGTCGGGGTGTAGCCGAGGTCTTTGTCGATGAAGACGGCGATGCGGTTGGCGGCGAGGACTTCGAGGGCGGCGGTGAAGGCGGGCTCGGAGAGGGCGTGCGTGTCCTGCGCGAGGAAGAGGGGGCCGGTGGTGCATTCCGCGTGGCGATAGTCGCAGATGGCCTGGGTGATGGCGAGGATGTGGTCCTCGTTGAAGGCGGTGTCGAATGCGGAGCCGCGGTGGCCTGACGTCCCGAAGCTGACGCGCTGGGTGGGGATGGCGGCGTCGGGGTGGAGGGCGTAGAAGGCGGTGACGAGGCGCGGGATGTTGACCAGCGTGTCGGGTGAGGGGAGGTGGCCGGGGGTGTTGAGGTGTGCGTCGATAGGCATGTCAAAAAGGATAGATGCGAGTTGCGACCGTTGGGAAGGCGGATGCGGAGACCGAGACCGCCTGAAAGAAATTGGGAGTTGCGGCGACGATGAGCGTTTCGGGTATGTAAGATGGCTGTCGAGCTGTCTGACAGATTTTCTTTGAGGTACACGATGCGTCTCGCAATTTTGGCAGGAATAGCAGCATTGGCGATCGCGCCGATCGCATGGGCTCTCCCCAGTGGCGGCGGAATGACCTGCAACGTCCACGAGTTCGGCGCCAAGGGCGACGGAGTCACCAAGGACACGGCCGCCATCCAAAAGGCCATCGACGCCTGCACGTCGAAGGGCGGCGGCGGAACGGTAAAAATTTCCGGCGGCGTCTTCGTCACCGGCCCGCTGGTGCTGAAGTCGAACCTGACGCTCGTCGTCGACAAGGGCGCCACGCTGCTCGGCTCGCCCGACCGCGGCGACTA